>CAUUKU010000028.1:0-18824 GCA_963545665.1 uncultured Campylobacter sp. | reverse complement strand
ATACTGATCGGTCTCGTGGGCTCGGAGATGTGTATAAGAGACAGGTCATAGAGCAAGCGTCCCTTAATAAATAAAATACCTTACTTACTTTTAAATCCCCGTTTTTAAAATTTTCCTCGCACAAGTACGCGAATTTAGAACTGTAATCATGAAAATATTTTGTGTCTTTTAATATTTCGTCTAAGTTTATACCTAAAAAATCATCTTTGGTTATCGTTATTTGCCGTATTTCTTCAATCAAATTTTTTTCCTCCACGCTCATTAATAAGCTAAAATTCTAAAAGCTTCGCATTAAAAGCAAGCCTTGCGTAAATTTTATCGCACTCTAGTGATACGCCGCTTTGCAGCGCATCAAGCCTAGAGCTGATAAATTTGCCTACATCTCCCGTCTCGTCCTCGCCGACCCAGTCAAGCATCCAAACAAGCCCTTTTCCGATAAGCGCATCCAAAAACTCGCCGTCATCAAGCTCGCCTATCTTTTCAAAACCATCCGTTTCGCCTGCCGTCAAATGCTTTAAAACGCAGCACTGATCCTTCGTCATCTTCGCTCCTTCTGATTAAATTTACCGCCTACGTGGGTCTGTTTAAATTTTACTCTCAAAAAGCTTTAAGCTTACTTTTCGCAACTCCTTGCGCCGCAAATTTAGCTCACGGCGGCGGGTAAAATTTACGCTATAATTTCACAAAAGCGCTAAACTTCCAACCAAAAAGGACGCGAATGCAAACAGATCTGCAAGAAAAGATTAAGGAGCTGCAACGCAAGATCGCGCGCAAGATCACCTATTTTCAGACGGGCGGCGTGAGGCCGCGAGGGCGCGATCGATGAGTGCTGGATCGGCCGCGTGTTCGCCTGCGCGGCGGACGAGGAGCTACCGACGGATCAAAATGGCGCGCAGATGCTTCCTCTGGCACAGTTTTACCTGCCCGCGCTGCCCTACGTACCGCAGGTCTTGGACGGCGTCAAGCTGCTTGCGGTCTTCATTTCGCAGGATCTCATCGGCAAATCCCCTGAGCAGATGGACGGCCTATGGACAATCCGAGAGTATAGCGACGTAAGCGAGCTCGTCATAAAGGAGCTTTCAAATCCGCGCTCGCAGATAAGACCCTTTCCTTTGCAGCCAAAATTTGCCGCGGACGACGTCGCGAGCTGGGACGGCGGCGGGCTGGATGCGAACGCCATAGATGAAATTTTGCGTCTTGAGGAGACGGAGGGGCTCGAGTATTACGACGACATCGCCTTGGAGTTTTATAACTGCACGAAATTCGGCGGCTATCCCTCCTTTTGCCAGTCGGAAGTGAGCTTCGGCGATGGCTATCAGTTCGTTTTTCAGATCTCAAGCGACGAAAAGACGGGCTTTAACGTCATAGACGGCGGCAGCTTGATGTTTGCCAAAAACCCGCAAAGCGGCGCATGGAGCCTGTATTATGATTTCGATTAGGCGCGCGAAATGTAAATTTAGCTCGCCCGCAAAATTCCGCCGCTTTAAATAGATGCTCGGGCTGCATAAATTTACGATGAAATTTTATCTGCGCGCGGCTTTGAGCCCGCTTGGCGCGGCTTAAATTTAAACGGCGGCGCGCTCCGATCTAGGTTAAATTTAAGCCGCCGAAAGACGAGCCGTATAGTTGCAGACGCGCCGAATACAGCGAGCGGATCGTAAAAAATTCGGCGCCGTAAAATTTTAAAATTTTATAGCCCGAGATTTCGGCTTCGAGCTTAAAATTTAAGGCATGCTTGAAATTTTAACCCGTAAATTTAAAGGAGCGAAAATGAACGCAAACGAGCTTGCGAACATCTGGCGCAGGCCGATCTACCTGCCCTATCTACAAGATCCGCTCACGCCCGAGGCGCTGAGAGCCGCGGAGGAGGAGCTAGGACACGCCCTGCCGCGCGAGCTTGCCATGATGCTGGGCGTGCAAAACGGCGGCTACCTGCGCTACGAGCTAGAGGGCTACCCGCTGGACGCCATCAGCGGCATCGGCGAGGCGTATCCGTCGCTTACGCGCTTTAGCTGGGGCGAGGAGCGCGAGTGCGTGAGCTTCAAGCTTGACGGGCTGGTGCCCTTCAGCGGCGACGGACACTGGTACCTGTGCCTGGACTACCGCGCGAGCGAGCAGCCTGCGATCGCCTACATCGACGTCGAATGCGACGAGCAAAACATCATCGCGCAGGATTTTGCTTCGTTTTTAGCGCTTTTGCGGCTCGACACGGGCGGCAAGATCGCGCTGCAAACGGGGCTCGATCTAGACGGCACAAAGGCGCGGCTGGAAGAAATTTTGAGCATGCGAGCTAGAGCCGCCGATCCGCAGCTTTACGGCTTTAGCGTGTATAATTTCGCTCGCGAGGGCGGCATACTGTGCCTTAGCCCGAACGAGGTTCGGCTCGGATTTGCCAGGCGGGGCGAGCGACGGTTTAAAGAGCTTAAAAACTTCAGCGAGCCCGCCCTGCGCTATGCCGAGCTGGACGCCGGCGCGATGATACTGGACGTTTTCAAAGAGGAGCTAATGGATGAAATTTTGCTCGAGCTAAAGGATGCGGGTTTGTGCGCACGGAGCCTAAAAGACGCAGTCGGCGCGTAAGCTTTCGCGATTATTAGCGTAGTTCTGTGTCGGCACACGCTTGTGCAACCAGCAATGCGGGCTTGCGAGCGCAAATTTAGCGCTCAAACACCCGCCACGGAACCGCTGCCGGTTGCCGGTACGCTACAGATCGCGGACGAAGAGGACGGATCTGCGTTTTTCAAATAATCAGGATTTATGAAATTTTAAAAGCGACATAATCACGAGGCTTCGGATGATAGAGCGTATCCGTAAAACTCAAAAGCGAGAGCATAGGCGGCGCATGAGCGGTCGACCGCCAAATCGCACAGATTAACCGCTGAATCCATCGCGCTCGGCTTGTTTAAAAAATCTCAAGCTTAGCTCATCTATGACCCGCAAAAGCTCTAAAATTTCCTTTTTTTATCTGCGCGGCGTCCTCTAAGCTCGGCGGCGGCGAAAAGAGCGTCGTCTCAAATTTGTTTTTCACTCCGTTTAAAAATAGATAAAGCTTATCGTCCATAAACGCCGCGCTCAGCCCCATTTTCCCCGCGAATTTTTCCTTTAGCTCTCGCAGACGCTCCATAAACGCGGGCGTCAAAAGATACCTCGCCTCTACTTTATCATCCGCAAAAACTCGAAATTCTTTGCTAAAAAACACGTCGTCCATCTGCTCTTTTTCGCCTAAAAATCTGGTGTTTAGCGTGCGGCTCGCAACTATCGTTTGCCCGCTAAATTTCTTGTAAAACTCGCAGACCAAGACCGAGCCGCTAAAGGCCTGCATATCCTTCATCGTCTCCCATGTAAAAACTATCGCGGATAGCAAATTTAGCGCCGCCGAGTCGCTTAGCTCCAGCGTCGCGCCGTTTTGGGATGTGGGTCGCTTCGCTGAGGCTAAATTTGACGCCGTTATAAATGCCTCCGATTTGATCTTCAGCGCGAAACTCACCTGGCGAATAGATGCCGATTTTGCGAAATTCTTTACGGCTGATGCCGGCAAACGGATCATAGCTAAAACTTGAATCAACCTCGCGGATGGCAGCGCGGACGAAAACGTCTTTATAAAACGCTTTGTAATCTCCCAGCTCGCTGGTCACTCGGCTTGCATTAGCCATTAGCGCGGCGAGAAAAAACGGAATATAGATAATGATGAAAAATAGCGGTGCAAGGCGATTTTCAAAAAGATGCCCTACGGCAAACCCGCCGCCCACGGGCAGCACTATTATAAATAAAATTCCCAAAAACAGATACTTTGCAAATGCCAGCCGGCATTCTTTTTGCTTTTTGGCGGTGGCAACTATGGCTTCGTTTATATTCAAAATTTTACCTTTTTCTAAATTTGCGCAGCGAATTTCGCGCTTGGAGCGAATTTTAGCAAAATTTACGCTGCAAAGATACGGCGGCGCGAGTAAATTTTATTCGGTGGATTAAATTTATGAAATTTACGCCGCAGCGGCGATCTACTCGGACGTGCGCTGATTTAGCCGCGCTCCCAGATTGTCTGCGCCCTCTTTTAACACCCCAAATCCTGCGGCGGCAATATCGCAGAAGCCATCGCAAAACCAATATCTCGCAACAAGCAGTGCAAAACAAACAACATACGGCGAACAGCACAAAATAGAAATCTCGCAACAGGCAGTGCGAGGCGAATAGCGCAAAATAGACAGCGCGCGACAAGCAGGGCAAACAAGCAAACGCGTGCTGGGCTACCGATCTCCCTGCTTCTTTAAAATTTTCTCTTTTATAAACTCGTAGAACTCGCAGGATTTTTTATTGCCTGCGTCGCAGCCCTTTTTGACGCATCCGAGCCCCTTGGAAAATCCGCGCAGATCCCCGTCGCTCAGATACAAATAGCCTAAATTATTGCAGGCGTCGCCGAAGCCCAGCTCGCAGGATTTAGCGTAAAGCTTCTCCGCCTTGTGGCGATTTTGCCGCGCGCCGAGGCCCTTATCATACGCAACGCCGGCGTTATAGCAGCTGTCCCTCATCCCGCCGTCACAGCCTCGCTCGAAAAAGCTCGTCGCTTTTGCCGGATCCGCCGCAAGCCCAAAACCGCCCGTGTAATAGACTACGCCCGCATTGTGGCAGCTCTTGGCATAGCCTAAATCGCAGGCCTTGGCGTAGCGCTGCGCGGCGGCAACGAAGTCCCTACTCAGGCGCCCTCGCTGATATAGGTTGCCTAGCTTGTGGCAGGCTACGGCGACATTTTTATCGCAGGCTGTGTCATAAAATAAGCCCGCTTGCGTCGCATTGCCCTCGCCGTCGTATAGGGCTCCCAAATCAAAACAGCTATCTTTCTCGCCCGCCTCGCAAGCCTTGGCAAGAGCGGGCTTGGCGCCGTCGTAATCTCCGCGGGAGAGCTTGTCGCGCCCCAGCTGCGCGCAGCCCACGCCATCGCCGCGGTAGCATTTAAACGACAAAACGGGCGACGGCAAAAAAAGCACCATAACCAAGACGCAAACGGCGATAGAAAGCGCCGTTATGTCGATGATCTTTCTCATATCTATCCTTTTTGCGACGATGCGCCGCGGGGCTTAAGGGGCGGTCTTGCAGGCAAATCCCGCCCGAGTAAATTTCGCGGATGAAATTTTACCGCCTTAAAGCTCTACTTTAAAATTTGCCCAGAGCTTCCGCGTCGTAAAATTTTAAAATTTCAAAATTCCGCAAGCGATAAATTTACGGCCGAATTTTAAATTTTACGAACCGCGCCAGGCGCTGCAGCAATACCGCGAAATCGCTCGCAAAATTCTAAAATTGAAATTTTACGAACCGTAAATTTAGAACTAGCTTTAAAATTTCATAGCGATAGAATTTTAAATCAAATTCCGCCGCAAAATTTCGCGGCGAAGCCAGAAGCAAAACATAAAATTTCGCAGCAGAAATTCCGCCGCAAAATTTCGCTTTGTATTTAAATCATAAATTTCGTTCGTGAGATTTAGGCTATCGGCGCAAATGTAGCCTGTGCGGCTACATTTTTTCTTTCGCGTTTAGACCCATCAGAGCAAACGCCGTACGGATACTAAGCGCTACAAGCGCGAACAGTTTGAGCTTCGCATCCTCGTTCTCGCTGCCTACGACGCGGTTTTCGTTGTAGTATTTATGAAAGTCCGCCGCGAGCGCCTTTAGGAAATCGGGCAGCTTCTGCAAGCCGCGCGAATTAAAAGCGTCGTTTAAAATTTCATTCAAGCCAAGCGCCGCAAAAGCTAGGCCGAGCCCCGCTTCATCCAGCGTGCCGAAGTCCGCGCCCAATACGTCCGCCTCGCGCTTGCCCGCTTTGGTAAAAATTTGATTGACCCGCGCGTGAGCGTAGTTGATGTAAAAGATCGGATTGCTGCTGTCCTCGCGCGCGAGCTCGTCCACGTCGAACTCAAGCGGCGTCTCGCCCTTTTTGCTGATAAAGATAAATCGCATCGCGTCCCTGCCGATCGCAGCGAGCACGTCGCTCATCAAGATCGCGTTGCCCGCGCGCTTGCTCATCTTGTAGGTCTGCCCGTCTTTAAGCAAATTTACCATCTGCATTAGGATGATCTCGAGCCTGCTTTCGTCGTAGCCCAGAAAATGCACGGCAGCCTTTAGACGCGCGATGTAGCCGTGGTGATCGGCGCCCCAGATGTTGATGCAGCGCTCGTAACCGCGCTCAAATTTGTTGTTGTGATAGACGATGTCGCCCGCAAGATAGGTCGGACGCGCATCCTCGCGGATGACGACGCGATCCTTTTCATCGCCGAGCTGCGATGAGCGGATCCAAATTTTACCCTCCGCCTCATACATCTTGCCGCTGCGCTCAAGCTTCTTAATAGTAGGCTCAAGCTCGCCGTAGAGGCTCTTTTCGCTAGCCCAGTTTTGGATATGAATGCCCGCGTCTGCGAGATCTTTTTGGATAATCTTTAGCACTTCGTCCTTAGCAAACTCCGCAAGGATCAAAACGCGCGATTCGTCGCGGAAAATTTCATCGCCGAATTGGGCGCGCGCAAGAGGGATGATCTCGTCGATATACTCGCCGCGGTAGTATTTCTCCGGGTAGCTCACGTCCTCGCCCGCAAGCTCGCGCGCACGAAGCGCGATCGAAGTGCCCAAAAGCTCGATCTGATTGCCCGCGTCGTTGATGTAATACTCGGTATCGACGCGGTGCCCAAGATAGCCTCCGATGCGCGCGAACGTATCGCCGTAAACGGCGCCGCGCACGTGCCCGATATGAAGCGGACCTGTAGGATTAGCGCTGATGTATTCAAGCAGAATTTTTTGCGGCATAGCGGCGGAATTCTGCGCCTCATCGCAATTTGATGCTACGACGGAATTTGACGCCTCTTCGGAATTCTGCGAAATAAAATTTTGGCTAGCGGCGAAATTCTGCGATTTGGCGGTGTCATTGCCGCTCGCAGCCAGATTTGCAGCAGAGTCTTTGCTAGCAGGCTCACTCGCGCAAATCTTTTCCGAAGCCGGTAAAATTCCGTCTCCGAGTTTCGCGTCGTTTTTCGCAAAATCGCCGCCCAAGCTAAGAGCATTTTTAGCAAGAGCACCCAACACAGCGGGCTTTAGGTGAAAATTTAGATAGCCGTTTACCGCGGCGGCGCTTAGAATTTCGCTATCTTTAAATTTAGCCGCAAGCTCCTCGGCGATGAGTTTAGGCGCCTTTCGCAGTTCCTTAGCCAACGCGAAAGCCTCGGGCGAGGCGTAATGAGCCAAACTCTTATCTTTGGGTTTTTCTAAAACGACTTCGCGAGATAAAATTTTAAAAATTTCGTTTAAGACTAAATTTTTCAAATCCTTTACGCCTTTTTAGTATCGCTGATTTCGGCGTCTTTGATCTCTTCCTCCGCCTTTTTCTCGACCTTTTCAGGCGTGTCGTCCTCCATCTCTTTTTTGAAGGTCTTTATACCCTTGCCCACGCCCTTTGCGAGCTCGGGGATCTTTTTGGCTCCGAAAAGTAACACGATAATCACTAAGACAATTAGCAGTTGTTGAACGCTTACGCCCATTTTTTCTCCTTTAAATTTTCCAAATTTCTATTAGTTTGCCGACGTCGCGACTTATGGTTTCGCACTTGATCGCCTTGTAGATCGATCTGAAATTTTCATACGCCTGCTCCAAGCGATCGTTGATTATCAAATAATCGTATTCGCCTAGGCGCTTCATCTCCTCTTGCGCGTTTTGCAGCCTTAAAGCGATGTCGGAATCGGCGTTGCTGCCGCGCGCTTGCAACCGCGCTCTAAGCTCGGACAGGCTCGGAGTCGTGATAAAGACGCTGGCAAGCTCGCTACGCGGCACCTTACCGCGCACGATCTCATAGCCTTGAATGTCGATGTCAAACAGCACCGTCTTGCCGCGCTCAAGCTCGCTCGTAACGGCCTTTAGCGAAGTGCCGTAAAATTTGCCGTGCACGTTCGCCCACTCCAAAAAGTCGCCGCGATCGATGCCTGCGCGAAACTCGCTCTCGCTTATGAAGTGGTAATTCACGCCGTCCGTTTCGCCCTCTCTCATCTCGCGCGTAGTAGAAGAGATCGAAAAATAAAGCTCATCGCCGAATTCCGCGATAAGGCGCTTAATAAGGGTACTTTTGCCGCTGCCGCTAGGGCCCGAGATGAGCAAAATTTTGCCCCGCACTACCGATCTCCAAACGATATGTCGATATTGATCTTAAAGTCCTTCAGCGCGTCTTTGGCGTCCTTGCTGCCCGCAAATTTCTCGATCGTGTTTGCGATACCCGCTTCCAAATCGTCGCGCAGCTTGCTCTTTAGCTCCTCGGCGCTCGGCTTTTTAAACCCGCGCTCGCCGCGTCCTTGCTCGCCGCGCACGGCAGATTTCGCAGCCTCGCAGGAATTTGAGGCCGTAGGCGTATTTACTGCGCGCGGCAAATTTAACTCGTCGGAGCTTGTCTCCTCGCTCTTTTGCTCGCACGCATTCAAGGCCGCTTGCTCGCTAAAATTTCTCGCGCTTCGCATGCCGTCTACGGCAAAACCGCCTACGCCGCCTAGATAGGCGCTACCAATCTTCGCCATCAGTGCATCGTTTATATTTTTCGCACCGCTTGCCAAGCTCTTGCTTTCAGATGCCGAAGCACCATGCGACGAAAAATCGCTCGAGCTGCCGCCAAACAGCCTGTCGTCGAAATCATCGCCGCGCTGCTTTGCGCCTTCTGCAGGGGCGGGCTCTTGCTCTTTGCTCTCATCCGCATAAGGCTCGTCGGTTCGCACGCTCTCAAACGGAAACTCGTTGTAAAGGCTCTCAAAGGACAGATCGCCCTCGCCCGCTAGCGCGATCGGGGCGTCGAGGCTTTTTTGCGCGCCTGCGGAGGCCGCATGCGATGAAGCTTTTTTTACAAACACAGCACCGGATGAGCTTTCGGGATCCGTCGCAGCCTGCACGGAGGCAGATCCTGCGCCGACGTCCGCGCCGCACAGGGTCGAAGCGCCTGCGGCAAGACCGGCTCTAGCGCCCGTAGCAGAGCTCATCGCGACACTCGCGGCAGATTTTGCAGCAATGTCTGCGGTAAATTTGGCGGAGGTTTTTTCGCCGCCCGTTTCAAAATCGGAGGTCGAGCTGCCGAAATAATCTGCCTCGCTAATGCGATCGAAAATTTTAGAAAAAGCTGCGTCAAAGTCGCTGCCCGCAGTATCTGCACGGCTTTGCGGATTTTTAGAATTTTGCGGCTGTTCAAAGCTCTGCTGCGCAGCTTTGGAATTTTCCGCAGAGGTCTCGTCGTTAAAATTTTTAAAATCACTTTGCGCGTTTTGAGAGCTCAAAGGGGTCCTTAAATCTTCGCTCTGCGCGGCCTCCCAAGCGCCGTTTGAGCTTTGCTCGCGAACCGAGCTTAGATCGTCGCCCGCTAAAGCGATCGGCGCTTGCATATCGTCGCTCGGCGCTAAAGGGATAAATTCTGCAGGCGTCTCTTCTTTCGGCGAGAGATCCTCCGCGCTTTCGTTTTGAACGATATTTTTTTCATTTTGAGCGTCGTCGGTCGGCACGCCCACCTTAAGCTCGGCGCTTTCGGACTTACTATCTGTTTCGGCGGCAGAATTCGAAATGTCTTTCAGTCCGTCGTCCGCAGCCGCCCCGTCTTCATCAAGCGGCACGGCGTTTGTTATCTCGCTTGCCGCCAAGTTTAGCGGCACGTCCTCCGCGATCGCATCCGCAGCCAAGCTTAGAGGCGTATCGTCGGAGATATTTTCTAAAGCCGCATTTAGCGGAATATCGTCGGGAATTTTATCCGCAAGCTCGTCCGCGACGGCGCTAAGCGGGATATCGTCCGCCAAACCCTGCGCTACCGCGCTTAGCGGTATATCATCGTCTACGTCCTGCACCAGCGTATTGAGCGGCACGTCATCGTTTAGCTCCGCGTCAAATTCTTGCGCTAGCTGCGACAGAGGCAGATCGTCCGAGGAGTTGTAAAAATCATCGACCAAGGCTTCGAAATTTTGAGCGTTCGCCGTGGTATTTTCGCCGCTCGCGCCATCAGCCGTCTCTTCGTTTGCCTTATCGATCGCGTCAATCTCCTTCATCACCGAGCTTGCGTCGGCAAATTCTTTTGTCATTTTTTCTTTCGCCTGCACACTCATATTTTGAACCGAAAACTCGCTGATAAATGTAATGAGCTCAAGCGGCGAAAAAGGCTTGGTAAGGGTGTATCGCGCTCCTGAGGCCGAGACATTTTTAGGCGTCAGAAACAGCGTCTTATTAAGATCAAATTTTGAAATATCATCGCCATCTTCATAATTTTTTATCGTCAAATCATATTCACTCTCGTCTGCACTATATGCTACCAGGTCCGCACCGATGCGCTCGCAGCAAATATTTACGACACTTGCAACCTGCTCATTGTGATTGTCAAGTAGAATTTTCATTTATGACCTTTTAGAAAGAATTTGGGCTATTGTAAGATATTTTTGGTTATTAATTGCTTATATTTGCGCTAAATTTCGGTTATTTAGGCGATAAACTTTGCAGCATTTTTGCGCTAAATTCTCATCGTGGGTCACGAGTACGAGCGCGCCACGGCTGGATTTTACGTAATCAAAAATCACGCTCATGACCTCGTTTGCGGTATCCTTGTCTAAATTTCCAGTAGGCTCGTCGGCGAAGATTATGCGCGGTTTTTTACAAAGTATGCGAGCGATACTCACACGCTGCTGCTGTCCACCGCTAAGCTCGCCCACGCCTTGCTTTAAAGTATGTTCGATCTGAAGCTTTTTTAAAATTCCATCATCTATCGCGTTATTCGTAAGTTTGGCGGCGAGTTCAATATTTTCGCCGGAAGAAAAGCCCTTAAAAAGGTAGTGGGATTGAAATATTATACCGAAGTCGTTGCGGCGGATTTTAAGTCTCTCATCGGAGCTTAGCTCGTAAATACTGCGCCCGCCGTAGATCACTTCGCCCGAGTTCGGTTTTAAAAGCGTGCATAGAATATGAAGCAGGGTCGATTTGCCGCAGCCACTAACGCCCAAAATGGCGATACTCTCGCCCTCCCCAACGCTTAAGCTTACATTTTCAAAGAGCGTATAATCATACGCGTGAGTAAGATTTACGCCCTTTAGAAGTTCCATATTTAGCCGATTTGAGCTGCTACTTCGGCAGCAAAGTCTTCGCTCTTTTTCTCTAGACCTTCGCCCACTTCGAAGCGGACGTATTTTACGATCTCGATCTTGCCGCCTAGTTTTTTAGCTTCTTCCTCGATCACCTGCTCGACGGTTTTCTTATCGTCCATTACATAAAATTGCCCTAGCAGCGTGAGGCGCTGATCGATTTGAGTATTGTCGGCGATGAAGCGATCAATCTGACCCGGCAAAATTTTATCCCAAATTTTTTCAGGCTTATTTTGCTTGCGAAGCTCATCTTTTAAAATTTCAATCTCTTTGGCTAAAATTTCATCGCTTAGATGCGCGCGCGAGCCAAACTGCGGGATCTTATGAAGCGGTTTGCCCAAGCGCACAAACTCCTCATTTTCCTTCTCAAACTCGCCTTTAAGAGCTAAAAATTCTTTTTCGATAAAATCGGGGTCAAGCTCTTTATAGCTGATGACCTGCGGTTTCATCGCAGCTGCGTGCATGCAGAGGTTTTTTATAAATTCCTTCGCACCCTCCGCAGTCTGCTCGCTATCGCAAGCTGCGGCGATGATAACGCCTACGCGACCGTTTGAGTGCAGGTAGCCGTTTAGCACGCCGTTTGCGCCCGCTTTAATCGTCTCAAATCTTCTAACGACCAAATTTTCGCCGATCGTAGCGATCTGGCTCTTTAAATGCTCATCAAATTTAACGCCGTTAATGACGCTTGAATTTAGCTCCTCGACACTGCTAATGCCCTTGGTTTGGATATGTAGGGTGGTATTTTTAACCAAATTTATAAAATTTTGATTTTTAGCTACGAAGTCGGTTTCGGAATTTATCTCGCTTATGGTGGCGATTTTGTGATCCGCGCTCACTTCGACGCTCACTAGACCCTCGCTAGCTAGGCGGTCGGCTTTTTTAGCAGCCTTTCCGAGGCCCTTTTCGCGAAGTAGATCGACGGCTTTGTCCATATCGCCGTCTGTTTCAACCAAAGCCTTTTTGCAATCCATCATCCCCGCTCCAGTGCTTTCGCGGAGCTCTTTTACCATTTGTGCGCTGATTTCCATTACTCTTCGTCCTCGCTTACGTCAAAATCCTCTTCGCTCATCGCCTCGGCTACGACTTCCTCTTTCTCCTCGTCGCTGACGGCTTCGCTCTGCTCGCCGTCCTCGCTCGCGTCTTGATCGCGAAGCGCTTTGCCCTCGTTGATCGCCTCAGCCATCTCTTGGCAGAAAAGCTGAACCGAGCGGATCGCATCGTCGTTGCCGGGGATCGGGAAATCGACTACGTCCGGATCGCAGTTTGTATCCAAAGGCGCGATAACCGGCATTTTTAGGCGGTTAGCTTCCGCTACGGCGATCTTTTCTTTAACTACGTCGATGACGAAGATCATATCGGGAAGGCCCTTCATATTGCGAATGCCGCCTAGATAAAGCTCGAGTTTCTCTTTTTTGCGGCGAAGCATTAGCGCCTCTTTTTTGGTTAGTAAATTTATCGAGCCGTCCTCTTCCATAGTCTCGATTACTTCGAGCTTGCGGATCGATTGTTTGATAGTGGAAAAATTCGTTAGCATGCCGCCTAGCCATCTGTGGCTCACATACGGCATGCCGCATTTTTCGGCATACTCTTTTAGCGTCGCGCCGGCTTGTTTTTTGGTGCCTACGAAAAGTATCGTCTTACCCTCTGCAGCCGCGTCGCGTACGATATTATAAGTGTAGCGGAAGTAGCGGATAGTTTTTTGTAGATCTATGATGTAGATACCTTTTCTCTCGCCGAAAATGAATTTTTTCATCTTCGGATTCCATCTGCGTGTTTGGTGTCCGAAATGAACGCCGCACTCTAGCAAATCTCTCATTGTTACCATGAGTTTTCTCCTTATGGGTTGCCCCGAAATTTAGGTTTCTCCTCCACACCCGTTAACATCTGCTTTTAACAAACGCAACCAAATTTTAGGATTGGTGTGTGTGAATTGAAGCTGGGATTATATTTAAAAATAGCTAAATTAAAGCTAAATTTAATATAATCCAGACCCCTGCGCGGTTAAATTTTGTGCCGTAAAGATAAGATGGCTGCAAGTGGCGCGAGCGAAATTATTTGTTAAATTTAGCGAGCGTAAGCCGCTCTCATAAATTTAAAAAGCGGCATCTGCTTTAAATTTTACTCAAAAAATCCCTTTTTCACGAGCTTGCCCTCTTTTACGCAAAACTCCCCTTTTGCGATCACGCTATCTAAATTTAGAGCTTCGTCAAATACCGCAAAATCAGCGTCAAAACCTACTTTTATCTCGCCTTTACCGTTTAAATTTAGATATTTTGCGACGTTTTTACCCATCATGCTTAGAGCTTGCGGGATGGTTAAAATTTTATTTTTTACGCAGGCCTGCAAGACCTCCAAATTTGTCTCGCACGAAGCGCAGCCGTAGCCGACCAATGCGCCGTTTTCGTCAAATCTAGGGACGCTACCGTTGCCGTCGGAGCTCATCGTTAAGCGCTCTAAATTTAGCCCGTTAGCAAGCCCATACGCGATAGCTTCGTGAAGCGGAGCAAATTTACTTCCGCCGCTCGTGATGTCGATGTAGCCGCCCATTTTTTGAAATTTGATCGCCTCGTCAAAAAGCTCCTTCGTCCGCGCGCAGTGCGTCGGCGAAAAGTAATTAACCGGGAACGAATAATCCTTAATCACGCTAAAAATGAGGTCGAATTTATCCGCAAGCCCGCCCATGTGCATGTGTAGCACGCCGCCTTTTTTCGAGATCATGCCGCCGATGCGGATCTGCGTCAGGGTCTTGATGAGCTCCTGAGAGGTCGGGTAACTGCCGCGGTTGTCGTTCATCGCGATCTTACAGCCGATGACCTTGTCGATGAGCACCAGATCGCGCGTGACGGAGCCCGTAAATGTAACGCTAGGCAGCGCGTAAGAGCCCGTATGGATGAAGGTCGAAATGCCCTCGTATTCGAGCGCCTTAGCCTTTGAGTAGAGATTTTCGAGGCTCCTCGTGCACGCGTCGGTGCCCAGCGTGCCTACGACCGTCGTCGTGCCGTAGCGGATGATCCCAGATAGCGTTATTTCGGGCGTGCGGGAGTGATAGCCCGCCTCGCCTCCGCCGCCCGTGATGTGCACGTGCTGATCGATGAGCCCGGGCGCTAAAATTTTACCCTCTAGATCGTAAATTTCAAGCCCGTCTATAGTAGAATGGCGAAAATCAAGCTCCTTGGAAACGGCTAAAATTTTACCTCCGCCGAGCAAAACGTCGCTCCTACCGACGTGCTCTGGCACGTATAGATCGGTATTTTTAAGTAACAGCATATCTTCTCCTTTGCTTTGGATTTTTGATTGTAAATTTTACGTTTTTTGGCTTTCTTGATTGCAATGTCACGCCGTCATTTTACATCAAATTTGATAAAAACCGGATATTTCGGTTTTGGGCGGCGAGGCGGATTTTTAAGTCGTCGCGATGAAAGCGGCAAGTTTTTAAAAAGCTCATTTTGGCGGCATATTTTGGGATTGATGGATTAAATTTAGCCCTCTACGTCAAATTTTATAGTGTTTCGAGAAATTTTAGAGGACCTCGCGCAGAAATTTTATATCCTAATTTTTGCTTTTCATCGGCATAGTTTATTCATCACAAAGCCGCAGAAGCGCCCGGTAGCGCCGTCTCTGCGGTAGGAAAAATGCCGCTCGCTCTCGAAGGTGCAGCGCGGATCAAATTTAATGTTTCGCACCCCCGCAGCTGCGAGCTCATCGCGCAGCGAGGCGTTCATATCAAAATGCCCCTGCGTTTTATAACGCTCAAACTCGCCCAGATCGAGCCCGCCAAGTTCGTAGTTTCGCGCCTTGATATTCGCGCCCACGAATACCTTCAGCTCCGCAGCGACGCAACCGAAGCGCTCGCTCATCAAATTTATCGCATTGGTGCAGATCCGCCCTATCACGCCCGCGCGCCCCGCATGCACTGCGGCAACCGCTCCGCGCCGCTCGTCCGCGATCAGCACTGGCGAGCAGTCCGCTACCAGCACGCACAGCGCCACGCCGCGCAGATCGGTCACGAGCCCGTCGCAGGGCGGGATTTCATCGCTACCTGCGCGTAAAATTTCAACTTTGTTTGAGTGGATCTGGCGCATAAATTTTAAATTTCGAGGCGTAATACCGAGCGCGGCGGCTAAAATTTCGCGGTTTTGCGCGACGTTTTGCGGATCGTCGCCTACGTGATCCCCTAAATTTAAGCTCGCGTAAACCCCGCCGCTTACGCCTCCTTTGCGCGTGCTAAAGCCCGCTAGGACGCCGTGTCCGTCCAATACAAACTCAAGATTTTCTCTGCAAATTTCGGTTTTAGTCATCACGCGCCGCTTAATATAGGCTCAAAATTTTATCTACCGCGTCCCACGAAAGCCCCTCTTTTTCACCCTCGGCACTCGCGCAGCGCGCCGCAACAGTACCGCGACCGATGAGCTGTCCGCTGGCAAAGCCCAGCTGCGCCGCGATGTATCGGGCAAGCAGATCGGTCTCGATATTTACGCGGCGCCCGATTTTATATGATCCAAAAAGCGTATCCTTAAGTGTGAGCGGGATGATCGTAAGGCGAATGGCGCAGCTTTGCGCTTCGCTTTTTAAATTTGCGCCCAAGGAGTTTGGATTGCGAATGGAATTTGAGCTAAAATTTGCGCCGTGCGAGCTTGCACCGCTAGAATTTGCGCCGAGCGGGCCTTTGCGGTCTTTGTGAATAAAATTTCCGCCGCCTTCAAGCACTTCGTTGATCGTTAGGCTCACGCCGTCGATCGCCACCGAGCCCTTCGGCGCTAGCAGCGGCGCTATATGTAGCGGCGCGCGGATAAAAAAATCGACGCCGCTTGGAAGCTTTGAAATTTTATAAATTTCGCCCACGGCATCGACGTGTCCTTGGATCAAATGCCCGTCTATGCGCTCGCCTAGCCGCATCGCAGGCTCTATATGCACCGAGCCGCGCAGGTTTTGTGCGGCGATGACGCGCGCCGTTTCGCTCGAAAGCTGCACCGCAAATCCGTCCGCAAAAAGCCGCGTCACGCTCAGACACGCGCCGTTTACCGCGACGCTATCACCGAGCGCGGGGCGGTACCTCGCGCGCAGTCGCAGCGAATCTCCGCTAAAGCTCGCAACCTGCGCGATCTCTCTGATCAGTCCGTTGAACATTATGAGCCTTTGGAATTTTTACGTGATATTAGCGTAGAATTTTAAAATTTTAAATTAAGCGGAACTCGGCGAGCGCGAAGCCCGCCGAATGGGGTTTTGAATTATTTTTTAGAGACGATGAAATCGGCTATCGCCTCGATAGCTTCGTCGTTGAGCGAAGCGACCTGGCCTTTCATGAGCCCCATCATACCGAATTTTCCTTTACCGTCGCCCAAGGTGCCGTCTTTGTAGCCCTTTAGACCGGCGATTATATCCTCCTTGCTTAGGGTGTTTAGCGCTGGTACTTTGCCGCCTAGATAAGGCTTTTCGGCATTTGCGCCGTGACAGGCTACGCATTTTTTATACAGCGTCGCGCCGTCTGCGGCAAACGCCGTCGTGCCAAACACCGCTAGCGCGGTACAGGAGATTAAAACTTTTCTCATTTTTCATCCTTTGTGATAAATTGCAGCGCGCATTATAGTTGAAATTTATAAATTTCAAATTAAAAAATTTCGTTAATTTAGCGCGGTTTGAGGCACGGAGTAAATTTTAAGAAGAGAGCTCAAAACACAAAACGATCGGAATAAAATTTCAAAACAGGCGTAGAATTTTAAAACGAATAGCGCCGCGGAAGATGAAATTTTAAAGCAAGCTACGTAAAATACGAGTTATAAAGCACGAAGTGCGAGCCGAAGGTACAAATCGTAGAATTTTATAGCAATGAGCCGCGCGCGGCGGAATTTCAAGAGCCTTGCTTAAATTTAAAGCAGGATCGGCAGGCGCAGCTTAAAACACTGCGCAAGCTGCGAGACGCCGTGATTTAGACGGCAGAATCGCGGCGGTGAAATTTTATTTGATCTGCGAAATTTCGCCTCTTTGCATCTTATAAATTTTATCTGCGGCGCCGAAGTATTTATCATCGTGCGAGATCGCAAAGATCGTGTATCCACGCGATTTTAGCTCGGGCAAAATCCGCTCGTAAAACTCCGCGCGAAACTGCGGATCGAGATCGGCCGCAAACTCATCGAGCATCAAAAATTTTCGCCCGTCCATCAGCACGCTTACGAGCGCCAAACGCTTGCGCTGTCCGCTAGATAGGCTCGTGGTGCTAAATTTAGCCCCCTTTAGCTCAACCTTATCCTGCAGGTGCGTGAGCGCGAGCCACTCGCACGCGATGTCCGCATCGCCCGTAGCGTAGTCGAAGAGATAAAAATCGCTGAAAACCGCGCTTATGTTGTTGCTGTAGGCGCGCAGATCGGAGGGTTTAAGAGCTACGCCGTCGGCTAAAATTTCGCCCGTTTGCGGCGTATAAAGACCCGCTAAAATCATAAAAAGCGTCGATTTGCCGCTGCCGTTTTCGCCGATTAAAAACACCGTCTCGCCCGCATTTAGCTGCAAGCTTACCCCTTTGATGCCGAATTTCCCGCCGGGATACGAAAAGCCCACGTCTTTAAGCTCCAAGCTGCGCCACGGCTGCATTTGCGCAAGCTCAAAGCCCTGCACGAACGGGTCTAAATTTAACTCTTTGATCTTTGCGTAGGCGATCTTTGCGCGCAGCACGCTAGGAAGCGAGAATATGAGCATCATCAAAGGCGCGCGCAAAAAAAGCACCGTAAGTGCGATCGTTACAGCGTTTGCAAGCTCCGCTTTGCCGCCGCTAAGCCCGAAATAAAGCACAAAGCCTACGGCGCCTAGCATCATCACGTTCATAAAATTACTCGCAAACGCGCCGTAAACCTCGGCTCGCAGCGAGCTTTGGCGTAAATTTTGCGCGTTGGGCAAAAAGTCGTTTTCATATAGGCTCTTTGCTTTAGCTAGGCTTAGCGACAGCTCCTTGTGCCCCTCGATCGCCGCGGCGTAGTTTTTATACAAAACGTCCTCGTTTTGGCGGTACAGATCGTAATTTTGCATGACCTTTTTCATCAAAAAACGGTTGAAAATCATCAGCGCGCCGATCCAGACGAATAAAAACGCAAACATCATAGGCGCGATGTATAGCACGTATATGCCGCAAAATAGCACGATCATCGCGCCTTGAATAAGCTCTGAAATGCGCATAAAGCCCTCGGTCAGGCGCGAAATATCGCTGGAAAGGGAGGCAAGCAGGTTCGCCTTCGACGCAGCCTCGATGCGCTCAAACTTCGTATCGATGATCTGCTTGATGATCTTGGTGCGCAGATCGAATACGAAGTCGTTTTCCATCTTGCAAAGCATGATGCGGCTTAGCACCGAAAGCAGCAGAAATAGCGCCAAGAGCGCGAAAAATAGCGCGATGATCCTGCCGCCTCTTTCGGCGCCGTCAAGTAGATATTTATTGATAAAGCTTAAAATTAAGATCCCTGAGCCGCTGTAGATCGCGTTTAGCGCGAGCATCGCGAGGATTTGTTTGGTATATTTTTTCATCTTTTGCCCCAACGAAATTTGAGCGCAATTGTGGCAAAATTCGCTTGAAAAAACGGTTAAATTTTAAATCCCGTTCTCATTTCGCAAATAAAATTTTACCCGGGCTACGTAAAATTTTGCCGAAAATTTATCCACTTTTGGCGCGCCAGGAGCTGTCTCTTATACACATCTGACGCTGCCGACGACTAGTCGAGTGTA
>CAUUKU010000027.1:0-19424 GCA_963545665.1 uncultured Campylobacter sp. | reverse complement strand
TTTGCCCGAGCGGAATTAAAATTCGCGTCGGATCAAAATTTTAAAATTTAGCGCCTGCCGAATTTGCAAATTTTAAAATTTTTGCGCCGCCGTGTTACGAAATTTCACTCCCCCTCATCGGTGAAATTTCGCGCCCCCGCCGTGAAATTTCATAGCGCTCGTCGCGAGGTTTCTGCGCTACTGCTCGCAAAACCCGTCGCGCCCCGCAGATAAAATTTCGCCCCCGCCCGCCGTAAAATTTAACCGCATGCGATTTTATAAAATTCTTTAAGCTTAGTAAAAGAATAAATTTGAAAAAATTAATCGTTTGAAATTTAGCCTGAGGGATTTACCATGAGCCGCGCTTTAAAGGAGCTGGACGTCTTACTGGTCGAGGACGACGCCAAGTTGTTAGCCTCGCTACACAGAGCGTTTGAGGACATTTTCAATAACGTCTACGATGCCCAAAACGGTCTAGAAGGGGTGAAAAAATTTAAAAAATTTAACCCCAACCTCGTCATCACCGACATTTTGATGCCGATCGAAGACGGGCTGGCGATGATACGCCAGATCAAGCAAATTTTCCCGCACGCCCCTATATTCGTGCTTAGCGGTTTTAGCCAGCAATCCCAACTGCAAGGCGTCATCGACATCGGCGTAGAGCACTATTTTTTTAAACCCGTCGACGTTTTCGAGTTCGCTTCGAAGGTGGGCGAGCTGATGAAGGCCAAGCTTAGCTCGGATGCCGTCGTCGCTCTAGGCGCGGGATATACGTTTGATAAGCTAAGGCGGATCCTGCTAAGAGACGGCGAGCCCATCGCGCTGACTAAAAAGGAGCTCTCCTTTGTCTCGCTTCTGATAACCCGCGTAGGCGAGCCCGTGCTTTACGACGAGATCAAGCGCTACGTCTGGGCGGAGGGCGGCGTGTCGGACGTGGCGCTTCGCACCTTCGTCAAGCGCATCCGCGATAAGATCGGCGAGCAGGTCATAAGAAACGTCCCTAGCCTCGGATATATGATTGATCTGATCTAACCGCATCCTTTTGCTCTCAAAGCCAAAGATAAAAAATTCTTGCTAAAATTACGATTAGAATTTTGCGCGATAAATTTGCGCAGACCACTCAAAGCAAGGATTAAATTTGAACGCGCTACCTTCAAAAACCCTCTTCGTCTACACTAGCTCAAGAGCGCTAAAGGCCGCCGTGCAGCGCGAAAGCGGCGGCGTGCTCGCGCCGAGGATTACGTTGGCGGAATTTTATGAAAAAGCGATCTTCGTGCCCGGCCTTGCTAGCTGCGGCGAGATGGATCGCGTGCTGTTTATGAAGGAAGCGGCGAGCTTGGGCGCGGGCGAGAGGTTGAAATTTCCTTTGGAATTTTACGAGTTTATGAAAAACCGCAGCTATCTTTTCAGCTTCTTCAAGGAGCTCGCAGCCGAGCAGCTCAGCGTCGATGCGCTCGATCTTAGCGATACCTACGCATGGTACGTCGAGCATTTTGAAATTTTGCGCGAGCTTTTGGATCGCTACTCGCAGCTTTTACGCTCGCACGGCTTTTACGACGAGATCACCGCGCCGCAGAGCTACCGCTTAAATGAGGCCTATCTGCGCGGCTTTGAGCGCATAGAGATCGACATCGATGGCAACCCGAGCGCCTTCGAGTTTGAAATTTTAAAGGGCGCGGCGGCGCTTAGCACGCTCGTTTTAAATTTCAAATCTACGCAGCTAAATTCCAAACCCGTGCGCGCTATCAGCGAGATTTGCGGCATAGAGTTCGAGCCGGGCAAAAGATATAGCGTAAATTTAAGCTCAGGCGAAATTTTACGCGAAGAGGCTCTAATCGCGGGCGGCGCGATCGTTTACCGCTCCTTTGAGCTGCGAAGCTTACAAGCAGGCTACGTTTTTGAAAAAATTTCATCCTTCGTGCGCGCGGGCATCGCGCCCGAGCGTATCGTCGTGATCCTGCCCGACGAGAGCTTCGTGGATACGCTGCGGCTATATGACGAGCGCATCGCAAAAGCCCGCGGCTCGCACCGCATGCTAAATTTCGCAATGGGAAAAAGCGTAAAAGATAGCCTATTTTACGTCGCGCTGGAGAAAATTTCGCAGTGTCTAAAAGAAGGTCTTGCTCCGAAATTCGGCGTGGACTACAGCGTAAAAACTGCGGAAAAATCCATCCGCGCAGGCGGCGAAAATTTTTATTCGGATGCGGCGGCAAGCCCCGAGCTTTTGGACATGGCGCGCGATGCGCGGTACTTAGAAGAGGGTGGCCACGGCGCGCAAAATTTCAAAGCGGACGGCGAGAATTTCAGATCGCGCGGCGAATACGGCGATAAAAATTTTAAAGCGTGCAGCGAAAGTCTTAGTAAAAACGGCCGTCAAAAGGAGCGGCCAAAGCCCGCGGAACTCGATCTATTTTTTAGCCTAATCGGGCTTGAGAGCGAGCTTTTTAAAGAATTTGAGCTAAATTTTAATAATCCGCAGAGCTTTGAAAGCTTCGACGCACTGATCCGTAAAATTTTAAATTTGCCTAAAATTTACGACGCGGTTTTGGAGGCAAAGATCAAGGAGCCTCTGTATCTGATCGAAATTTTGCTGCGAAAACTACGCGGCGAAAGCTTAAGTCTTAGCAATCTGATCGATCTTTTTCTGCTTGAGCTAGGTGGGCTCAAACTCGACGACGTTAGCGGCGGCAAGGTCACTGCGATGGGGCTTTTGGAGAGCCGCGGGCTACAGTTTGACGGCGTGATAATCATCGATTTTAACGACGATCTGGTGCCTAAGCGGGTGGAAAACGAGATGTTTTTAAACGCCGCGCTGCGCGCCAGGGCGGGGCTTATCAGCCATGCGGACCGCGAAAATTTACAAAGATTTTACTACGCGAGCTTGATTTTGGGCGCGAAAAAAACAGCGATTTGTTATCTTCAAAACAGCGAAAAATCGCCGTCGCGCTTCCTAAAAAGCTTTGATGCGGCGCTTGATTGCGAGTTCTCGCAGGAGGATTACTTGCGGCTTTTCGGTGAGAGGCGGTTTTTGCCCGCTTTGCACGGACAGGACGATCCGATTTTGCGGCACGATTTTTTTGAAAATCCGCTTTCGTTTTCCAGGCTCGATAGCTTTTTGTCGTGCAAGAGGCAGTATTTTTACAAATATATCGCAGCGCTTGCGGAGGGGCTAAACTTCGGCGAGGACGGCGCGCTGCGAGGCACGATTTTGCACTCTAGCTTTGAGCGGTTTTACTGCGCTGCGGGGGTTAAATTTAACTTCGATAAATTTAGCAAAATTTACTCCGCTATTGCGGCAGATGCGGGGCTCGGCAGATTTGATGCGGAGCTGGAGCTGCAAAAGATCAAAAAGATCGCCCCGTTGCTACAGCAGCACGAGCAGACTTGGAGCTTTGCATGCGGCGAGCAGCGGCGCGAGGGCGAGTTTGAGGGGGTGCGGCTGAGCGGGCGGATAGACCGCATCGACGAGGACGGTCGCGGCGGCAAATTTATCATCGATTACAAAAGCAGTAGCGGCAAGCCGCAGAGCTTTCAGCTAAGCTTCTACCAGGCGCTGCTGGGGCGCGAATGCGAGAGCGCGTATCTGACGCTCGGAGACGAGGGCTTTGTGCGTCCTGGCGCAAAAACTCCGACGCTTGGGGATCTTTGCGAGAAACTGGGCGCGCTTAAGGAGGAGTTTGCGCACGAAGTGGTTTTTGCGCGCACGGATGAGCCTAAAACCTGCGAATACTGCGCTTACAAGATCATTTGCAAAGGGCGTATCGATGGCAAAATTTGAAAATTATCTGGCGCTTGAAGCGAGCGCGGGCAGCGGCAAGACCTTCAATCTCGCGGTCAGGTTCATCGAGCTGGTGCTGAAGGGCGAACCGATCAATGAAATTTTAGCGCTTACCTTCACCAAAAAAGCGGCCGCCGAGATGAAAACGCGCATCGTGGAGAAATTTCAAAATTTACTTATCGCGCGCGACGGCGCCCTCGTGCCAAGCCCCGAGTTGGCGCAAATTTGCGAAGATCTGAATATGGGCGCGGATGAGGTTTTGGCAGCGCAGCAGCGCCTGCTGCCTAAATTTTTAAACGAGAGCCTAAACGTCTTTACCTTCGATGCGTTTTTTGCAAAGGCTCTGCGCTCATTCGCGCTAAACAGCGGCATCGATCCGGGATTTGAAAACGATGAAAGCATACTAGGCGTGCAGCAGCGGGAGTTTTTAAGCGCGATCTGTAAAGACGGCGCTCTTTTAAGGGAGGTCGTGGGCTACGTAAGCAGCTCTGCAATGAGCAAAGATCAGTTTTTAAACAGCCTGGAGGCCTTTTGGGAAAACGATATCGAGGTAAGTGAGAACGGCTCTCTGCCCGCGCCCGATCTTGGCCGCGTCAATGAAATTTTATCGAGCTTAAAAAGCGCGGCGACCGCTGCAGGCACGAGCGAGCGCTCGATCAAGGGCCTTAGCTGCGTGAGCGATCTGGCGGGGCTTTCGGGCTACGTGCTTTCGGCGCTTTGCAACGGCAGCTTCGATTATAACCGCAGCGAACTTAAAAAGATCGCGCACCTTGACGGCGAGCTAGCGGAGCTAAAAAGCGAGATCGCGCGGCAGATCGCGCGCCTTAATGCGATGCATCTGGCTAAATTTAGAAATTTGATCAAAATTTACGCCGCCGCGAAAAAACGCGTGCAGCGAAAAAGCGGCAAGCTCACCTTCAAAGACGTCGCAAACGCCGTGCACTCGCTGCTAAATCCGAGCTCGCCCGCGCTGCGTGAAAACCGCGAGCTTCTGTATTTCAGGCTCGATTCGAAGATCACTCACGTCCTCATCGACGAGTTTCAAGACACCAGCGTCTGCCAGTACGAGATCATGCTACCGCTCATCGCCGAGGCGCTTGCGGGCGTGGGCGCGCGCGATCGGTGCGGGAGCTTCTTTTACGTCGGCGATAAGAAGCAGAGCATCTATAAATTTCGCGGCGCGAAAAAAGAGATTTTCGACGTTTTAAAGGATGAATTTCCGCAGATCCGAACGCAGAGCTTGCCGCGCAATTATCGCAGTTTAAAGCTCGTCGTAAAATTTGTAAATGAAATTTTCAGAGATAAATTTGAGGGCTATCTCGATCAGCAGGCGGCAAATGAGCTGAGCGCCGATCTGGGCGAAGCCGCGCTTGAAAAGATCAAAGCCTATCCGCTAAACAACCCTAGCTTTGAGCTTTTTGCGATCGAGCCCGACGATTACGGCTATGTGGGGGCGTTTTCTTACGACGACGTGCTAGAAGGTGCGGCGGATCAGGCGCGCAGGCTCGTTAAAGAGTGCGGCGTGAGCCCGAGCGACATCGCGATTTTGTGCTGGAAAAACGATCACGTAAATTTACTCAAAGATATGCTCGGCGCGGATTATGAGGTCTCAAGCGGCGCGAGCAAGGCGCTAGAGTGCAGCGAGCAGGTGGCTGCGGTGATAGAGTATGCGAAATTTTGCGTGGGCGGCGATGAAATTTATCTGCGAAACGTAGAAGCGATCCTAGGCAGGCGGCCCAAAAAGATCAAAGCGGATCTGCAAAAAGACGCGCAAAAAACGGCCGAGTTCATCTCTGAAATTTTAGAGCTGAACTACGCCGATGCCGATCTGCTACTGTTTTTTGAGACGCTTGCGAAATTTAGCAGCTTTAGCGAGTATCTGTTTTACGGCGGCGAGAATGAGGCGTTTTCAAAGGAGCAAAGCGGCATCAAAATAATGAGCGTGCATAAGTCCAAGGGGCTGCAGTTTCCGCACGTCATCGTCTGCGACAATATCGGCTCCAAGGGTACGGACCGATCTAAATTTATCACGAGTTACGATTATAGCTCGCATAGATGGAAAATTTTTTATAAATTTAAAAATAGAGAGGCGCTGGATGAGGAGTTTAATCAGGTCGTGCAGGATAGGCAGCGGCTTGAGTGCGAGGAGGATATAAACAAGCTCTACGTCGCCTTTACTCGCGCCGAGCGGTCGCTAATCATCATAAAGCGCACGGAGGAGGGCATTAACGGCCACAACTACAGCTATTTTAGCCCATACGCCAAAAAGGGCAAAGACGCGGGCCTACTGGAGTGGCTGGACATCGCTGATCTGCAGTACGGCTACGTGATCCCAAGCCCTGCGGAAACGAGCGAGAAGCCGCCGCGCAAAAAGATCACGCTCGTAGCGGGCGAGCCTCAAGGCGCGCAAGAAAAAGCTAGCGGGGGCGAAGCGGAGGCGCTAAGTGCGATATATTTCGGCGAGGCGCTGCACTATGCTCTGGAGATGAGCGAAAGCTTTACGGCAGATGAAATTTTACGCGGAGTTAGCCTGGCAAGAGGCCGCTATGCTAAATTTTTAAACGATGCGGATTTTGAAAATATCGCGACGCGAGCGCTTGGTCTAAGCAAAAACGAGGAATTTTTAGCTCTGATAAAGGGTACTCAAGCTTATAAAGAGATGCCGATCAAAAGCGCGGAGGGTGATCTTTTGCGCGTGGATCTGGCGTGCTTTGGGCGGGATGAAATTTTGCTTTTTGATTACAAAAGCTCCGAAAAATACCTTGCGCAAAACAAAGCCCAGGTAGCGCGGTATAAAAGCGTAACCCGCGAGTTTTATCCGCATGCGCGGGTGCGCGCCTTCGTGCTGGTTCTCGAAGCTGCGGGCGCTAAGCTGATCGAAGTAAGTGAGGAGGGATAAAATTTTAAAATTTAGATGAAATTTGAGCGTAGATAGATTAAAGGTAGCTTAAATTAAGCTATACGTAAGGATATTTCTATATAATCACAGCTCAAATTTTAATAAGGCGGAAACCATGACAGAAATTACAAAGCCTAGCGAAGTTAAGCGCGACTGGGTCGTTATCGACGCGACCGACAAAAGATTCGGTAGGATACTCACCGAAGTCGCCGTATTGCTACGCGGCAAACACAAACCAAGCTACACTCCAAACGTGGATTGCGGAGATTACGTCGTTATCATCAACGCTTCAAAGGCCGTATTTACCGGCAACAACAAAGGCGACGATAAACTTTATCACAGCTACTCGGGCTATTTCGGAAGCGTAAAGAGCGTGAAATTTCAAGACCTGCTTAAAAATAATCCCGCAAAGCTCTACAGGCTTGCGGTTCGCGGTATGCTTCCTAAGACGAAGCTCGGCAAGGCGATGATCAAAAAGCTATTCGTATATGAAGGCGGCGAGCACCCTCATACTGCGCAAACAACTAAAAAAGGAAAATAATCATGGCGACAATTTATGCAACCGGAAAGAGAAAAACTGCCGTAGCTAAGGTTTGGATAAAACCGGGAAGCGGCAAAATCGTAGTAAACGGCATGGATCTAAACACTTGGCTAGGCGGTCACGAAGCGATCAAACTAAGAGTCGTTCAGCCGCTTTTGGCGACTAAGCAAGAGACCTCGATGGATATCACCGCGCAGACTTTAGGCGGCGGATATTCGGCTCAGGCGGATGCGCTAAAGCACGGAATTTCAAAAGCGCTTGCCGCGATGGATAAAGATTTTAGAGCGGCTCTTAAGCCGAAAGGTCTGCTAACTCGCGATAGCCGCGTGGTCGAGCGAAAGAAATTCGGCCGCCGCAAAGCGCGCAGAAGCCCGCAGTTCTCCAAGAGATAATGTCTTTTTGCAAAATTTTGCGGCGAAATTGTCGCAAATTTGCAAATTCTTTAAAAATTTTATGGTAATATCAAGTTACAACTTTATTTGAAAGGATGTTTAATGAAGAAAGTTCTACTTGCATTAAGCTTGTGTGCATCTAGCGCATTGTTTGCTAGCGATGCTGATTACCACTGGGAGATCACCCCTACCATCGGCGGTATGACCCATGAGGGCAATATGGATTTGGATACGAATTTTATGTTCGGCCTACGCCTTGCCAAAAATCTACAAGATTCGTTTATCGATCAGTTAGAGGTGGGCTTTGATTACTCTCGCAACATCGGCGTAGAGGATTTGGCTCACAGAGTAGGCAACCCTGAGCCGAACGCTAAATACTATCACATCAACGCGGTAAAAGATATAGTAAATTTTACTGATAATCTCAAGCTATACGGCTTGCTAGGTTTAGGCTATATGGATTACTCTAGAGACGTTTATAATGACGGCGATCTAGACAGTGGCTTCGGTCAATACGGCGTGGGTCTAAAATACTACATCACCGACAACTTCGCTACGAAACTTGAAGCACGCGATGCTATCAGATTTGACGACGGCAACCACGTATTGTTCTACACCCTAGGCTTCGCGGTCGATTTCGGCAAGAGACATGCAGATGCAGCTCCGGTCGTTACGCCTACCGCTTGCACGGATGCAGATAACGACGGCGTATGCGACAATGTCGATAGATGCCCGGGCACGCCTGCCGGCGTAGTAGTCGATGAATACGGCTGCGAGAAAGTCATCAGATTAAATTTGGGCGTAAATTTCGCTACCGACAGCTCGAAAATCTCTCCTGAGTTTATGAACGAGATCAAAAACGTAAGCGACGTGCTAGTAGCTCATCCTGATTACAAGGTAATCTTAGAGGGTCACACCGACAGCACGGGCTCAGACGCTTACAACCAAAAGCTCTCTTTGCGCAGAGCTGCGGCAGTTGCGGGCGCACTTCAAACCTTCGGCGTAGATGCTAGCAGGATCAGCTCCGTAGGCTACGGCGAGTCTAAGCCTATCGCTACAAACTCTACTAAAGCGGGTCGCGCTCAAAATAGACGCGTCGATGCTAAATTTAGAAAATAATCTTTTCTAGATCCACTTAAGCGGGGCTTCGGCTCCGCTTTTTTTATATCCGAATTAAATTTTAAAATGCCAAAATTTCAAACTACGCTACTTTTCGATCTCGACGGCACGCTCATCGACTCCACGTCCGCGATACTGGAGGGCTTTCACTACGCGTTTGCGCACTTAGGCGTCGCAGAGCCTAGCGACGAAGCGATCAAAAGGCTTATCGGACATCCGTTAGAGGTGATGTTTGAACGCCTGGGCGCGACACGGGATGTGCAGGATTTCGTGCTCGCCTACAAACATCGGTACGCGCAGATATTTTTGGATCAGACCGTTTTGCTAAGCGGTGCGTATGAGGCGGTGCGGGAGGCGAGCGAGTTTGCAAATTTGGGCGTCGTGACGACCAAGACGTCGAAATTTTCTAAAATTTTATTGCAGCATCTCGGTATCGCTGATTTTTTCGGCACCATCGTCGGGCGGGAGGACGTACAAGATCCCAAACCAAGCGCCGAGCCGATCTTAAAGGCGCTTGAAAATTTAGGAATTTACGGCGCGACCGCTAGCCAAAGCTCGCATGCGGCTCGCGGTAAAACTTGCGACGCGACCGCCGATGCAAATACGAACGCCGCCGACAGGGGCGCAGTTTTGGATGAAATTTTAATATCCGATCTGCCCGGCTCGCATGGCTTGGGTCTTGATCCGAGCGGAGTTTGCGAGCGAAATTTAAACGGTATTTCAGGCAAAATTTCAAGCGAAATTTCGTTTAAAAATTTTAGCGAAACGGGAGGCGAGAGCGACGAAGATGGGGCTAGCGACAAGAGCCGCAAGGGCGATGGGAGCAAAGCCTGCATTGAAGGCAGGAACGATGAGGGCGAAGCGATCGGCGATAAATTTTACTGCACGCGCTCGGTGCGAACTTATACCGCCTCCAAAGCTTCGTTTCGCCGCAATCAAAGCATCTTTATGATCGGCGATACGCTACTTGACGCCGTCGCGGCGAAGTCGGCAGCGGTGCGAAGCGTGGGCGTGAACTGCGGCTACGGCAGCGTCTCGGAGCTGCGGGCGCACTTCGAGTTCGTATGCGCGGACGCAAGGGAAGCGGTTGGGCTAATACGCGAAATTTCGTCGAGATTTTAGAGCGCGGCGGAGTGAAATTTTACCCGGCTTGATGCGCTATTTTGCAAACGCTTATAAGCGAGCCTTCGCCTGAAATTTTAGAATTTTATTTTGCATTTCAAACGGCGCGCGGAGGTGAAATTTGCCCGCGTTTATTCTGTCGGGGGCAGATACTTCCTCGGCATCTAAAATATATAAAAGCGAAATCTTGCCGCGGCTACGCTCGCGCGATTTTGCACCGCTTGCAAAACTGATAGTGGTATCGTAAGAAATTTAACGCGAGGGGCCCTCTTGAATTAAATTTTATTTTC
Organism: uncultured Campylobacter sp.; assembly: GCA_963545665.1. Taxonomy (GTDB): domain Bacteria; phylum Campylobacterota; class Campylobacteria; order Campylobacterales; family Campylobacteraceae; genus Campylobacter_B. The sequence goes on along the minus strand of CAUUKU010000027.1, from coordinate 9,304 downwards.
AGCTCGCCCCTCGGCTAATCGCGATAAAGCCTTGTGCTACGCTTGCGGCGAGTATTTGCTGCGGGCTTGGGGTGCAATCTTGCCGCAAGCCTATTCGGCGCTTGTTTGGACGCTACCTTTGGGCTCTAGCGCCAGTTATATACGTCGCGAATTTTCGCGCGATTTATAAAATTTTGATCCCGCACCCGCTCGGTGAGTGTCAGACGATGTGTATTTGAAGCGGCCCCTGAGATCAAATTTCATTCCGCGACAAACGGCTCGCAAAGGCACAGCCGGAGGATAACCTATCGCAAATTTTAAAATTCCGCTCCGCAACGAGCAGCCTGCGTCCGCATCGATGAGTGCAGCGCTGTTCGCGCTTAAATTGCCGCTTTAGTGCGTTATGCCGCATGAGCGTCGCGCGGCAAAATCGCCCTGCACCTTTAAATTTGCCGCTTCGGCACAGCAGAGCTCAAAAATTTAATCTAAAATTTTGCAAAATTTTAAAATTCCGCCCGCTCTTATGCTTTTTTAAAGCAAAATTCTATAAAATACCGCTTCCGCAATGGGCTATCGTCTAATGGCAGGACAACAAACTCTGGATTTGTGAATATAGGTTCGACCCCTATTAGCCCATCCAAAATCCCAATTCATCGCAACTGGATCTATCAAGCGCGCTTGGACGTCGTCAAATTTCATGCCACAGATCGCTCGGCGTGACGGCCAAGCTCTGATGTCAAAATCGCCGTTTTGCGGAACGCAGAATCGTTTAAATCCCCCGTTCGTGCCTTTTGCTTTCTCTGCGCGAGCTACGCTTCGGCGTCGCCGCTCGGTAAAATTTAGCCTCATTTTATACCTTGCGGTACCGATACGTTTTGCGCGGCCAAAAGGCTCGCTAAGCGCAGTTTCAAAACACCGCAGAAGCGCTTTTGCAAACAGAAATTTATATCGCAGCTTTTTGATTAAATTTGCACAGACCGAGGATAGAAACGATCGGTGCGAAAAAAGAAAGAGAAAATGAGTAGATGAGCCGCCGTCAAACGGCTCGGGCGATAAATTTAAGCGCAAATTCCGCCCGTACCGCCGAAACCGATCCGACTAGCGCGAGCAGAGATTTGCAGGGGCTATTTTATAGACACTGAGATAGGGCGGATTTGATAGCGGATTTCGCTACGTAACCCTCCGAGTCGCTAGTTAGCGATACGTCGCAGCCCGGCTTGTAGTTTTTCCAGGTGTAGATGTTGCCGTTATCTTCGGTGGTTTTGATGGAGTCGGGTTGTTTGTTCCACGCCGAGATTACTTGGTTGATGTGAAATGCATCGCTCCTATCTCTCGGGGTATTGGCTATCGTCGTCGAAGGTATTTCGCCCTCGATCATCTCTCCGCCCTGGGTCTCTTGAACCCTATCGTTTACTCCGCCGATATTTGGTTTGGTGGTCTGAGAGCCCGCCTGAGAGCGCGAAGCACTCGGTTGATTGGCTATATTCCAGTTGGAGCAGCCGATCAAAAACAAGGCTGCGGCAACCGCGGCTATTAAATTTTTCATAACAAATTCTCCTTCAATAATTTAGTTGCGATAGTAGCACATTTATCTTTAGTTTAAAATAAATCCGAGCCCTTGAAATTTGAAATTTTGCAGGGCGTTTCAGTAGGAATTTATAAAATTTCGGATAATATTCAAAGTTTCATACCAAACGGGCTTTTAAATTTTGCACGGCAAATGCCTTTTTGGCTACCAAATTTTAAAGGATTTTTGATGTATGCTATCATCAAACACGGCGGCAAGCAGTATAAGGTCGAAGAGGGCAACTACCTAAATTTAGACCATTTTAATGCTGAGCCGAAAGCAAAGCTCGAGCTTAGCGAAGTTTTAGCGCTAAATGACGGCGAGTTAAAGGTAGGAGCACCGTTTGTAAAGGGTGCCAAGGTGGTTTTGGAGGTCGTTTGCGAGGGCAAGGATAAAAAAGTCGTTATCTTTAAAAAACGCAGACGTAAAGATTCAAAAGTAAAACGCGGCTTCAGACGCCAATACACCCGCGTCAAAGTCGTTTCGATCAACGCATAAAGGATAGGAAATGGCACACAAAAAAGGTCAGGGCTCAACCCAAAATAATAGAGATAGTATCGGACGCCGCTTGGGCGTCAAAAAATTCGGCGGCGAGTTCGTTCGCGCGGGCAACATCATCATCCGCCAGCGCGGTACCGCTACTCACGCGGGCAGCAACGTCGGTCTAGGCAAAGATCACACGATTTTCGCGCTAATCGACGGCGTCGTAAAATTTGAGCGAAAAGATAAAAATCGCAAAAAAGTATCGGTTTATCCGGCCGCATAAGCATCGCTAAATCTTCGGGGGCGCAAGCCCCTCTTTTAAAATTTCATCCGTTTAAAAATTATCTTCAACTCATTTGGCTATAATTGCCGTTTTAAATTTAAGGATAGCTATGTTCATAGACAGCGTAAAGCTTAGTGTCAAATCAGGTGACGGCGGCGCAGGTTGCGTCAGCTTCCGCCGCGAAAAATTCGTCATCTCAGGCGGTCCCGACGGCGGCGACGGCGGCGACGGCGGCGACGTGTATTTTAGAGTAGATAAAAACTCTCATACTCTCTCATCCTACAAGGGCAAGCGGGAGTTTAAAGCGCAAAACGGCGCGCCCGGCGAGGGTCGCAAAAAGACCGGCAAAAGCGGCGAGGATCTCTATCTCATCGTCCCTCCTGGCACTAGCGTTTACGACGAAGATAGCGGCGAGCTGGTGCTTGATATGCTAAATGACGGAGAGACGAAGCTGTTTTTAAAAGGCGGCAAAGGCGGGCTTGGCAACGTGCATTTTAAAAGCTCGATCAACCAGGCTCCCGAATACGCGCAAAAAGGCCTTGAGGGCGAAACGCGCGAGGTGCGGCTGGAGCTAAAACTCATCGCCGACGTGGGGCTCGTGGGCTTTCCAAACGTTGGTAAAAGCACGCTGATTTCGACCGTCTCAAACGCCAAACCCCAGATCGCAAACTATGAGTTTACCACGCTCACGCCAAAGCTCGGCCTAGTCGAGGTCGACGAATACAACGGCTTTGTCATGGCCGACATCCCGGGTATCATTGAGGGAGCTAGCGAGGGGCGCGGGCTTGGCGTGCAGTTTTTAAAACACGTCGAGCGCACGAAAATTTTGCTTTTTATGCTTGATCTTGCGAATTACCGTAGCCTTGAGGAGCAGTTTGACGCGCTGCGGGCCGAGACGGCGAAATTTTCAGGAGAGCTTGCAAAAAGAGACTACGCGATCGCTCTAACTCGCGCGGACGCGGCCGAAAATTTGCAGGAAAAATTTGATGCATTTTTGACGCACTTGGGGCTTGTAGGTACAGCTGGCGAGATGAAATTTAAACAAGATATTTATGAGTTTGACGCCGCTAAGCCGTTTTTCGTGATGCCGATTTCTTCGGCGACGGGACAAAATATAAACGAGCTAAAATTTAACCTGCTTGAGCTACTTAAAAAGGAGCTGTAGGTTGCGCTAAAGCCGCGCCGCAGAGAGCTTTTGCGAACGCAGGCCTTAAGCGCGCCCACATACGCGGCTAAATTTTATTTTTATCGCTCGCAAAAGCCGCAAAAAGATAAAATTTAAGGAGGCGAAATGAATAAAATTTTTATCCTCACACTGTTATGCTTCGGCGCATACGGTTGCGATCCCGCCGATCCGGTGCCGAATTTTATGGACTTTAACGACAAGGATCACGACGGCGCGCTGAGCTTGCAGGAGTGGATGGCGAGCGAGGTGCCGTCCGGGCTGAAGGTAGAGCTAAATCTGCGCTCAGGCTCGGAATTTAAGAGGTTGGACGCTAATCATGACGGCAAGATTAGCCTAGAAGAGCTGAGGGCGAAATCCTCTGCAAAGATTGATTGGTCCGAAGATCCGTGCGCTTTTTGGCCTTGGCCAGACGGATCCGAGGATAAAAATCAATCCGCCGTCAAATAAGCGCGAAAAACGGCAATGATGCGGCCTTTTGCGCGGGGCTTAGTTTGTGCGACGCGTATAAATTTTACTTCGTGCGAGCGGGTGCGAACCGGTTTTGCTCCGCAGTTTGCGTAAAATTTATTTCGCGCGCAGTTAGCACTCGTATGATCGCTCGCGCCGTGATTTGGCTAAATTTAAAGGAAAAGAATGAATATAGTTTTTATGGGAACGCCCGAGTATGCGGCTAAAATTTTACGCGCGCTTGCCGAGGCGAAATTTGAGATCGCGGCCGTCTTTACGCAGCCTGATAAGCCCGTCGGCAGGAAGCAAATTTTAACTCCTAGCGAGGTCAAAGTTTACGCGCAACAGTATCTGCCCGCCGTGCCGATCTTTCAGCCTGCGAGCTTAAAAGACGAAGCGGTCGCGGCACAGATAAAAGAGCTAAAGCCTGATTTTATCGTGGTTGCCGCATACGGTAAAATTTTGCCGCAAAGCGTGCTTGATATCGCGCCTTGCATAAACTTGCACGCTTCAATCCTGCCTAAATACCGCGGCGCGAGTCCGATCCAAAGCGCGATTTTGGCGGGCGAGAAGCAGACCGGCGTTACGGCGATGCTGATGGATGCGGGGCTTGACACGGGCGATATGCTTGATTTTGCCTATACGCCTTGCGAGGACAAAACGGCGTCACAGCTGTTTGACGAACTCGGGGATCTGGCGGGTGAGCTTATCGTGCGAGTGCTGCGAAATTTTGCAAATTTAAAGCCGCTCAAACAAGACGACTCGCAGGCCACGCACTGTAAAAAAATAAGCAAATCTGACGGGCTTTTTGACTTTGAGCAGAGCGCACGGCAAATTTATAATAAATTTCGCGCATTAACGCCCTGGCCGGGGATTTATCTAGCTAGCGGGTTAAAAATTTTGGATTTAGAAATCTTGCGCGAATCTCGCGGGCGCAAATTTGAACGTGCAGGCGAAATTTTAAGCGTCGATAAGTTCGGCTTTGGCGTCGCATGCGGCGAGGGCGCTATCAAAATTTTAAAGGTGCAAGAGCCGGGCAAAAAGCCGGTGGATGCTAGCGCGTATCTAAACGGCAAGCGGCTAAAGATCGGCGATCTGCTATGTCGGTAAGCTCCGCTCACAGAGCGAATAATTTGAAATTTTACCGCGGCCCAAAATACTGCGGCTTAAAGCTCAATCCCAGCCGCGATTTAAAATTTTACCTTGGCGACTTAAAAGCGCAAATCGGGCCGTGTTTGCAGCGCCGAGGCCGAAGTTTGAAATTTTATCCAGACGATCCAAAACTCCGCCTTTGCGGCTTGAAATTTCATCCGGCTCGCGGTTTGGAATTTTACCTCGGCGGCAGTTTAAAATTTTGTCTTCGTCGCTACATGAAATTTCGCCGCCGCGCGGAAAATTTCAAATTTATTCAAATTCAAAGCGGCGTGGAATTTTACGAAAAAATTTTAAAATTTCGCCGCGAGACGAGCGCAAAGGGCGCAAAGACCGCAATAGAAGAGCCGCTATGCAGATAAAATTCGTAGAGCAGATGGCCTCGACGCAAAAATTTCTTGTAGATGCCGTGCGCGAAGGCAGGATAGCGCCGCCCTTTGCGATTGCCGCAGATCGCCAGATCGCGGGCATCGGCTCGCGCGGCAACGACTGGCAGAGCGCGAGCGGTAACCTCGCTTTTTCGTTCTGCGTGCAGCAGCGCGATCTGCCCGCGGACGTGCCGCCGCAGTCGGCGAGCATCTATTTCGCGATGATCATGCAGGAATTTCTCGCATCGCTCGGTTCGCAGCTTTGGCTAAAATGGCCCAACGATTTTTATCTGAGCGAGCGCAAAATCGGCGGGGCGATGACGAATAAGATCAAAAATACCCTCATCTGCGGCATCGGCATAAACCTGCTCGGCGCGCCCGAATATGCGGGAATTTTAGATATAAAAATCAGCGCAAAAGACGCTATGGAAGGCTTTTTTGCGCTATATGAAAATAAAATCCCGTGGAAGCAAATTTTTAGAAATTTTTCGTTACAATTCCAAAAATCGCAAAAATTTAGCGTCCATTTAAACGGTGAAAAAATTTCGCTTGCGCGGGCAGAGCTGTGCGAGGACGGATCGATCATAATAAACGAAGAAAGGGTTTATGCTTTAAGATGAGTGAAGTAATTACGATAGCAAATCAAAAAGGCGGCGTCGGCAAGACGACGACCGCGGTCAATCTCGCCGCGTCCTTGGCGACGAAGAAAAAACGCGTCCTATTGATCGACGTCGACCCTCAGGCAAACGCCACTACGGGGCTCGGCTTTAACCGCAGCGACTTTGAATTTAATGTCTATCACGTCCTAACGGGGCGCAAGAGCCTATCCGAAGTGATCCAAAAGACCGAGCTTGAGTTTATGGACCTGGTGCCGTCAAACATCGGACTGGTGGGCATAGAGCGCGAGGCATCGGAGGAGAAGGACTTTAAGCTGATTTTAAAAAATAAAATTTCCGAGGTTAAGAACAAATACGATTTCATCATCATCGATTCGCCGCCGACGCTGGGTAGCATCACGGTAAACGCCCTAGCCGCAAGCGATAGCGTCATCATCCCGATACAGTGCGAATTCTACGCGCTTGAAGGCGTAGCGCTGATACTAAATACCGTAAAGGTCGTCAAGCAGACGGTCAATAGAAATTTAAAAATTCGCGGATTTTTACCGACGATGTACAGCTTGCAAAACAACCTCGCCAAGGAGACGGTCGCGAATTTGCGCGAGTATTTCGACGATAAGCTCTTTCGCATAGGCAAAACCGACGATCTAGTCATCATCCCGCGCAACATCAAGCTAGCCGAGAGCCCGAGCTTCGGCAAACCGGTGATCCTATACGATAAAAAATCCGCAGGCTCCATCGCTTATCAAGATCTTGCCAAATCCATAATGGAGCAAAAATGGGCAAGGTAAAAAGAGCGCTCGGACGCGGGCTGGGTGCGATTTTAGACGATGTGGAAAGCTCATATAATAAAGAGCTCGAGGGCGGAAACGCGGAAAATTTAATCATCGAAATCGACGTCGATAAGATCGAGCCCAACCCCTATCAACCGCGCTTGAGCTTTGATAAAGAGGCGCTAAGAGAACTCAGCGATAGCATCGCTAGACACGGACTTATCCAGCCTATCATCGTTATCGAAAAGGGCAGCTCCTACGTTCTCATCGCGGGCGAGCGCCGCTTAAGGGCTACGAAGCTTTTGGGCGAGCGCAAAATCAAGGCCGTGGTCGCGGACATCAAATCTCAAAATTTAAGAGAGCTAGCGCTTATAGAAAATATTCAGCGCGAAGATCTAAACCCGATTGAGCTCGCAAAGTCCTACAAGGAGCTGATCGGCGAGTATAGGATCACGCAAGAGGAGCTCGCCGACATTATCAAAAAATCCCGTACGCAGATTACCAACACGCTTCGCCTGCTAAGCCTCTGCGACGAAGTGCAAAAGGCGATAAGCGCCGATAAAATTTCGCAAGGGCACGCCAAAGTGATCGTAGGGCTTGAAAAATCGGATCAAATTTTGGTGCTAAATACCATTTTAGGACAGCGCCTAAGCGTAAGAGATACGGAAAACTTAGTCAAAAGAATTAAAAATAAAACCGCGCCCAAGGCCAAAAAAGCGGAATTCGAGAGTTTTAGACCCGAGCTTTTGAAGCTTAAGAGTAAACTGGATAAATTCGGAAAAATCAGTATAAAAGATCGAAAAATTTCAATAGAATTTAGTGAAATTTTACAAATTTCCGAGTTTTTAAAGAAGATCGGATAGCCTTTTATAGTGTATTTTAATTTTTCATATTGTAAAATACGCATTTTGTTTATAACCAACCTAGAGGAGGTGCGATGCTAGATGTAAGTTTAACCGCCATGGTAACGACCGTCGTCGTGTTCTTAGCCTTGATCTACTTTTTAAATAATAAGCTTTATCAACCGCTGCTTTTGCATATGCAAAAACGCGAAGCTATCATTAAAGAGGATGAGGAAAACGCCAGAAAGAACGCTATGGACGCCGATTCGAACAAAGCGGAGATAGGAAAAGTGCTAGACGCCGCGAGGCTGCAAGCCGCTAAGATTAAACAAGAGGCGATGGATAGCGCTAAACAAGCCGCAAACATGGAGATAGCCGAGAAAAAAGCCGCCATGGAGGAAGATTTTAATAAATTTTTAAGCGGCTTAGACGAGCAAAAGCAGAGCCTAAAAAGTGATTTGCAGGCGAAAATCCCCGAGTTCAGGGATGCTTTAAGTAGCGCCGTGGCTAAAATTTAAGGGGTGAGTATGAAAAAATATCTACTTTTATTTATCGTTCCGGCGCTTATTTTAGCGAGCGGCGAGCACGGCGGAGCTAAAGACTACGACGTGTTGTGGCGAAGCATAAATTTCATTTTATTTTTCGGAATTTTGTTTTATCTTTTAAAAGGCCCCGTAAAGGCGGCATATCAAGCCAGGATCGACGGCATCGCATCTAGACTGGAAGCTAATCAAAAAATTTTAAAAGAGTCCGCAGCTCGCAAAGAACAAGCCAAAAAGGATTTGGAAGAAGCGAAGGTGCAGGGCGCGGCTTTGATAGAGACTGCGAAAAAGGAGACCTTCTTTGCCGCGGAAAAGATAAAAAACGCCGCCGAGCAAGAAATTTCAAATCTACAAAAGTCTTTCGACGAGCAGAAGGATTTCGAAGCGCGCAAGATCAAAAAAGAGGTCGTGGGTGAAATTTTGCGAGACGTTTTTGAGACGGATGCCGTTAAGCTCAGCCAAGACAAGCTAGTGCAAATCGTAGAGAAAAAGGCGGTATGATGATAAATAATACTTCGAAAAGATACGTAAATGCCCTTATGCAGACCTACAAAAAAGATGAGCTCGGCGCGCTTTTGCAGACGCTAGAGAACATCGCGGGCGCATTTAAAATTCCTAAATTTCAAGATATAATCAAATCCCCGACGGTCAAAGAGGAGCCGAAGGCGGAACTGATCGCGTCGTTTATAAAAAATCCGAGCGAAAAAATCGTAAATTTTATCAAGCTGTTGGCCAAAAACGGACGCATTGCGCTAATCCCTCAGATAGTAGAGGATCTGCGCAAGAACATCTCCGCTTTGGATAACAAATATCTAGGCAAAATTTATTCCGATCGCGAAATAGATGCGGCGAAAATTAAGGATTTAGAGGAAAAAATTTCAAAGAAATTTAACGCCGACATTAAACTCGAGCCCGTAAAGAACGAGCTTGAGGGGATAAAAATCGAGATCGAGGATTTGGGTTTTGAGATCAGTTTTTCTATCGATAGATTGAAACAAAAAATGAGCGAATACATTCTAAAAGCAATTTAAAGGAGTAAAGCGTGAGTGCGAAAATTAAAGCCTG
>CAUUKU010000026.1:0-19501 GCA_963545665.1 uncultured Campylobacter sp. | reverse complement strand
CCCGAAGAGCGATAAAATTTAATAAGGTCGGACTTGCGCCCGACCAGTATCAGAAAGGAGGAGTTAAAATATATAAACCGCGCCGCGCACGATAAACGCTCTTAGGCAGAAGCCGCCCACAAGCACGCCGTATTCGTTATAAACACAGCTTTTTACCTCCTCGCCGTCTTAGTCTGCAAAGCCCGCGCTTGAACTATAAAATTTTAACCTCTAGCTCAAGCGCGACGCCGAAGCGCTGCAAAACCCGCTCGCGAGCGAGATCTATCAGACTCATCACATCCTCAAAGCTCGCGCCGCCGAAATTTATGATGAAATTGGCGTGCTGCTCGCTAAATTTCGCTCCGCCGATCGCGTGGCCTTTTAATCCCGCCGCTTCGATCAGCCTGCCCGCGGCGTCATTCGGCGGATTTTTAAAGCAGCTGCCAAAGCTAGCTCCCTTTGGTTGATTGGCGCGCTTGGCGGCGAAATCCGTGGCGAGCGAGACATCAAAGCCGCGCGAAATTTTAAACTCTGCGCCCAAAATCGGCTCCTCGATCCCGCTTCTTCGGTAGCCGAAGCTTATCCGCTCGCGCTCCACCCAGCCGCGCGTTAGGCGCACGGCAAGCAGGCTATCGCTGATGCTAGCGCCGGCGAGCCCCGCATTCATTTTGATTAGCCCGCCGAGCGTGCCCGGGATGTTTCGCAAAAACTCAAAGCCGCCGATGTTTTGCTTTTTGACGAAGTTGTAAATTTTGCCCGACTTCGTCGCAGCCCCGATGCTAAGGACATCGCCACTTAAACTTATACGATCGAACTCCTCGCTTAGCATCGCAAGGTGCGGCGGCGCGAGCGAGATGAGCAGATTGTTGCCGCCGCCGATGATCGCGCCCCCCGCTATGCTCTCAAACTCTGCAAAATCGGCCTCGTCCTTTAAAATTTGCACCGCAAAGCTCCCGCCAATGCGCACGGAGGTGTATTTGCTAAAATCTATCTGCTTTGTTTTCAAAATTTTGCCTTTTAAATTTTATTTCTAAATTTTGCGCTAGCCGCGCATCGTTTTAAAATTTAGCGATACGTGCGGTGCGAGACGCAAAACGCTATTTCAAAATTTAGCGCCGCGATTAAATTTAGCTCGCTTGCGATATGCTTTCAGCGGCACGCTACGTCGCATGCGCAGCTCGCACCCTGCGGTACAAAATACAGCCGCGCAATGTAGCGCCGCGCTGCAAAATTTCATCGTTGCGTAGCCGTAAATTTAAGGCGACAGATCGCACAGCGACAAATAGCGCTACAGCGCACGGTCGATTGACGAGCTTGGCGGCGATCCGCGGCAAGCTCGGCGTTAAATTTTGCGCGCAAATTTAAATTCACGTCGCACTCCACAGCTAAACCCAAAAGCGAAGATACATTACCGCCACGGCAAGAGTGTGGATAAAATTCTACCTCGCGCGGCGACTTTTACGCTGAAGCAAAATTTAGCCAAGTCACACTCCGCTTAACGCCTAGAAATTTAGCCGAAACGAAGGGGCGGTGTTCCGAGCAAAATCAGCCGAAGCAAGGCTCAAATTTCAGCTAAATTTTAACCTCGCCCGCCTTTACATCGGGTTTTGTCTGCCACAGTCTGCAAAACGAATCTCGTTATATTCGCGCGGGATAAAATTCTCCTGCGCGCTAATCGGCGCAGGGTAAAATCCGCGTTCATATCCAAGCTCAAATAGCCTATCTACCGCCTTTATCTGCGCCCCCGAAAGCTCGATCGAAGTCTCGTTGGCATAAAGGCTCAGATATTGTTCGAGCTTTGCGTCGTCCACGCGGATGAGATTTCGCTCCATGAGCATATGCGACAAAAGCGGCTTATGCGCGGTGGCGATGCGCACGCCCTCCGTTAGCACGCGCTCGCACTCGATGGCGTCCGTTATCGGCAGGCTGCGGCGAACCGCCATGCCGCCTAGCGGTAGCGGCAGATTTTCGCCAGCTAGCTCGCTCCAGATGTCCCAGATCTCGCGCTCCACGCAAAGCTCGTCCGAAAAGTCCAAAATGCTCTCGTGTATCAGTACGCCCGCGTCCACCTCGCCGCTTAAGACCGCACTCTCGATGTCGAGAAAATTTTTATAAATCACGCGCGCCTGCGGGTATGCCATGCGAAAAAGCAGGGCATTTGTCGTGTGTTTGCCGCTTAGCGCGACCTTGAAATTTCGCTTTAAAACCGCGCCTTTTTTCTTAACGAGCTTTGGTCCGTAGCCCTCGCCAAAGCTCACCGCCGTGCGCAAAAGCGCGTACTCCTCGCAGATAAGCGGATATAGCGCGAAGCTAATCGCCGTGGCCTCATAAGTGCCCCTTAGTGCCTCGTCGTTTAGCGTCTGGATATCAAGCGCGGTGGCGCTAAATTTTAGATTTTTGGAGCTCACCCAGCCAAAATCAATCGCCTTATACATAAAAATATCGTCGGCGTCGGGCGAGTGAGCGACGTTTATATGCTTAAAAATCTTCAAATTTTATCCTTTTTGCTCCGCTTTAAATTTCGCGCGCGGCGCGCAGCTTGATTCCAAAATGTTGCGAAATTATAGTGAAATTTTGCTACAGCCCTCATAAAAATGAGGAATTTCTAAAGAAAACGCGCAAAATTAAGCCCGTTTAAAAGGGTAAATTTAATGCTCTCCGCTTGCCGCGCAGAGCTTCTGCGCTTCTTAAAAATTTCAAATTCCGATGCCGCGCCGAATTTGGGCGAATAATCAAAAATTCATTTCAAATTTGGTAAAATCAAGCGAATTTATTTTTAAGGAAAAACATGGACGAGGGAAAGAAAAAAACGCTGGATGCGGCGCTAAAATCGATCGACAAAGCTTTCGGTAAGGGCACGCTCGTGCGGCTGGGCGATAAGCAGGTCGAGCCGATAGACGCCATCTCTACGGGCTCTGTGGGGCTTGACATCGCGCTTGGCATCGGCGGCGTGCCGAAGGGGCGTATCATCGAGGTTTACGGGCCGGAGAGCTCGGGTAAGACGACGCTTACGCTTCACATCATCGCGGAGTGCCAAAAGGCGGGCGGAATTTGCGCATTCGTGGACGCCGAGCACGCGCTGGACGTCAAATACGCTTCAAATTTAGGCGTCGATACCGACAATCTTTACGTCAGTCAGCCCGACTTCGGCGAGCAGGCGCTTGACATCGTAGAAACTTTAGCAAAGAGCGGCGCGATCGATCTTATCGTCGTTGATAGCGTCGCCGCGCTCACGCCGAAAAACGAGATTGACGGCGACATGGGCGATCAGCACGTGGGACTTCAGGCACGACTTATGAGCCAAGCGCTGCGCAAGCTAACGGGCGTCGTACACAAAATGGGTACGACAGTGATCTTTATCAATCAAATCCGCATGAAGATCGGCCAGATGGGATACGGCAGCCCGGAGACGACGACCGGCGGCAATGCGCTTAAATTTTACGCTTCGGTGCGCATCGATATACGCAAGATCGCTACTTTGAAACAAAACGAGGAGAGTATCGGCAACCGCGCCAAGGTCAAGGTCGTGAAAAATAAGGTGGCGCCGCCTTTTAAGATCATAGAATTTGACATAATGTTCGGCAAAGGCATCAGCAGGGTGGGCGAGCTGATCGATTACGGCGTCAAGCTCGACATCGTCGATAAAAGCGGCGCGTGGTTCAGCTACGGCGATACGAAGTTAGGTCAAGGGCGCGAAAACGCTAAAGTTTATCTAGAAAACAACCCCCAAGTCGCCGAAGAGATCACTGCTAAAATCCGCGAGCAGATGGGCAGCGTGAGCCTAAGCGAAAAGGATGAAAATTCACAAAGCGGAGATGAATGATGATTTATATCGAAGATGTTTATGCGATAGAAGTACTCGATAGTCGCGGCAACCCGACCGTGAAGGCGACCGTAGCTCTAAGCGACGGCACCGTAGCAAGCGCGATAGTCCCAAGCGGCGCAAGCACGGGCAAACGCGAGGCGCTGGAGCTTCGCGATAAAGACGAGAGATATTGCGGCAAGGGCGTACTAAAGGCCGTTGAAAACGTAAATTCTCAGATCGCCGAGGCCGTGATCGGGCTGGATGCATTCGATCAAAAGGCGCTTGATGATGAGATGCGCGAGCTTGACGGCACCGATAACTATTCAAATTTGGGCGCAAACGCGGTGCTTGGCGTATCTATGGCGGTAGCGCGCGCGGCGGCCAAAAGCCTTGATGTGCCTTTGTATCGCTACCTAGGCGGCGCGAACGCTAGCGTACTGCCGGTGCCGATGTTTAATATCATCAACGGCGGCGCGCACGCGAACAACAGCGTGGATTTTCAAGAATTTATGATTATGCCGTTTGGATTTGATAAATTTAGCGACGTGCTACGAGCGGCGACCGAAATTTACCACACGCTAAAAGGCCTTCTAAACGCGGCCGGTCACAGCACGGCGGTTGGCGACGAGGGCGGATTTGCGCCAAATTTAAACGATAACGAAGAGCCGATCAAACTAATCATGCAAGCTATCGAAAAAGCTGGCTACAAGGCGGGCGAGCAGATCAAGCTGGCCCTTGACGTCGCAGCTAGCGAGCTGTACGAAAACGGCAAATATAAGCTAGAGGGCAAGGAATTTAGCAGCGAAGAGCTGATAGAGCGATATGCGCAGCTTTGCGAGAAGTATCCGATATTTTCGATCGAAGACGGCCTAAGCGAGGACGACTGGGCGGGCTGGGCGAAGCTAACTAGCAGGCTTGGCTCTAAAGTTCAGCTCGTAGGCGATGATCTTTTCGTAACGAACGAGAAAATTTTGCGCGAAGGCATCGCCAAAGGCGTAGGCAACGCAATCCTAATCAAACCGAATCAAATCGGCACCGTCAGCCAAACCATGCAGACGATCCGCCTAGCTCAGCGCAAGGGCTACCGCTGCGTGATGAGCCACAGAAGCGGCGAGAGCGAGGATAGCTTTATCGCGGACTTCGCCGTCGCGATGAATACGGGCCAAATCAAAACGGGCGCAACCTCAAGAAGCGAACGCAACGCCAAATACAACCGCCTGCTCGAGATCGAGCGCGAGACGGACGAGTTTTTAGGAAGCCGAATTTAAAATGTTTTTTAAAAAAAAGTCCAAGCGGGGCTTAAAAGGCGTTCAGCGCACCTATACGGACGGAGCGGATTATACGAGCGAGCGCGATGAGATGAAACGCGCGCGATTTAGCACGGACGAGCTTTACGACGACTTGGACGACGAGGATTTCGGCGAAAGATTTGATGCAGAAGACTTCAACGCAAATTTCATCGACGCAGACAGAGGCGCGAGCGAAAATTTCAAAGCATACGGCAGCTACGAAAATTTCACCGCCGATGATGAAAGTATAAAATTCGCAAAGCCCTCTCTCAGCGAGAATTTCAGCGCGCAGACGGACTTTAGCGACGCAGAAAGGAGCTTTAGCACAGAATTTGACGCGGATTTTGCAGCAAAAACTGAAAATTTCGCCGCTATAAACGCAGCCTACGAAGACGAAAGCTACCGCGCGCAGGAGCAAAATTTCATCTCGCAAGGCGCAGATTTCGCTCCCGCCGCAGAGCGAGATTTCGCGCGAAACGAGCGCAAAAATTTCAAAGAGCGGCTAAATTTCATCAATCCGTTTTCGCCGTTTAAGCAGATCTTTTCGGCGATCGCGCTGATCGTCTGCGTCGTTTTGGCGGGCATCTTCGTAGGCGACGTGCTGTTCGGCAAGCGCTCGTTTGAGGTGCTGCGCAGGCTGCAAAAGGAAAAGGCGTTTTTATTCACCGACGTCGAGCGCCTCAAAAAGGAAAACGCCGAGCTGCAAAAGCTCTATTTGGAGCGTCGCTCGCTCGATCCGGACCTCAAAAAATGAAAAAAATCTCTCTTTTGTGCCTGGCGCTCTTTATTTTTGCAAGCGGCGAGGCAGCGCAAAAGGATACGAACGCTACCGTCTCGGCGCCTAAAATTTTGCCCGCAGGCAAAAAAACACAGACCGAGCCTAAAAATTTAGCGCCCGCGAAAGGTGCGGCAAACGCGGCTGAAGCGCAGCAGCATATCGGCCCTTTAAATTCTATCGCCGCGAAAGGAAGCGGCGAGGCTGCGAATTTGAATGAGGAGAAAAAGAGCGGTAACGCGGCAAATCCAGGCATCGTAAAAAAAAGCTCAAATAGCACTGCGGCAAAAATTTCGACCGCAAGCCTGCGCGCAAAAAACGAGGAAAATTCTACGCGAACAAGCATAGACCTCGCCGCCAAACAAGGCGCCGATACGAATATTTCGCGACCGAACAAGAGTGAGAAAAAGCCGGGCACGGGCAGATCAAATCCAAGTGCCGCAAAACCTAGCGTGAATACCGACAAGCTTAGCCCAAGCGCCGCGAAACAGGATGAGAATGCGGGTATAGTTTCGCCGAATAAAAGCGATAAAAAACCGAGTATAACCGAAAGCGGGTCCCGCTCAAGCGCTACAAAAACGGGCGCGAACGAGAACGGCTCAGGTTTAAATGCCGCAAAATCGGGCGTAGCGGGAGAGGGGCTGAGCTCAAATACCCTCAAGGCCGATATAAATGCTGCGAAAGCCGCCGATACGGATACAAACGCTTCTCAACAGCCTTCGGCGCCGCGACCTACCGCACCGCGGTCCGACGCGCCTCAACCGCCTATCAAAGCATCGCAGCCGGCGCCTGCCGCATCCAAGACGCCTACCTCATCGCAGCAGCCCGCCGCCTCGCAGCCCAAGACGCCCCAAGCCGCTACGCAGGCACCGTCTGCCGCGCCGCAGTCTGTACCCGATGAAATACAGCTCCCGCCCGAAATTCCGCCCGCAGAGCCTAAAATTTCACCCGCCGCGCCCGAGGTTCCGCCGCCGCCGCTAAAAAATTTTACGTCAAGATCATTTAGCCTGCCCTCAGACGCGCTTGCGATCGAGCAGATCACAGTGCGCTACACGGGCTCAGACGGGGTTTCGCGCGAGAAGATAATCGACATAAATCGCTCGATCAACTGGCAGGACGATTTCGTAATAAGCGCGAGCGCAAAGCCCACGCTTCAGCGCGCGCTTGACGTTTCGGTCACCTCAAACGATCCGAATTTGAAAAATCAAAGCCCGCTAAGCACGTCTAGCGCGAGCTTTGCACCGCGTCTAGAGCTGCCGCTGGAGACGCTTAAATTTGACGACGGATTAAAATTCGTCATACACCAAAACAACGTCCAGATCATCACCGCAGATGATTTCAAAAGCTCCGATGCAAACGCTTCGGGCGCTCTTGAGGCAGAATTTTGGCGGCAAGAGATCCCGCTTAGCGGCGCGAGCTTTGCGGTAAATATCGGCGGCTTTAGCGACATCAACGTCACCAAAGAGGACGGCTACTACCGCATCGGCGTGCGCTCGCGCGAGGGCAACCTCAGCATCAGGCGCAAAGAGGGCGGGTATTTGATCTACAAAAACTAATCAAGGAGAGGCTATGACGCATTTAGAGATTATGAAATTTCGCCACGCATGCAAAATTTTTGACGAGAACAAAAAGGTAGACAAAGCCGACTTCGACGCTATTTTGCAGGCGGGCATCCTAGCGCCCAGCTACATGGGGTTAGAACATTGGGATTTTTTGATTGTGCAAAACCGCGCGCTGCGCGAGCGGATCCGCGAAAAATCGTGGGATCAGCAGCAGATCACCACCTGCTCGCATCTGGTCGTGATTTTGGCAAAGATCAAGGAATTTAAAGCGGGCGGCACCTACATAGCGGAGGCGATAAATCGTCGCTCGTTTGCAAACGAGGAGAAAAGGGCTTCGGCGTTAAAATTTTACGAAGACGCCGTAAGCGGGATCTTTAAAAACGACGACGAGGCGATATTTCACTGGTCGCACGCGCAGTGCATGTTCCCGACTCTAGCAATGATGAACGAGGCCGCCAGCCGCGGTATCGACAGCTGCCCGATAGAGGGCTTTGATCGCGCGGCGCTCGGAGAGATTTTGGATCTGAAATGGAATGAGCGTCGCGTGGCGCTGCTCGTGCCTTTCGGCTACCGCGTAAAACCGCAGCCGCAAAAGATCCGCCGCAGCATAGATGACGTAGTAAAGTGGATAGAATAAGCCAAAAGCGGCTTTAGGGCGTTAAATTTAACGCCCTAAAAATTTATCTTTACCGATGCGAGATAAAATTCCTTCGTTTGAAATTTTATCTCGGCTACTCCACTACGATTCCGCTATTTACGATTTTTACGCTTCCCGCTTTTTTAAATTCGTGAGATTTTAAATAGCCGATAAATTCGTCAAATTCATCGCTCGCCGCGTAAATCACTTTGTCGATACCGATAACGTCGCCGCTTCGCACTTTTTTCTGTATGTGTCCCGCTTCGTCCTTATCCATCGCGATCAAATAGCTTTCAGATTTTCTGTGCATATAGTTAAGTCATAATTTAAAACGTATATTATTTCGGCGCAAACCTACTTTTTCCAGTTTTCGAAAACCATATCATTATGAAATTCTAAAAATTCTCTTTTCGGCAAGAATTTTTCAGGCAAATTTATTGCTCGTCCGTCATACTTTTTGAAGAAATCATCAACAGCAATACCTCCAAAAGCATCCCTAATATCGCCAGAAATTCTTACCTTTAAATCGGTAGTTATCGTAATCAAACCCCTATCAAAGGCTTTGTCATGAAGAGCGTTTAAAAGCAATCCATTGTGAGGATCGGTCTTTTCATCGGCATTGCTCGTATTCCACGGCTTTATATGGCTAGCAATCAAAAGCTCTCTATTTGCCAAGCCGCTAATGCAACAAACGCCGCCGTATGCGTTCAAAACGGTGCCGCGAAAAAAATCATGATTTATCCTACGTTTCGCTTGAATCATCGCTTCCGAGCCCAAAGGTTGGACAAAACTTTCCTGCAGGCCTAGACGCGCGATTAAATTTTCACTCTCGTAAACCAGCTCACTCCAATTTTCATTAAATTCATCCCAAATTTGTCTGTCGAGCTTGCTTGCATTTTTAAGGCCACTAATATTTTTAGCTTTTAAATTTTCGTCAAAACTTCCGAAGTTGCCTATTTTCATACCTACAGAGCTAGGCGTCCTATCTATTAAGTTTGCTACTTTTATTACTTCTGGATTATTTTTTGACACTTTATTGAAAGGAATTTTACAGTATAGATTAAATACGATTATGGTTTCTTCTCTGCTCCACGGTCTATTCATTAAATCGCCTTTAAGCGCCAATATGTTTTTGCATTTTGAGCACTAAAATTTCCGTATCGTTTTTTATGTACCGCATTCCGCTAGCGTACATTGCCTTGCCGAGCATCAGTTCTATTTTAGAATTTTTAGATTTAATCTTTCTTGCCGTAGCGGAATTCACGCGCAACCTCTTTTAAAATCATAAACGCCATTATAGACAAAATTTCTTTTAGGAATTTTAAGTCGGTTCCGCTTGAACAAAATAAAATTTAGGCTGCAATCCTACACAAAATACTCGCGGGCGGCATCCTTGCTCTCAAACGGGCTTGCGCTCAGCTCGCTGCCGTCTATGAGCAGGGCGTAGCTGCGCGCGGCGTCCGTTTTGGCGTAGGTCAGCGCCAGCCTCGCCGCAAGCTCTCTATCCGCCTTGCTCGCGCCCCTGCTTAGCAGGCTTAGCGCGCCCACGACGCCATCTTTAAATTTTATCTCGCGAAATTTTGGATTTTGCACGGCGGCAAGCTTTTTGTTGTCGCTCTCATCCCGCCCGATTATGAGCTTGGCGCCCTCAGGCAGGCGCAGATGGCGCCCGAATTTTAAAATTTCAGCGTCTGCGGGCGTTTCGATCTTTTCAAATTTTACCGCATCCTTGATCCGCTCGCTGAAGCTCTGCACGGTTAGCAAACAGCCTCCCGCAGGCGTTTCATAATCCTCAAAGCCAAACTCCGCCGCTAGCTGCATCTGTCTAGCCCGCCCGCGCCCGCTGATGTCAAGTAGCGCGCCCCTATCGACCCAGCCCTTGATCTCGGGCGTCGTGGGCGGCAGCAGCTTCGCGCACAGCGGACGCAGGATCAGCCCCTCCTCATCGCCGCTAAGCCCGCCGACCTGAGCTAGAGCCTGCGCGCGCTGGCTCATCGGGCGCTGTCCAAGCACCTCGCCCGTGATGATGAAGCTCGCCCCTTCGCTTTGTAGCATCGCAAGCGCGGTCTTAAACATATATCCGTGGCAGTCGATGCAGGGGTTGAAGTGCTTGCCGTAGCCGTATTTGGGCTCGAAAAGCACCTGCCGCAGATATTCGCTTCTGATATCGACGCTTTTAAAATCCGCCCCCGCAGCTGCGGCTCTGCGGCGCATGATCTCGCTCTTATCGTCCTTGCCGCCAAATCCGATATCCATATTCAGCGCGAGCACCTCGATGCCTTGCGAGACGATGAGTTTGACCGCGAGCATGGAGTCAAGCCCGCCGCTAAAGAGCGCCAATGCCTTCATTTCGTTCCTTTACTTGAGTTGATTGATCTTTTTTTGATACTCCAAGATCCGCTCGATCTTATCGGGCGCGTCGGAGTTTTTGAGCTTTTGCATTAGCTCTTGTAGGGCGTTGCGGCGTAAAATTTTGCACGCGTCGTTAAAAAGCGCCGCGCCGCCGATCGGCAAAATTTCATCGTCCATCGCAAGCGCACGCAGATTTTCAAGGGCTTCGCTTTCGGCGTTTTGGACATTTTGGACATTTTGATCACTTTGAACATTTTGAGCGGCGGCTTTCTTTTCGCCTTGATTTGCGCCGCTGCTTGAGCTCCATCTCTCGCCGTTATTTGCACCCTCTTGCTTCTCGCTGCCGTTTGCGCCCTGCTGCGCGGAGCCTTTTAAATTTACGGCGCCTGTAGAATTTCGTCCGCTTTGCTCGCCGAAATTTTGTACGTTGGAATTTACGCCATCCGCTAAATTTACGTTCTCGCTCTGGACGGAATTTTGATCCACGCCGCCGTCCGTATTATCTCTAGCGCCACCGCGAGTATCCGCGATAGAATTTTCACTCGCATTCTTGCTCACATCGTTATTCAAACCCTCGCCCGCGATGAAATTTTTAAAATTCCCGCCGCTGCGAGCGAAAGCCAAAAACGCCTCGAAAATATCGCCGTGCATGCGAAAATCACGCCGCTCCAAGCAGCCGAGCCCGAGCTGTGCCATCTCGCTATCGAGCAGCATCGATTTTATAATCTGAAGCTCCGCGATCTCCTTGCGGCGCAGTAGCGTCCGCCCGAGCCTCGCTGAAGCCGCAGGCGGCGCAGAGCTTTCATAGCGCGCCGTGTTTTGCTCGCGAACAAAATTTCCGCCGTTTAAGCTCCCGCTCGCACCGCCCCTGCCGTCTGCGCCGCGCCCTTCGTAAGAACCGAAATCGCGAGAGCCGAAGCTCCCGCCCTCGTTAAAATTTCGCCCCTCAAAGCCCGCGCCGAAATTTTTACCGCCAGCGGCGAGATTGAATGAGCCCGGCGAGACGTTTAAAATTTGCGCCACTAGGCTCTGATAGGACTCGGCAAGCACGGGGCCGAGCGCTGCGGTAAATTCTTTGATCTCATTTAGCGCCGCTTCTTTTTGCACGGGGCGGGCAAGGTCGTATTTTTTAGCGATCTGGCGGATCAAAAACTCCCCGCTCTCCATGCCGCTAGCATAAATTTGCTCTAGCTCGCGCACCTTGCCTGCGACTATCATATCCGCAGGGTCGGCACCGCCGCCGATTATAGCGACGCTTGAGTCGATCTTATTCAGGCACAAAAGCCGCGCCGATTTTATCGCCGCATTGATGCCCGCGGCGTCGCCGTCGAAGCTAAGCACGACGTTAAGCTCCGCGCGCTTTATAAGCGGCAGATGAGCGGGCGTCAGCGCCGTGCCGAGCACCGCTACGGCGTTGTCGATGCCCGCTTGATGCAGCATGATGACATCCATGTAGCCCTCGGTGATGATGAGAGTTTTTTTGGCGATCGCACTTTTTTTTGCAAGGTCGAATGCGTAGAAAATTTTAGATTTATCAAACAGCGCGCACTGCGGCGAATTGACGTATTTAGCGGGATTATCGCTTATCGTGCGGCCACCGAAGCCTACGAGCTTGCTTGCGTGGTTGTAGATCGGAAAGGTGATGCGCTCGATGAAGCTAGCGTAAAGCCCGCGCTCGTTTTGCTTCACCGCGCCCGCATTTAGCGCGTCTTGCGGCGGAATTTCTTCGTTTTGCAAAACCCTGATCGTCTGCGCGCTAGCTCCAGCGTAGCCAAGACCAAATTTGCGGATGCTCTGTTCGCTCAGTCCGCGCCCGTGCAGGTATTTTACGGCGGCGGAGTTTTGATAAAGGCAGCTTTGGTAGTAGGCGTTTAAAATCCCGAGCACCTTCTTCTCTTCGCTGCGCTCCTGGACTTTGGCGCCGGTGTATTGCAGCGCGAAATTATACATCCCCGCAAGCTTTTCGACCGCTTCTGGAAAGCTTATCTTTTCATAATCTTGGATAAATTTAATCGCGTTGCCGCCCGCTTTGCACGAAAAGCAGTGAAAAATTCCAAGCTTTGAACTCACGCTCATGCTCGGGTGCGAATCGTCGTGGAAGGGGCAGACGCCTACGAAATTTGCGCCGCTGCGCTTAAGCGGGACATATTTTTCTACGACGTCTACGATATCTACGGTGGCCAGCAGATTTTCTATGCTTTCGTTTTTAATCATAAGCGAAATTATACCCGCACTTTGCTATAATTGCCCTTTATTTTTGCGACGAGGTTTGATTTGGATAATTTTTTCTTAGACGATCGCGACCCGATTTTCGGGCTTATCATGCTAATAAGCATAATCTTGCTAGTGTCGATTCTAAGCTATATTTGGGGAGTTTTTTCTAAAAAAAACGAGAGGCAGAGTTTAGAGAATTTCATCAAAAAATTCGACACCCTAGACGCGCTTAGCACCGAACACAGGCAACTTTTAGCAAGCCCGCAAATTGATATCCCGACGCTTGGAATTTTAGCTAGCTCTTTCGTCAAAAGCGGCGACTTCGAGCGCGCGATAGAAATTTATCTAATCGCGCTAGGCAAGGCTAGCGGCGGCGTGCAGAGGGAATTTATCCTCACCAATCTCGGTATCGTATATTTCAAAGCGGGCTTTTTAGGGCGCGCCGAAGAGGTATTTTTACAGGCGCTGAAGCTGCGCCCGAGAAACAAAGAGGCCCTTACGCATCTTACGGTGATTTACGAGCGGCTGAAACGCTTTAATGAGGCGCTTGAGGTGCTTGACGCGCTGCGCGAGCAGGACACCGAAGTATATGCCCAAAGCCAGTTCGAGCGCGCCCAGATCATCGCAAACGACGCCAATACGCCCTTTAACAAAAAGATCGCTAAAATTTCAAAGCTAAACTTCAAAGGCGCGGGGCGGTTTTGCATGGAGCTTTTTATCAAAAACAAAGAGCCTATGGAGGGCTTTGACCGCTTCCCGCCGATCGAGCAAGCGATCGATCTGATCTATGATTTCCCTGCGGCGGTAAATACGCAGGATGCGGAGTACAACGCGCTTTTTTACGCGCTTGGAAAAAGCGATCAAAAGCCGCAGAGCGCGAGTAAAATTTTTGAGATCAACGCGCTTATGGCTATGAAAGACGCGGGCTTTGAGGACGCCGGGCTTAGCTTTAGCTACACCTGCGCGAAGTGCAAAAGCTCGGTGGGGCTTTTCTCACACCGCTGCCCGGTCTGCTACGAGCTAGGTAGCATGGAGATCAGAGCGCAAATTTCGGAGAAAACCGGTGAAATCGGTCAAACTTTTTAGCGACGGCAGCTGTCTCGGAAACCCTGGAGCAGGCGGCTGGGCTTATATCTTGCAATACGGCGACGCGATAAAAAAGACAAGCGGCGCGGAAGCGATGACGACAAATAATCAAATGGAGCTAACGGCCGCTATAATGGGGCTTAGCGCGCTTAAGCAGCCCTGCCGCGTCGAGCTTTTTACCGATAGTGAATACGTCGTAAAGGCGATAAATTCTTGGCTCGCAAAGTGGGTCGTTACCGATTTTAAGGGCAAGAAAAACGCAGATCTGTGGCGCAGATACCTTGCGGCGGCGGCGCCTCACGAGATCAGGGCCTCGTGGGTCAAGGGGCATGCGGGTCATCCGCAAAACGAGGAGTGCGACGCTATGGCTCGCGCGGCTGCAGAAGCGATAAAGGGCTAAAATTCTGCGGTGAAGCTTGCGGTTGCGCGGATTAAGTATGAATTTGCCCGCGTTTACTTTGCGCACAGAGCCGCTTCGACTTAAATTTATTGCCCGAAGCCGGTTTTAGTGCGTTCGTTCACGCGATCGGGCTCTTGTATTTGAGGGCAGGCGCGGTTTTGGCGAGGATTAAATTTGCGGCAAGTGAGCCTTAGCGCGGGCTGCGCTTGCGCTCGTTCGTTCCGCTTGCGCAGGTTTTGTTCGCGCCAGATGTCGTTTGCGTGTGAGCCGCCGCTGATTTCGTAAAATTTTATAAAAAAGGGCAAAGATGCAAAATTTAGAAAAGTTACAAGAAAAACTGGGCTACAAATTTAAAAATTTAACCCACCTCAAGATCGCTCTTACGCACAAAAGCGCCAAAAACGGACATAACAACGAGAGGCTGGAATTTTTAGGCGATGCGGTGATGGATCTGATCGTGGGCGAGTATCTTTTCAAAAAATTTAGCAGCGACGAGGGCGATCTGAGCAAGCTGCGCGCCGCACTCGTGAACGAAAGCAGCTTTTCTAAATTTGCAAAATTTTTGGGCATCGGCGAGAACCTGAATATGTCGATGTCCGAGGAGCGCAACGGCGGACGCGAGAAACCATCGCTGCTTTCGGACGCGTTTGAGGCGATAATGGGCGCCGTCTATCTTGAGAGCGGGCTGCAAAACACCGCCCGCATCGCGACTGCAATCTTAGAAATCCTCTATCCGCGCATCAGCTTTAACGAGCTCGTGCGAGACTACAAAACCGCGCTGCAAGAGCTCACGCAGGCAAAATTCGGCGTCACGCCCGAATATGTTCTTTTGGGCTCGAGCGGCCCCGATCACAAAAAAAGCTTCGAAATGGCGGCGCTCGTAGGCGGCAAGCGGCTCTCATCCGCCGTGGGAGCGAGTAAAAAGGAGGCCGAGCAAAAATGCGCGCAAATCGCGCTCGAGCTTTTACAAAACGGCGCCTCGCACGGCACTGGCGCGACAGATGGCGAACAAAGAGCATGCGATAGCGACGCACAAAGCAGCGCAAATCGCGCTCAGGACGGCAAAAAAGGCTCACGAGGCGGCGGCGGACGGGCGCGGGGCAGCAAAAATAGCGAGCATAATGATCGAGGCGGCAAAAAGAGCGATTGCACTGGCACATCGGGCGACACGCCGAGCGCTAAAAGAAGCAATGAGCGAAGCGTGCGCGATACGGATAAACAAAGCAGCGGCGATCAAGGAGACGCACTATGAATACCTTCGGCGAGAGATTGCGCCTTAGCACCTTCGGCGAGAGCCACGGCGCGGCGATCGGCGGCGTTTTGGACGGCTTCCCGTCGGGCGTAGAAATCGAGATTTCAAATATCCAAAGTGAACTTGATCGCCGCAAACCGGGCGGCAAATATGCTACGCCGCGCAAAGAAGCCGATGAGATCGAAATTTTAAGCGGGATTTTTGACGGCCGCAGCACCGGCGCGCCGATCGGATTTATCATCCGCAACGCAAATCAGCACTCGAAGGACTACGAAAATCTAAAGGATATTTTCCGCCCCGCACACGCCGATTTTACATATTTTGCCAAATACGGACTGCGCGATTACCGAGGCGGCGGGCGGGCAAGCGCGCGCGAAACCGCCGTACGCGTGGCTGCGGGAGCGTTTGCACAGATCCTGCTAGATCACTTTAAAATTTCCGTAGAAAGCGGAATTTACGGCGTGGGCGAAATTTACGCCAAAGATTTAAATTTTGATTTCGCGCAAAACAGCGAAATTTTCGCGCTCGACCCCGCTATGGAGGGCGCGCAGAAGGAGTTAATTCTAAGCGTCAAAAGTGCCGGCGATAGTATCGGAGGCTGCGTGCTAACTCGCATTACTGGCATGCCTGCGGGGCTCGGCGAGCCGCTGTACGGTAAGCTCGATGCGACGCTTGCGGGCGCGATGATGGGCATAAACGGCGTAAAGGCCGTGCAGATCGGCGCCGGAGTGAAAGCAAGCACGCTAAAAGGCAGCGAAAATAACGATTTCATGCGCGCTAGCAAGAATGCGATCCGCACCAACGGCGGCAAGATCGGCGCAAATTTCGCGAGCAACAACGCAGGCGGAATTTTGGGCGGCATAAGTAGCGGCGCGCCTATCGAGATAACGACGCATTTTAAGCCCACTCCGAGCATTTTTATGGCGCAACGCAGCGTCGACGTGCGCGGCGCGGACGCGATCTGCGAGCTGCGCGGGCGGCACGATCCGTGTATCGCCGTGCGCGGCAGCGTCGTAGCTACCGCAATGGCGCGGCTGGCGATCGCCGATGCGCTGCTGCTAAACGCGAGCGCGACGCTGGGGAATTTGAAGCGAATTTACGGCGAGGATTAAATTTAGACGGGCGGCCCTTCAAATTTTGCGAAATTTCATGAAATTTCAAGGGCCGAGCGATGAAATTCCCGCGAGCTAGGCGGGCAAATTTTAAATTTACGCGGTAGGCCTATCGCAGCAAGGAGGACAAATGAGACTTGAGCGTATCGGCGAGGATTCGGCACTGATCGCGCGCATAGAGGCGATCAATGTCGCGGCGTTCCCCGAAATCGAGCGTATCAGCATAAAAAATTTCTTAAAAATGTCGCGCAAAGGACAGCTTGAAATCGCGGCGATTTTCGAGGATTTTAGCGCCCTGGGCGGCGGCTCGGCAGATAAACATCGCGCGGCGACAGGCGAAAATTTATGCGCGCCGAAGCAGGATTTTTGCGCGGCAAAGCGGGATTGCGGCGAAGCTAGCCAAGATCGCGATGCTACGGGTAAAAATTCCGATGCGGATAACCGCGGCGCGGCAGAATTAGCCTCTTTGAGTTCCGAAAATCGCGGCGCGGCTAATAAAAAATCTAATGCAACATGTGAAAAATCCAGCTTGGAAAGTAAAAATCCCGGCGCAGCGAGCGAAAATTTATGCGCGCTGCAAGATTACGGCGAAGCGAGTCAAAATTGCGGCTCTGCGGGTAATTGCGCCACGGCGGCGCAAAATTTAAGCGGCGAGGAGCTGGTGGGATTTTGCGTATATAGAACCGAGCAGACCTATAAGCGTGCGATTTCGCACCACAAGCAGCCGCCGCCTCGCCTCAATGCGGATAAAATTTTAAAATCCAAAGCCCGTAGCAGCGCGGAATTTGCTTGTGATGCGGGGTCTTTCGGCGCTGCGAGTAATGAAATTTCAAGCCGCATTACGAGCGATGAAATTTCAGATTTAAGTGCTGGCGACGGGACTTTGGGCGCGGGCCAAGGGCTAGCGAGCGATAATATAAAACGTGCGGACGGCGATTTAAAGCAAGCAAGTGCGGGAGAAATTCTATGCTGCGGTGCCGCGACAGATAAAATTTCAAATGTGAGCGCGCACGGCGAAATTCTACCGAGCGCCACGGAGAGCGAAATTTTATCCGATGCCGCAAAGGGAAAGATTTTACGCCGTGATGAAAGTAAAATTTCGCGTCGCGAAAAGAGCGAACCCTTAAGCGACGAGCGGGGCGAGTTTTTTTACGTAGCGTACCTTGCGATCGATGCGAAATTTCGCGGGCTCGGGCTTGGCTCAAAGCTGCTCGCGCTCATCGTCACGCAAAATCCGCGCGCGCAGATCGTCCTTGATGTCGAGCCGCCGCACGAGGACGCACCTAATCTCGCGCAACGCCTACGCCGCATAGAATTCTACGGCAGGCATGGCTTTAGACGCTGTGGCAAGTTTTTCAACTACGCGGGCTTGAGCTTTGAAATTCTATTCAAACTGCGCGCCGATGGGGCTGCAAGTAGAGTTACGAAAGGGGTCGCGGGCGATACTACGGATGAGGTTGCAAATGGAGCCGCGAGCGAGGGTGTGAATGGCTCTACAAGCGAGGTTATTGAGAGAATTGCGAGCGGGTCTGCTAGTGGAATTGCGAGCGAGGTCGTCGATGATGCTTTCGACGCGGCGGCTTTTGCGAAATTTATCGGCGCGGGCAATAAATTTAGATTGAAAATCACCGACGCGCCGCTATATAAAAACTAATGCAAAAGCCCGAATTCAGCCTCATCTGCGACGATACATTTTATAGAATTTTCTCCGCCTCTATCCTTGCGTTTTTTTGCATTTTTATCTCTTTAGACATCGGCGGATCGGGAGAGCTGTTTTACACGGACAGCCTGCTACGCTCGCAGCAAGCCAAACCTAGTCTGACGATCGTTTTTATGTTTTTAGCGTTACTTTATCTGCGAAGCGGCAGCAAAGAGGCGGCGCGCGTGGAATTTGACGAGCTTAAAATATCCTTTCGCAGAGGGCTAGACAAATACGATCTTATGCTTGGATGCGTCGATCTGATAGAGCCGTCGCTCGGCTTCGTGCGGACGTTTCGCGTGCCGTTTCTAAGCTACGAGTGGTTTTTGAAACTGCAAGAAATTTTAAAATTCTTGCTTCTTTTCGCATACGTCGTGGGCGTGTTTTTGACGATCAAATTCGGCTTTGCCGAGGCTGCCATCTATGCAGTGGCGGGCATTTTTGCGATTTTGATCGCCTCAAAGCTCGTCGTCGCGCGAAGGCTAGACGGACGAGCGAGGCTACGACTGCGCGATTGCTTGCTACTGCGCGGGAGGGACGATACGGGTGCGGCGGTATTTTTTTGCATCCGTCCTAGCCGCGCCGAGCGCGAAGCTTTACGCATATATTTTTTGAAAAATTTCAGCTACGACATTAAGGCGTGAAATTTTTCGGTTTTCAGCGTAAAATTTAGACCCACGGGATAATCTGGCTACGGCCAAACGCAAACGAAGCGCAAAGGCGGATGCTGCGCGAGTATTTCGCGGCGAGATTGGGGCTGGATTTCGAGCAAAATTCCACTCATGGCAATCGCAGATGAGATCGCTCGGTACTCGAAGTAGTCCTCGAAGCAGTCGCAGATGAGATCGCTCGGCACCCGAAGCAATCCTCCAAGCAGCTTCAGATGAGTTGCTAGTGTCTGCTTGACTGAGATAACCGCGGCTTGTCGCAACTCGCCTCGCCGCAAGCGCCTATGCAAATATCCTGCGCTCTTAAACGCGTCGAAAGCGAGGCGGTGATAAAATACGAAAACCATACCAAAAAGGAATTTTATGAGGGATTACGACAAAGAGCCGATCAAAATCATAGATAGAGCGGTTTACTTTCAAAACAATATTGTTCTTTTTCTTTCACTCGGTTGCTTATATAAAATATTCAATTTAGAAGTTACTCCGTTAAACTTGAAATTTTATACGCATTTTAGTGTCGATCTATCCATTTTTATTTCATCTATTTTACTTTTGCTACTTCCATTATTTTGGATCATAAAAAGAATGGGTAGTCCCGCATATTTTTTATTGGAAAATGATAATACTGTCTCTTATACACATCTGACGCTGCCGACGACTAGTCGAGTGTA
>CAUUKU010000025.1:0-19635 GCA_963545665.1 uncultured Campylobacter sp. | reverse complement strand
CTACACTCGACTAGTCGTCGGCAGCGTCAGATGTGTATAAGAGACAGGGAGAACATCATGGGAAAATACATCGAACTCACTTCGGCGAATTTCGACGTTACAAAAGAGGGCGTCGCGTTAGTTGATTTTTGGGCGCCTTGGTGCGGGCCGTGCCGTATGATCGCCCCGATCATCGAGGAGCTTGCGAACGATTACGAGGGCAAGGCTAAAATTTGCAAAGTAAATACCGACGAAGCGCAGGATTTGGCGGTGCAGTTCGGCGTGCGCTCGATCCCTACGATCCTGTTTTTTAAAGACGGCGAGATCGCGGCTCAAATGATCGGTGCTCAGTCGAAACAGGCTATCGCGGACAAACTAAACTCGCTTCTGTAAATTTCAAAGGGCGGCTTCGCCCTTCCTCTCTTCGCCCTCCGTTTTATTAATTAAATTCGTAAATTTAGCGCCCGCGGCTTTACTTAATAAAATAATTAAGGAGAAAAAATGTTAGATTTAGCAATTATCGGCGGCGGCCCTGCGGGGCTAGCGGCGGGGCTTTATGCTACTAGAGGCGGTTTAAAGGACGTCGTGATGTTTGAGATGGGTATGCCCGGCGGGCAGATCACCTCAAGCTCCGAGATGGAAAACTACCCGGGCGTCGCCGCGGTGACCGACGGGATGAGCTTTATGGCGCCTTGGCAGGAGCAGTGCTTCCGCTTCGGCTTAAAGCATGAGATGGTGCGCGTGCTGCGCGTCTCAAAAGACGGCGACGGAAATTTTACGATCTATCTCGAGGGCGATCAAACACGTCGCGCACGTGCCGTTATCGTCGCTACGGGCTCAACTCCGCGCCGCGCGGGGATTGAGGGCGAGGACGAGTTCTTCGGTCGCGGCGTCAGTGCCTGCGCAACCTGCGACGGGTTTTTTTACAAAGGCAAAGAGGTTGCCGTCCTCGGCGGCGGCGATACGGCGCTAGAAGAAGCGCTGTATCTAGCCAAAATCTGCTCTAAAGTCTATCTGATCCACCGCAGGGATGAGTTTCGCGCTGCGCCTTCGACCGTGCAAAGAGCGCGCGAAGAGGGGAATATCGAGCTCATCACAAATGCGCTCATAGAGCAGATCAAGGGCGATGCAAGCGGCGTAACTGGCGTCGTCGTCAAGGACAAAACAAGCGGCGCCGCGCGCGAGCTGCGGCTGCCTGGGATCTTCGTATTCGTGGGGCTTGACGTACGAAATGAGGTGCTAAAAGACGAAAGTGGCAAGTTCATCTGCGACGTCACGCCGAGCGGGCAGGTCGCGGTAAATTTAAAGATGCAAACAAGCGTTAGCGGGTTATTCGCGGCGGGCGATATGAGGCAGGATGCGCCTAAGCAGGTCGTTTGCGCGGCAGGCGACGGCGCAGTTGCTGCACTTAGCGCGATCGCGTATCTGCAAGGACACGATAAATAAGCTTGTATCCGGCGTAAAATTTCACGGCGCGGCGGGCGAAACTGCTTCCGCCGCGCTTTAAATTTAAAACCGCACCTGAAATTTTGAATGAAATTTTATTATAAGAAAAGCGGCTAAATTGTAAAATTTCATAAAATTTAGCCGCGAGATGAGGCGCTTATTGCCTTTCGTAGAAGCCCGCTATGACATCTTTTGCCTTCATTTTATTCACGGGATCTTCTTTGCCATTCGTGATAAGTTTAAATTTATCAGACAGATTTACGCTTTTACCCTCATTTACGATAAAATTTAGCTCGATAGCAAGCTTTGATGATCCGCCTTCTTTATGTCCGAAGCTCGCGTCCAATTGCTCTGCGGTTATTTGCGAGTAATAAACGGCCGCTTTTAAGCGCTCTACAATAGAGTCTATGTAGATTTCGGTATTGCTTTCTTTCAGTATCTCTCCTTTTAGTTTGTCGTCGCAATCGACCGACTTCCATTCTTCTTCAAATTCTATTTTGCCTTTGGTTTTAAGCGTTTCTCGGAATTTGACTTCGTTTAACTTGCAGTATTCCTTTGCCAGCTTAAGCAAACCCTGCGCGTCGTAAACCTTGCCCTCATAAAAAGTCATAACTTCTTTTTAAAGACGAGTCCAACATCTCTTGTTTATATGATTTAAGTCTCCGCTCTACATCCACATCGCAGAGCATCTTAACCGTCTTTAATCCGCCGTTTTCCTCTTTGCTCCACGTGATATTTTTGCAGATTTTCGAGCCCTCGATCGCCGCGCCGATACTCATAGATTTAAAATCTGGCAAGGTGTAGTTTTTCACTAGCCCTACATCATCATCGCCGCATCCTGCAAAAATCAACGCCGCAAGCGCAGCACCTAGCGCATATTTCATCTTTGATCCTTTGAAATAAATTCTGAAAATAATACTACCGATCTCCACTTAACAACGTATAAATTTAAAGCCGAAATTTGAAATAAATTCGCAAAGCGCTAGAGATCAAGAATCTTAAAAGTGAAATTTGATGAAAGAATTCGGCGAGAGAGGGAGGGAATCGAACCCCCCGGAAAACGGTCAACCGCCCTCCTATCGGATTTGAAGTCCGCAGACGCCGCCAGGTCGTCATCCTCTCCAAATGCGGCAAATTATAGCGAGATAAAATTTATTTAGCTTTAAAGAGGCTAAATTTTAAGCCCTTTCGGCTCATTATTAGCGACGGCAGGATTATGAGCGCGCCTAAAAGCAGCAGGCTCATCACCAGACATATCAGTAGCCCGAAGTAGATCGTAGGCCAGAAATTACTCATCATCATCACGCTGAATCCCAAAATGATCGCAAACGACGTATAATACATCGCGTAACCGATGCTTGCGTGGCTCGCGCGGATCGCCGCAGCCTCGTCGCCGCTGCGCGCAAACTCCCGCTTGTAGCGGTAGATGTAGTGGATGACGTCGTCCACGCCGATACCGATACTAATCGCCGCTATCGTGATACTCATAATATCCAGCGGAATGCCCGCAACTCCCATGATGCCGAAGCAGGCGCAAAGCGGGATTAAATTTACGACGATCGCGATGAGCGCGTATGACAGCGAGCGAAAGATGATCACGAAAAGCACGAAAAGCACGAGCACGGTGATACCCAGAGTGCCTATCTGCGAGCTCATCAGGCTTTGAAGCATATTGTTATAAAGCACCATTATGCCGCTAATCTGCACCGTGACGTTATCGTTGGCGAGCAGGGAGCTCAGATCGCGCTTAAGATCGGCTAGGAACTGCGCTCTGCGAAGACCTGGATCGCTATCTATCGTGCGGATACTAAAGTGCGCCTCATTCGCTTCGATATTTACAAAGGGCGAAAGCACCATCTTGCGGTAGTTTTGCGGCAGCTCCGAATAGATAAGAGCGAGGCTCAGATCGTCCAGATCGCGCCCCTGATTGATCTGCTTGCCGAGCTTCAAAAGCGATGCGAGCGAGCTTACGTTGCCGATAAACTCATGCCCCGCGACGTTTTTATCCTTCAAAAAATCGTCTATCTTGCCGATGATACGCATCTTTTCGGAGGTGAACCAATACTGCGGCTTGTTTTCGTTAGCGGCGTACTCGGCTTCGAAATCGCCAAAATCGTCGCTCGCAGCGGAATTCTGCTCTAAATTCGCGGTATGAGTTTGATCTAAATTTACGGCGCCGCTTGGCTGCGCTGCCATAGCGGAGCTTTGCTCGGTAAAATTTTGATCATTGAAATTTTGCGCCGCGGCAACGGAACTTTGAGGTATAGAATTTCCTGCAATAGAATTTTGCGCCGCGGCGGCAGAATTTTGTGCGGCAGAGCTTTGTGCGATAGAATTTCGCCCTGCGGGATTGGAATTTTCGCCGTTTTTAGAATTTGCGCTATCGCTTGCGGAATTTTCACTCCCGCTAGCAGGATCTGCGCTGCCTGCGCTTTTAAATTTAACGATGATATCAAGCGGGATCGTTCCGCCGAGATTTGTGTCGATAACCTTCATGCCCGCGTGAATGTCGGTGCTTTCTTTAAAGTAACCGATGAAGCTGTTTTCGACGCGTAGCTGCGAGATACCGTAGAGTCCGAAGATCACCGCCGCAGCGCACATGCCGTAGACCGCGCGCCTGCTACGTAGCGCCGTTTCGGCGCACCAAAGCGTAAATTTAAAGCTTCGCTCGAAGCTGCGGTTATTGTGCGTGCGCGTCTGAAGCGACATTATCGCGCCGAATACTCCAAATGCGACGAGCAGCGAGATAAAAATGCCGACGCTCATCATGATACCGAGCGAGATCACGGGCTTGATGTCGCAAAAGATCAAAGACATAAAGCCGACGATGGTGGTAAAAATCGCGAAAAAGCAGGGTCTTGCGCGCTCGCGCAACACCGCATAAACGAGCTGGCGTTGCGAAAAGGCGTGGAAGCGCGCGCTGAACTCGCGGTAAGCGACGATTAGGTGGATACATACCGAGACCGTGATGATGAGCTGAAGTGCTATGAAATTTGAGCTGATGACGGTGATCTCAAAGCCCAAAAACCCGAACAATCCCGCCGCAAGCACGACCGAATACGCGCAGATGATGAGCGGCAAAACGATAAATTTGATCTGTCTGAAAAAGAGCCAAAAGCACGCTAGCAGCAGCACTAGCGCGCCGAGCCCGTAGGTCGCTAGGTCCGAGCGGACGTAGCCTACCATGTCGTCGGCGATCATATTTATGCCGCCTAAAAAGAGCCGATCGCCGCCGTGCTTATTTTGAAATTCCGCAATCAGCGCGCGCAGAGCGATAATGTCGCGATGATCCTTTTCGCGCAGTTCGCCGCGGTAGGATTTGAAATTTTGTTCCGAAATCTTAAGCGCGTTTTTAATCTCTGAAATTTGAGCTTTGGAGCGGTTGCTTTCATGCTCTGCTTGCTCTAGGGCGCCTTTGGCTTCGTCTCTTAGTCGCAAAAGCTCGTCGTAGCGGGCCTGCGGTTTTAAATTTATTAAAATTGCGGTAGTGCGAAGATCTGCGCTTACTAAATTTGACGCATAAAAGGGGCTTGTGGCAAACTCGCGCCTAGCCGCGGTTAAATTTACGTCCGCATCCGCAAGGGTGGGTATGTGTTTAAGCAGCTCGCTCATGCCCTCGTTTCTGTTTAACAAAAGCGGCACGTTTGTGATGTCCGTGACGCCGGCGACGAAGTCTAGTTGCGCTAGCCGCGCGCTCATTTCGCGGATTTTGGCAGTCGTTTCGGCGGAGAGCAGATCGCCCGCGGGGGTGTAGGCAAGTACCAAGAAGTTAGGCGTTTCGTAGCGTTTGGATACTTCGCGCCAAATTTGAAGATCCTTGTCATTATCGAGCAGTAGCGTCTGGCTCGAAGCGTCGATCTCAAGCTTGGTGGAGTAGTAGCCGAAAAACAGCGCCAGCGCCGTAAATAGCGCAAGCGTACTTTTCGGAAATGCGACGATTAGGCGAAAAATTTTTTTCAAATACCGCTCTTTCGGGCGCGTCGTTATTCGCCGCTTTTGATGACGGTGGAATTTAATCGCTTTATGAGCTCGTCAAAGCCCAGGCTCTGCGCGACGTCGCCCAGCTGCGAGCGGTATGTTTGAATGAGGCTAACGCCCACGATATCGACGTCGTAGATGCGCCAGTCCGCGCCGTTAGGATAAAATTTGAAATCTATGGCGTAGTTTTTTTGCTCGCCTATGATCTGCGTTTTTAGCACGCGTCGCTTGTCGCTAGGGCTTTGTTTGCCGAGCACCTTCATGTCTTGATCGGTGTAAAGCGAGAGCTTTTCGATAAACGAGCGCTTAAGATGTGCCTCGAAAGCTTTGTTAAATTCCGCGATCTGCGCGGGGTTCAAGTTTGCGTAGTGCTTGGCTAAAGAGAGCTTTGCCATCATCTTGTAATCGAAGTAGCCGTCAAAAAGCGCGAAAATTTTCGCGGGTTTTGCATCTTTGGGAGTGCTGCTTCGCATGACGCTCACGGCCTCGGCGACCTTTTGGCTCATCACGGACTCGATATCCGCGTCGCTAATGGCGTGCGCCGAAATCAGAAGTGCGCCGCAAAGCGCTAGAGTTTTTAAAATTTTCATGATCATTCCTTTATCAATTTTTCTCTATTTTGCTCGTAAGCATCGCGCAAAAACGGGTATAGATCCACCGCGTCTTTGGTCATTTTTTCGTAAAATTTCGGATCGCGCGAGTAGTCGTTAAAAAACATAAACGCATTGACCGAAGTCCTCGTCGTGCCGTCTTGGATGTAGCTTACGGGACTTGCGAAATAATCCCCCACGAGCCCGAAGGTATCGCGTAGGTTGCTCTGCCCCAAGATGGGCCAGACGATGTGCGGTCCTGCCGGCACGCCCCAATATCCAAGCGTTTGGCCGAAGTCCTCGTCGTGGCGCGGGATGCCGTAGTATTTGCCCGCCATGTCGTTAAGGCCGGCAAAGCCGATGGTAGAGTTGATCAAAAACCGCTTCGTCTCGTCCCAAGAATTTTCAAATTTTCCCTGAAATAGATTGTTTACTAGCCGCACGGGATACAAAAGATTGTAGAAAAAATTTGAAAACGCCCCCTGGATCGGATCGGGCACCACGTAGTCGTAACCGCTGGCTATGGGGGTTAGCACGTATGCATAAAATACGTCGTTAAAGTTTGTCATTACGCGGTTGTAGCCGCTAAGCGGATCGAAAACCTCACGTTGCGCGAACTCTTCGTCAAAATCGCTAACGTCGCCCGGTTCGCCGTTTTGCGCCCATGCACCGCACGCTAGCGCTGCTGCGAGGGCAAGAATTTTTATAAATTTCAAATTTCGATCCTTCTCGTATAAATCAAATGCGGATTTTACAAATTTAAAGAAATTTTGTCAATAAGGCTAAATTTTATATAAAATTTTCACGCGGGCGCCGTAGAAACAAGCCTACGCCGCTTTAAGAAATATATCAGAGTATATATTATAAAATCACGAAATAGTAAATAAGAAAGGATCGTAATGGATGCAAAATTTGCTTTGGAATTCCTGCTAGGCAAGGAGACGTCGCTTTTGGCAAAGCACATTAGGCTGCTTAAGGCGGTGGATGAAACTAAAAGCATCACGAAAGCCGCCGAGATCGCGGGGATGTCGTATAAAAGCGGCTGGGACGCATTAAGCCTAATCAACAACGCTAGCAAAAAACCCCTCATCGTCCGCGCTCAAGGCACCAAGAAAAACAGCGGTTCGGAGCTTACCCCTTACGCGCACAAGCTGATCCGCGCTTACGACGCTATCAGCCACGCGGGCGAGGCGTTTTTGGGCGAAATTTTAAAGCTTGACGAGATCACCGAGGAGAGCCTGCTTAGCCTTGAGAAAATGGGCATGAAGCTCTCTACGAGAAACCAACTAAACGTCGAAATCACGGACATCCAAACCGGAGCCGTAAATTCACAGATCATCGCCAAACTCGCGGGCGGCGAGCAGCTATGCGCGATGATAACGGTAGAGAGCGAGAAAAACCTAGATCTTAAAGTCAGCAAAGAGGTGCTGTTTTTGTTCAAAGCCCCTAGCGTCGTCATCGCAAAAAGCGGCAATGAGGATCTAAGAATAAGCTCCGCCAACCAGATAAAGGGCACGATTTGCGAAGTAAAAATCGGCGCGGTAAATGCCGAGGTCTGTCTAAATACGAACTCGCACCAAACTATCACGTCGATCATCACGAGAGAATCGGCGACTGCAATGGGGCTTGGCGTAGGAGATGAGGTCACGGCGATAGTGGAGCCTAGCGAGATCATTATCGGTGCCTGAACTAAACGCTCGCGGTTAAGCAAAAAACGCTAAAATTAAACGCCGCGAGCCCCGCTTAAAATTTAAACATTCGGCGAGAGCCAAAATTTTTCGAAAGGATTTTAAAATGAAGTTAAAAGCAGTGCTTTTAGGAATTTTAACGGCAGGCGCGCTAAGCGCCGGAGAGGTCAGCGTCGCAGCCGCCGCGAACACGACGTATGCGTTTGACGAGATCGAGGCGGAAT
The DNA here is from genome assembly GCA_963545665.1 of uncultured Campylobacter sp. Taxonomy (GTDB): domain Bacteria; phylum Campylobacterota; class Campylobacteria; order Campylobacterales; family Campylobacteraceae; genus Campylobacter_B. The sequence goes on along the minus strand of CAUUKU010000025.1, from coordinate 11,730 downwards.
TTGCCAAACTGCATCCGCAAACTACGTTAAATGTGAGCTTGGGTGCGAGCGGTGCGCTTAGCACGCAGATCAAAAACGGCGCGCCGTTTGATATTTTTATGGCGGCGGATATGAAATTTGCAGACGATCTGCATAAAGAGGGCTTTGCGACGGCGCCTGCCAAAACTTACGCCAAAGGCAAAGTGGCGATGTTTAGCGTGCGCGGAGTAGATCTTAGCAAGGGGCTTGAAATTTTAAAAGACCCTAGCGTTAAAACGATTTCCGTAGCCAATCCAAAGACCGCTCCTTACGGCACCGCAAGCGTACAGGCTTTCCAAAAAGCAGGAGTTTACGACGAGATCAAGGGCAAAATCGTAGAAGCAAAATCGATCGGCGAGGCTCTTTCGCAAGCACTTAAAGCTTCCGACGTCGGCTTTATCGCGGCTAGCGCGATGTATGCGCCTAAGATGGCGAAGGACGGCTGCAACGACAAGCCTTGCAAAGAGGGCGAAAATTTCGTCTTGGTCGGTACCGACCTCTACGAGCCGATAGCTCAAGGCATGGTCGTGCTAAACCGCGCCAAAGACAATGCCGAAGCCAAGGCGTTTTATGATTTTATCCTAAGCGATAAGGGCAAAGAAATCTTTGCTAAATACGGATACGAGTTTTAATGTTTAAAGCGCAAATCAGCGATATCAAGGGCGCTGCGGATATTTACGAGGTGGAATTTCTACTTGAAGGAGGCTTGAAATTCCACGGGATATTTTTAGAGCTGAAGGCCGGCGCGGCGGTCGGAGACGGCGTGCGACTCGGCTTTAAAAATACCGACGTCGTGCTATCTCGCGCGCCCTTGAAGGATGTTTCGCTTCAAAACGAGATAAGGGTTAAAATTTCTGATTTGAAATTAGGTGAAATTTTATGCGTCGCCGCGCTTGAGGGCGAGCTGAAATTTGAAGTTATAATTAGCGCTAAAAGCGCACGCGAGCTTGGTTTGTGCGTAGGCGATGAGCTCTATGCATACGTAAGCTGCGGCGCAATTTATATACACAAATATGATAACGATTGATTGTAAAAAGAAAATCAGCGAAGATTTCGCGATAGATGCGAAGCTGGAGATAAAAAAGGGTTCGTTCGTCTGCCTATACGGGCGCAGCGGCAGCGGTAAAACCACGCTGCTGCGCATCATTGCGGGTTTTTTGCCGGCGGACAGCGGCTTTTTAAAAGACGGCGATCGCGTGCTGCAAGAGGGCAAGGATTTTATGAGCGCAGGCAAGCGCAGGATCGGCTTTTTGTTCCAGGACTACGCGCTTTTTGAAAATATGAGCGTTTTGGGAAATTTACTTTTTGCCAAAAACGATCTCAAAAGAGCGCGCGATCTACTCGATCTTTTGGAGCTTAGCTCGCATGCCTCCGCTGGCGTCGGCGGGCTTAGCGGCGGGCAAAAACAGCGCGTCGCGCTCGCCAGAGCGCTGATGCAAGATCCCGAAATTTTACTTTTGGACGAGCCGCTTTCGGCGCTTGATTTTGCGATGCGAGAGAAGATCCAAGGTTATCTGCTTAAAATCCACGAGCAGTTTCATCAGACCGTGATCTTGGTAAGTCACGACGTAAGCGAAATTTACAGACTTTGCGAGACGGTTTATGAGATGCATGACGGCAGAGTCGTGCGCAGCGCGAGCCCGAACGAAATTTTTCTTAAAACGAGCGGCTCGCAGAAATTTTCTTTCGCGGGCAAGATCGTCGATCTACAAGCTCGCGACGCCGTACAGATCGCCGTCGTAGCGATCGGCAACCAGCTAAGCGAGGTCGTCTTAAGCGCGCATGAAGCCCAAGGCCTGCAAATAGGCGATGAGGTCAAGGTGGGCGCAAAGGCCTTCAACGTAAGCCTCAGCAAGATTTAACGATGCAGCGTCCCGCTTTAAATTTTTACGTAAAATTTACGCCCGGAAATTTTAAAGGCTTGAGCTCTGCGCGGCGAGCTCGCGCGATTTTCGGATCTGTCTCTTTTGCCTTGCAAAATTTCATTTCGGCTTTTAAATTTTATCTGCGCGATTTTGCGTCTATTTTAAAATTTGCTCCGCAGAAATGGGCGTCGGTTTTTAAATTTGGCTCGCACCGCTTTGCGTTAAATTTACGCACCGCTTTGCGTGCAGTTTTCGCTGCGGCGGAAGCTCTGTCTGCTAAAATTTTACGTAAAAATCACGCGTCTAAATTTAGCGCACCTTTTGCGACGAAAAATTTAGCGCTGCGAAATTTCGCGCGACAAAATTCTAATCCGCAAAGCTTTGCACGGCAGAGCTTGGGGCAACAAGGCTGCGCGCAGCAAAGCGTCCTCGCACGACAGAGCTTGGCGCCGCAAAAAAGCGCGCGCCGAAACCGCGCAACCAAAATGGCTGCGTTGCAAAATTTCATGTGCCTAAATCTCGCCGCGTCGCGAAACCTATCGCCCTTAAATTCGGCGTTTAAATTTAAAGCGAGCGCAGATGTTTGAAATTTTGTCAAATTTAGACTACACCCCTTTTGTGATCTCGCTCAAACTCTCGCTGATCGCGACGTTCGTGCTGTTTTGTATCTGCGTGCCGCTCGCGTTTTTTATGGCGAGAAAAAATTTCCGCGGCAAAAGCGTGATCGAATCGATCATCTCGCTTCCGCTCGTGCTGCCGCCTTCGGTGCTAGGCTTTTACCTGCTCGTTTTCCTATCGCCGTATTCGGTGCTGGGCGAGTTTTTTGACAAACATTTCGGGCTTAGGCTCGTATTTAATTTCAGCGGGCTCGTGATCGCGAGCTGTATCTACTCGCTGCCGTTTATGTTTTCGCCGCTGGTTTCGGGCTTTCGCTCGCTTCCGCGCTCGCTTTTTTGGGCGTGCGACTCGCTCGGCAAGGGCTATTTTTCCAAGCTTTTTCGCGTCGCGTTACCCGCGATACGCCACTCCCTGCTTAGTGCTTTGGTGATCTGCTTTGCGCATACGATGGGCGAGTTCGGCGTCGTGCTGATGATCGGCGGCAGCGTGAGCGAGCAGACTAAGGTCGCTTCCATCGCGATCTACGAAGCGACCGAGACGCTCGATTTTGCGCAGGCTCACGCGTATTCAGCGCTGATGCTGCTCTTTAGCTTCGCGGTGCTTTTGATCATGCATTTTTTGGGCGCAAAGGGCGCAAAAACACAAGCTTAAATCGGCTTTAAAACGAAATTTGCTAAAATCCTTCAAAATTTGGAATTTAGCGATGGAAAATAGAAAAAATTCGATAAACAGACAATTCTACGCCACTTTTTTAATCGGCGCCCTAACGCTTGCGCTGCTGTGCGTGTGTGCGGCGTTTTTCGTGCGCGCGCAGATCGCGAGCGAGCTCGCGGTGCGAGCAAATGCCGCCGCAAGCCTAAGCAAAGAGATAAATCGCGAGCTTCTAAACGATCTTGAAATTTTAAAAAATAACATTCTATCCGTGCGGAGCATGGGGCTTCAAAGCGCTTCCGAGCTATCGAAGACGTATGATGCTTTGGTGCGAAGCAGCGCGCAAGAGGGCGAGCGCTTTGATGCGATATTTTTCGTCCGAGCCGTGCGCGGCGTAGAAAACGGCGCGGTGCAAAGCGGTGATGCGGCAAGCAGTGCGGGCTCCGTGCGAGGCAGCTCGCTTCCAAACGACGCTACGCGAAATAACGTCTTGCAAAACGGTGCGGCGCAAAATAAAGCCTCGGGCGGCGGAAGCGCTTCGCCAAATAGCGTGGGCGTTTTAGAGGGCGGCACGGACGGCGCACAAAGCCGCGAAACTTCGCAGTATGCGAATACCGCGGCGCAAAATGAGGAGAAAATTCTAAGTTTTTACAGCCGCGATGCGCGGATAAAAAATTTAGGCGAGATCAGAATTTCGGATTTTAAAAACGGGCTGCAAAGCGGCGAGCTCGTATCACGTTACATACGTATCGATGGGGCTTGGCGGTATTTTTTGATCAAGCGCGTAAGTGCCGACGAGTATCTTTTGGGCTTTGTAAATACGGACGCACTAAGCTCCAAGCTAGCGGGCTTAGGTGAAATTTTACTCTTTAGCGCGCAGGGCGAAATTTATAACGGAAGCGGCGACATATTTGATCTTTTGGGTCGGGATTTCGATCTAAAAAATACCGGCGAGGCGCTGTTTGCGCGGCCAAACTCCACTCTAAGCTTCATTTATTTCGAAAATTTTTCGCACGCGGCAAGTCGCGCAGAGCGGAGCGAAGGCGGCGAAAGCTCTAAAGGCGCGCCCCGTCTAAGCGACGATGCGAGCTACGTCATGGCGATCGCGCCCGTAAGTAGCTATTTGGGCGTGAAAAATTTTATAGTTTTGGCGCTTGTTGCAATGTTTGCGCTTTGTATCGCGCAGGGGATTTCAAATTTTAAATTCTTACAGCGCAAAATTTTAATACCGCTTGATGCGCTAAAAAAAGCTCTGCAGCCCGGCAACTACCGCGCGGCTCTGCGTGAAATTTCGGCGCTTGAGCCCGTCGTGCCGATAGACGAGATCGCGCAAAAATTGGGCGAAATTTTAAGACCCGCCGTGCGCCACGGCGATTTTAGCATGAGTTTTAAAGACGCGCTGAAATACAGCTCGCTCTCGGTGCTTAGCATCGATAACGTCGCGGGCACGATCGAGAGCGCCAGCAACGGCGCGCGCGAGCTTTACGGCGACGACATCGTGGGGCGAAATATCTTTGCGTTGCAATCAGGCTCGTTTTACGACTACGCCTATCAGACGCAGCGCGCCAACTACGCTAAAGAAAACTACGTCGTTACTCGCCAAAGCACCAAAGACGGCGTGAGGGATCTGTACGTTAAAAAATCCTACGTGCGCGACGGAAGCAAAATTTCGACGCTGTTTGTGGTGCTCGATGCGTCGAGATACCGCAAATTTTACGACGAGACGAAGCAAAAATATGAGTATCTAAACCACGCGCCTATCGTGACGCTGGTGTTTGACTACACCTCAGGCAAGATCATAGATGCGAGCAAAAATATAAAAGAGGCGTGGGGCTACGATGCGGCGCAGTTTTTAAGCGGTGAGCTGAAGCTTTGGGATCTGCTAAGCGAAAAGGACGCGCAAAAGGCGCGCAACGAGATCATCAACCGCCTAGCCGATATGAAAAGCGAGACTCAAAGCTTCGCGCAAAGCTACAAGATCCGCCACAACGACAACGTAAGCTATCTCTACGAGGTAAGCGCCTACGCCAAAAAATCCGCGGGCACCGTGGCGTTTTATTTTCAAAACATCGACGAGAACGCCCGCGCGCTGCAAAGGCTACAAGACGATCTGGACTTTTACAAAACCGTCATCGATACGAGAAACTACTCGGCCTGCCTGATCGATCTTGAAGCGCAAAAAATTTCATTCGACAAAAACTATTTGAGAATTTTAAACTACAAAGGCAAGAGCTTCAACACCGAGATGAGCTTCGGCGAGTTTAGCTACGAGATCTATTATATCGATCTTGAAAATTTCAACTCCATGGTGCGGCAGTGCTCGGCGGGGCTGAGAGACGACTTTCGCTGCGAGTTTCGCCTGCGCAACGGCGCCAACGGCTATAGCTGGGTCAGCCTGCAAGGCTACGTTACCGCGAGTAAAAACGGCAAGGGCAGGACGGTAAAAACGACGCTTGAAGAGATCGGCTCGCGCAAGGAAACGGAACTTGAGCTAAATTTAAACGCCAACGTCTTCTTGCGCTCGCTTGAGGCGATTTTGATCACCGACGAAACGGGCAAAATTTTGCGCGCAAACAACGCCTTTTACGAGATCACCGGCTTTAGCGCGGGCGAGACGATAGGGCAGGAGCCGAATTTCTTCGCGCCCGAGCAGGAGGGCGGCGACGTGATGGAGAGGATCAAACAAAATTTGATCGGCAAGCAAGTTTCGTATAAAGATGAAATTTACGGGCTGAAAAAGGATGGCGGCACCTTCCCCGCGCTATTTACGGCGATCGCGATCAAGGACGATTTCTCGCTAGTTTCAAACTACATCTTGATGTTTACCGAAATTTCGCAGATCAAGCAAAAAGAGAGCGAGCTAGCTAAGATCGCTCACCACGACGCGCTTACGGGGCTTCCGAACAGAGCGTATTTTATGAAAGCCGCGCAGAGCTACACCGCAAGCGCCAGCGCGCAAAGCAAGCTAATGGCGGTACTTTTCATCGATTTTGACGGCTTTAAGGCGATCAACGACACCTACGGGCACGAGGTCGGCGATATGTTTTTGCAAGCGATCTCAAAGGCGATGAGCGGGCTACTGCGTAAGGGCGATATCTTAGCGCGCCTGGGCGGCGACGAGTTCGGCGCCATCATCGGCGATCTAAAAGACGAGCGGGCCGCGCGCGTTCTTTTGCAGCGACTGCTCGGAATTTCAAAGATGAAATTTAATCTTAAAGGCAATGAGATTAGCGCGAGCATCAGCGTGGGTGCGGCGTTTTACGACGGCAGCGAAAAGATCGATTTTTCGGGTCTTTTATCGCGCGCCGATAGGGCGATGTACCGCGCCAAAACGAGCGGCAAAAACCGCTATTTTATCTTCGAGCGCGAGAGCGCGGATGGCGCGGAGCCGAGCGAGGAAGCGCTTAGACGCGCGATAGAGTGCGGAGAGTTTTTCGTACTCTATCAGCCGATAATCAGCGGCGATCAAATTTACGGCTACGAGCTGCTGCTGCGCTGGAAGCGCGAGGATTTGGGAATTTTGCTCCCGCATGATTTTTTACCGATCATCGGCGAGCTCGAAACCTCGCTTTTAATATCAAAATTTGCCTTTTCCAAGATGATGGAATTTAACGCTCAAACGGGCGCAAACTGCTCGATAAACGTAAGCCTCGCCGTGCTTGCAAGCGATGAATTTTACGCCTCGGTAGCGCGCGAGTTGCAAAGCATCGGCGAGCGGCGCGGCGAGCTGATGTTTGAGATCACGGATTTTGGCGAGCAGAGTTATCAAAACTTTGCCCCCGCCCACAAGCGCTACGCGGAGCTGGGGATCAAATTTGCGCTTAATAACGCAAACGCGCAAAACGTGCGGTTTTTGGCAAATCAACCCTTTGATCTCGTTAAGCTCGATCGCTCCCTTTGCCTTAATATCGGCAAGAAAAAGGACGCCATACGCGCGATGGTGGAGATCACGGGCAAGTTAAAGCGCGAGCTGGGCTTCGCTCTCGGCGCTCAAGGGGTCGAAAACGCGCTGTCGCTGCGGCTCTTAAACAATTTGAAATTTAACTATCTGCAGGGAAATTTTATCGCAAAAGCGCTGGATCGCAAAGAGATAGACGCTTTCATCGCGCGCTTTAAAGATACGCCCAAACTCGCGGCTATCGGCAAGGACGAGTTTATCGGCTTTTTAAACGCGCTTGATTACAAAGAGCTTGCTTTAAGCTTCGTTTCGCGCGCCGATGCGGGCGATCTGAGCCCCGGAGAGTTTGAAGGCTTTAGAGCAAAATTCGGCGAAATTTTAAACAAAACTCAAAGCGCGGGCGGCGAAAAATTTGCGCTAACTACAGAAATACGTAAGCAAATTTTAGATATTCTTTCGCTTGATTATCGCGCTTTAGTAAGCTTCATCTCGGGCTTTAGGGCGCGGCTGGATCAGTTCATAAGCGATTTGGAGGCAGCATGATAGATAGCGTTAGCGCCGATTTCGATCACGAGATACCAAACGGCTCGAGGCTGTATTTCGGAAAGAGCGCGCAGCTCAAGCGCGAGCTGGAAAATAAAGCGAGCGAAATCCTCGTAAAAAACGGCTTTAGCGAAATTTTAACGCCATATTTTTCATATCATCAGCACCTAAGCGTCGCGCCGCAAAAGCTTCTCAAGCTCTCCGATCCCACGAACCACGAGCTTGCGCTTCGAGCAGATAGCACCGTGGACGTCGTGCGTATCGTGCGCAAACGGCTGAAAGACGATAAGCTAAGGAGGCTATTTTATGTGCAGCCGACCTTCAAATACCCAAGCGACGAGTTTTATCAGATCGGCGCGGAGCTAATCGGGGAGAAAAACCTGCCGCTTGCGATCAAAATCGCGCAGGAATTTTTTAAAGAATTTGATCTTATGCCCGCGCTTCAGCTAAGCAATATCGAAATTCCGAAAAGAATTTGCGAAATTTTAAACCTGCCGCTTGAAATTTTTGAAAAGGGCAAGATTGAGACGCTGCTTGATCAAAATTTACCCTGGTTGGACGCTACGGCTCGCGCCGTGTCGCTAAAGGACGTGCAGGCTCTGCGTGCGCAGGTGCCTGAAGAGCTAAAGCCGTGTTTGGATGAAATTTTAAATTTAGGCGTAGATTACGAGCATATCCGCGTTTCGCTGCTGTATTACTCTAAAATGCGCTATTACGACGCGCTATTTTTTAGATTTTTAGACGCGGGTGCAGTGTATTGTAACGGCGGAAATTACGAAATAGACGGGCTAAAATCCAGCGGCTTTGCGCTATTGGTGGATGCTTTGATAGAAAAAATTATGCAAAAGGATGAGAAATGAGTAAAGTTGACGTAGTCATCGGCGCCCAGTGGGGCGATGAGGGCAAGGGCAAGATCGTAGATATGATAAGCGCGAATTACGATTTCGTATGTCGCAGCAGCGGCGGACACAACGCGGGCCACACCATCGTCATAAACGGCGAGAAATTTGCACTGCATCTAGTTCCTAGCGGCGTACTTCATAAAAATATCATCAACATCATCGGAAACGGCGTCGTCATCAACCCCGACGTGCTGATTACCGAGATGGCGCAGTTTGAAAATTTAAAAGGCAGATTTTTCATAAGCGAGAAGGCGTTTTTAAATTTACAGCACCACTCGCTGATCGATCAGACGCGCGAAAAGAGCAAGGGCGAGCTTGCGATCGGCACCACCGGCAAGGGTATAGGGCCTGCGTACGCCGATAAGATCGCGCGCACGGGACACCGCGTAGCGGAGCTTTTGGAGCCTGAAAGGCTTGCCGAGGCGCTATCTCGCGACTTTGCTGCGCATGAGAGCGTTTTTGAAAAAGCGGAGGTTAAAATTCCTAGCAAGCTTGAAATTTACGATGAGCTAAAGCGCTATAAAAGCGCGCTTGAGCCATACATCGCCGATACCACGCACATGCTGTGGAAGGCGCTTGATTACGACAAACGCGTGCTCGTAGAGGGCGCGCAAGGAAGCCTGCTTGATATCGATCACGGCACCTATCCTTACGTCACGAGCTCGACGACTATCGCGGGCGGGGCTTGCAGCGGGCTCGGGCTCGCGCCGAAAGATATCGGCACGGTGATGGGAATTTTAAAAGCCTACACCACCCGCGTGGGCAACGGCGCGTTTCCTACCGAGGATAAGGGCCCGCAAGGCGAGGCGATGCGCGAGATCGGTAAAGAGTACGGCACCACGACGGGCAGGGCGCGCCGCTGCGGTTGGTTCGACGGAGTAGCTACGAAATACGCCGTGCGCCTTAGCGGCATCGACAAGCTCGCGCTTATGAAGCTTGACGTCCTGGACGGCTTTGAGAGCATTAAAATTTGCCGCGCGTATCGCTACAAGGGTGAGGAGATTGATTATTTCCCGATCGATTTGGAAGCGGCCGAGCCGGTTTATGAGCAGATGCCGGGCTGGGACAGCGTCAAGGGAATTTCAAAATTTGAGGATCTGCCGCAAAACGCGCAAAATTATATCCGCAAAATAGAGGAGCTAAGCGGCGCGAAGGTGGGCTTCATTTCCACCAGTCCCGAAAGAAGCGACACGATAATTTTATAAACCCGGTGAAATTTTAAAATTTCACCCGTTGCGGGCGGCGCGACCGCTCATAGAACTGAATTTAAAGGAACGATCATGCGAATACGACTACCACACGTGCCATATATCGCGCATAAAATAGCGCTGGATCTGCTAAACTCGGGCTGCGTTACGCTCAGTGCGGGCATAGAGCCCGTCGCCAAGGAAGCCGACGAGATCATAAGGGCCGATCTACAAAAAGAAAGAGCGATAGACGAGCGCGCAAACGAGCTGATAGATGAGCGCATAAGCGAGCTAGATGAGATGAGCGTGAATAAAAAAGATATGTTTTGGCTCATCAAGCGCCACCTCGCAAACGACGAGAATTTCGAGCTAAATTTTGAGGATCGCTACGGCACCATATCGCATAAAATTTTAGAAACCGTTTGGAAGAAAAATTTGATCGATTACAAAGTCTCGGAAAACAGGCTGAAGACGATAATTTATAACGCGATCGAGGAGTATTTAAAAAGCTACGAAAAGATCGAGGACGAGGTCATCGAAAAGATCGAGGGCTACAAGCGCAAGCTGATCCCCGGTACCGAAGAATACGAGCTTGTGTTTGAAAAACTCTACGAAGAGGAGCTAAGAAAACGGGGCATGCTGTAATGAACGCGTATATCTACATAGAAAACGGCATCTACCTGCAAGCTAGGGCGTTCGGCAAGGGCGGTAGCGCATTCGGTGAGCTCGTGTTTAACACCTCCGCCACGGGCTACGAGGAGATCATCTCCGATCCTAGCTACGCGGGGCAGTTTATTATTTTCACTATGCCTGAAATCGGCATCGTAGGCATCAACGAAAACGACAAGGAAAGCTCCAAAATCCACGCCAGCGGAATTTTCGTAAGAAATTTTAACAACGAGCCTTCAAATTTCCGCTCACAGATGAGCTTGGAGGATTATTTTCTGCAAAACGGAAAATTCGGCGTTTACGACATCGACACTAGATTTTTAACCAAGATGCTGCGCGACGAGGGCAGCCTGCGCGCCTTTGTCTCTACCGAGATCAGCGATAAGGCGGCTCTTAAAAAGGCGCTTAGCGAGTCTGCGCGTATAGAGGAGATCAACTACGTAAGCATCGTAAGCACGAAGGCGCCGTATAAGCACACCTCCGGACGCTGGAATGCCGAGCACGGAAGCTACGCTCAGCCCGCAAGCTGCGGCAAAAAGATAGCCGTGATCGATTACGGCGTCAAGCGAAATATCCTAAACGAGCTTTGCGATCTGGGTCTCGGCGTCGAGGTTTTTCCGCACGACGTTAAAGCGGAGAGCTTGATTGCTAAGCTTAAAGAGAGGCAGATCGACGGCGTGTTTTTATCAAACGGCCCGGGCGAGCCGCGCATGCTCAAAGAGGAGATCGCGCAGATCAAAAAGATGGTAGAGGCGCGCGTGCCGATTTTTGGAATTTGCCTGGGCCATCAGCTGTTAAGCAACGCGATGGGATATGAGACCTACAAGCTGAAATTCGGCCAGCACGGCGCAAACCACCCCGTGCAAAACCTGCGCACCAAATCGATCGAGATCACCGCGCAAAACCACAACTACAACGTCCCCGAGACGATTGCGCAGATCTGCGAGATCACGCACCGAAATCTTTTCGACGGCACGATCGAGGGCGTGCGCTACAGGGAGTACCCCGTATTTTCGGTGCAGCATCACCCCGAAGCCAGCGCGGGGCCAACAGAGAGCAAATATATCTTCAAAGAATTTCTTGAAATTTTATGATTTTAAATTAGCGCGGTTCTAAAGCGCGCCGTGCCGCAGCGGTTTTTGCGCTTTAGGCAAATCGCGGCGCGCTCGGATAATCGCGAGCCAAGGCGGCGCGCTCGCGGTCAAATTTCATGCGCCTTAAAGATCGATGCTCGGCGCGTTTAGGGCGCGCAAACAGATCGCGCGACAGCTCCTACCCCAGGCTTTAAGTCGTTTAAAAATTCGACGAGCCGTTTTGCTACTCGGCAAAAGCCTGTCTCTTATACACATCTCCGAGCCCACGAGACCGATCAGTATCGC
>CAUUKU010000024.1:0-19842 GCA_963545665.1 uncultured Campylobacter sp. | reverse complement strand
TTTCCTTATAAAGCACGAGCTGATCGTGAAGACCGAAAAAGCCGAGGCTGCCGTTAAGTAGATGCATATAGGCTTTGGTGGTTAAAATAGAAAAGCAAAAAGTAAAAATTATCGCCACGCCGTTGATCGGCTCTCCCGTCGCAAGCCAACCGAGCAAAAACCAAATAACAAGAAAAATTTTTATAAAAATTGGGATTTTTTGCTTCCAGCTCCATCTCCAGTCAAAGCTCAAAACCATAGCGCCGATCTTATTTAACTCGAACGTTTTACGAATCTTATTTTTATTGTAATATAAAATTTTATCGTTATAAAACACGAAGTATGCGCCGTCTCTATTCATAAAATTTGTTACGAATATTACCAAGACCAAAGGAACGAGGCGAAACATTTCAATGTTTATGGGATTTACGATAGTGGCAAATGCAAGTGCTATTAACAAGCCTACCATAGTAGGAACTATAGAGTATTTCATATAGTCATAATAAGTATGATCTTTGATGACTAGCGGATATTTGTCGTAATCTCTGACTTTGGAATTTTGCCGCAAGGCGCCGCTATCATCCGAGATAAAATTTTGCTGCTTTGCGTTGTTCTCACAGGCAGAATTCCGATCCGCTTCGGCTTCTAAATTTAAAGCGTCAGGATTGGAATTTTTGGTTTCAGAATTCGGGACTTTAAAATTTTCGCCGTTAGAATTTTGCTCCAAGTCCCGCTTCGGCTCTTGATGCCGCTTTTGTAGTAACTTTTTTAATTCCTCAAGCCTGCCTTGATCCATTTTTGCTGCCTTTAAATTTTGGACGCACCATTTTATATCCCCGCCGCTTAAAGCTCAGTAAATTTTACCGCGCATCCGTCGCGCACAGGCAAGCCCGACGAACCGAAACGATGCCGACGGATCAGGCGCCGCGAAACCGCCTTTTTGTACAAAGCTTTAAGCTGATCTGCGGGCTAAATTTCATCTCAAATCGCGCAACCGCCTTCTGTGCCGGCGCTTATCGCGTGAGATCGCGCCCGAATAAGCATCATTTCCACCGCAGGCCGCACCTAGGCTTCGGCGCTGTGCGGAAAAACGGCTCGGACGACAAAAGCCGCGCCTAGCCGCACAAATTTAACGCGAGCTCGGCCGCTCAAGGCGCTTGCAAATTTTATCTATACTTTAGCGTCTGTTTGCAAGCTCGCGCAGTCCTTGTGCGGTGTGCCGAAATGGGGTATCACACAATCCGATACAAATCTAAAACGCGCCCAATCCGGATGATTTAAGCCTTAAAAATGCGCTTTAAATTTTGCCCAAAAGCCTCTGCCCGGCTCATAAAGCCTCGTGCCGCTCGGGATCGTCTCGTACCCCGCGATGCCGCCGTCAAAGCCGCCTTTTGAGTTGTGATAGCTGTAAAGCGCGTCGTTTAGGTTCTCCGCGGCGAGTAAAATTTGATAATTTTTATATTTATAGCCCGCGTTTAGCCCCACCGTCCAGAAGCTATCGCTTTTGCCCAAATCCATGCCGCCCACGTCGCCGTAACCCTTGGCAGTGCGAGTTTGCGCGGCGTTGGCGTAGAAGTTCGCGCCGATGAACCACTCGGGTCTTTCGAGCCCTGCGCTAAGCTTAAATGTCAGAGGCGAAATTTTAGGCAGCGCGTCGCCGTTTTTAAGCCCGCCCGCGTCTTTTAAATTTCTACCGTAAACGTAAGAAGCGCCCGCGCCGAACTTGAATAGATCCTGCAATAAAATTTCTCCCTCAACTTCGCCGCCGTATAGCAAAGCGTCGGTATTAAACGCAGGTGCGCCCGCGCCGCCGTATTTGATCAAAATATAATCGTCTATCCTCGAAGCGAATAGGCTCGCGCTTAGCTCATAGTTTTGATCCTTCAAAACGGCGCCTAGATCAAGCTGCGTATTTTTCTCTTTTTTCAATTTTAAATTTGCGTCGCGGTTCGTCTCCCAGTGATCGGGCATCCTTTGCGCGTGTCCGAGCCCTGCATACAGCGTCAAGTCCTGTAGGTATTTTTCAAACCTGAAAAAGCCTGAGAGTAGATCCTCGCTACGGCTCTTGTTTGTGCTTAAAATCCGCCTCTTGCCGTGATCGAGCCTTATTCCGCCGAATAAACCCAGATCGTCTTCTAAGACGAACTCGTTTTGCGTATAGATCGATTTATAGGTGACTTCGCGCTCTTTTTTGTGAGGCTTGGACGTCGCTTTATCGAGCTGTGCCTTCGTAGTCGCCTGCGCGCCTAAAAATTTAAACAGATCCTTCGAATAGCCCGCGCCGATATAGCTCGTAAGATCTCCGAAGTTTAACTCCACTTCGCCCTTTATCCCCTTCATCTGCCTGATAGGATTGCTAAAGCCGTATTTTACGCCAGGCGCCTTGTAGCGCATCGAGTAATTATCCATGACGTGATCTACCTCATGATAATACGAGCTTAGGCGCAGCTTGTGATTGTCCAGCTCCTGCTCGAGCTTCGCGCCGAAGGATTTGCGGTCAAATTTCGACCCGTCTCGCATACGGTCCGCATACGCCGCTTTGCCATCGCCCAGGTCTGTGCTAAGCTGAATGGCGGTAGAATCGGTAGGCGTGATCGTGCCCACGAGCGAGACGCTTCTGCGCTTATAGCGCGTATGCATCTTCTTGCCGTCGCCGTTTTTATAATCGCCGCTTTCATAATGCCCGCCCGAGATCTGCAAGCTGCCCCATTCATTGCCCGCGACGGCGTCGGCTACGGTTTCGAAGCGTCTAAAGCTTCCGCCTAGCACGCTAAAATTCCCGCCGAATTGCGTTTTATCTAGTCTTAAAATATCTCGATCGAAGAATATCCCGCCGCTGATGAGTGCGCCGTATCTGACGTCCTGCGGGCCTTTGACGATGCGCACGGAGTTATAGTTTTGCGCCGAGATGTATGTAATCGGCGTATCCATACGCATGCCGCAGCCGCCGTTTAGCGTGCTGCCGTCGATGAGCACGGGCAGTCTGGACGCCGTCTGCGAACGGTAATAAACTTCGCTGCCGCCCCCGCCCTTGCGCTCCATCGAAAAGCCGCTTAAGTTCAAAAGCGATTTTGCGATGTCGCCGTTTTCTAAAATAGTGTCTTTGCCCGCGATCTCCACCTTCGTGGGCTCTTGCAAGATAGATTTTTTAAAATTCGACGATACGGTTAGCGTGCCTAAATTTACGTCCTTGCTCGCAGCATCGTCTGCGTTCAAGGCGCCGCATAGCAAAACCCCCGCCACAACGTAAGATAACTTCATTTTTGATCCTTTGGATATTGTGATAAATGATTGCGAAATTTAATCACAAAAAATATTAAATTTATATTAAATTTAATATTTTAAAAAGTTAAAATTTTACGCCGTAAATCCCAAGCCGAAGGGCGCTTCGGAAAAATATATCGCGATCCTTTAAACGCTAGAATTTAAATTTTCTAAATTCTATCTTTTCGTTGAAAATCGACATCGTGCGTTGAAGATTGCTTATATCTTTTTGCATAGTTTGCATAAAATAATCTCTCAGCTGCAGATACTCGTCCTCAGTCGCCATCAAAATATTTAGTATCTCGACCTCTGCGTTTTCCTTATAAAGCACGAGCTGATCGTGAAGACCGAAAAAGCCGAGGCTGCCGTTGCGCAGGTGCATAAGAGGCTTTGCTCCGAAAATCCCCGACGCGGCTAAAACAAAAAGACACAATATATTAGTTACATTTTCGCTAATTGTCGTATCGTATGCGTTGGCGGCAAAAATTAATAAAATCCAAAGAAGTAGCGCTATTTTTATAAACCAATTTATCCTTTGCCGCATACTGTGTCTGCAATCAAGGCTAATTATCATCGCACCTATGCTATTTAATTCAAAAATTTTATGGATTTTGTTTTTATAATAATACAGAATTTTATCGTTTTTAAGCTCAAAATACATACCGTCTTTATCCCTAATTACGGTCAATAATGAAACCAATATAAGCGGGAGCATACGAAAGGTCTTAGGACTAACGGGATTTACTATGGTAGCAAAAGTCAAAAATATAATAAAACCTATCAGTAGCGCCGGAAATTGATAAATCATAAATTCGTAATAAGTATGATCTTTTATGATTATCGGCTCTTTGTCGTAGTCTCTAGTTTTGGAATTTTCCTGCAAGGCGCCGCTGTCATCCGAGATAAAATTTTGCGGCTCTGCATTGTTTTCACAGGAAGAATTCTGATCCGCTTCGGCTTCTAATTCGGCTTTTAAATTTGAAGCGCCTGTAGTGGAATTTGGGGTTTCAAAATTTGAAACTTCGGGATTCGGAGCTCTAGAATTCAGGGGTTCAGAATTTAAAATTTCAGAATTCGAAACTTCAAAATTTGAGGCTTCGAAATTTTTGGTTTCAAAATTCGAGGCTTTAAAATTTTCGCCGTTAGAATTTTGTTCCGAGCTCTGCTTTGGCTCTTGAAGCCGCTTTTGTAGTAGCCTTTTTAATTCCTCAAGCCTGCCTTGATCCATTTTTGCCCCCGATAAGGCGTTTCAATCTCGCTTATTTTTGCTCGCGCTTTTCATCGCCGTTAGCTCCTGCGCCAAAAATTCCCCCGTGTAGCTACCCGTCTTTTTGAAATCTTTTGCTAGCTTTTCGGGGGTGCCACAAGCGACGATCTGTCCGCCGCCCTCGCCGCCTTCTGGCCCCATGTCAATGATGTAATCGCAGTTTTTGATGACGTCCAGATTGTGCTCGATCACAAAGACGGAATTTCCCAGATCGACCAAATGGTGCAGCACCGCCACCAGGCGATCTACGTCTGCAAAATGTAGCCCCGTCGTGGGCTCGTCCAGGATATATAGCGTATTGCCCGTATCGGTGCGGCTTAGCTCCTTGGCGAGCTTGACGCGCTGTGCCTCGCCGCCGCTAAGCGTCGTGGCGGGTTGACCTAGCGAAACGTAGCCGAGGCCGACATCCGCGAGCGTCTTTAGCTTTTGATAAATTTTAGGCACAGCTTTGAAAAACTCGAGCGCCTCGTCGATACTCATCGCCAAAACGTCGGCTATGCTTTTGTTTTTGTATAAAATTTCAAGCGTCTGCGCGTTGTATCTCGTGCCGTGGCAGACGTCGCAAACGACGCTGATATCGGGCAGGAAGTGCATCTCGATCGTGATCTCGCCCTCGCCTGCGCATTTTTCGCAGCGCCCGCCCTTGACGTTGAAGCTGAAGCGGCCGATCTTGTATCCGCGCAGTTGCGCTTCCTTCGTCGCGGCGAAAAGCGCGCGGATCTCGTCCATCACCCCCGTGTAGGTCGCGGGATTGCTGCGCGGGGTGCGTCCGATCGGGGTTTGATCCAGATAGATCGCTTTATCCAGGCTATCAAGCCCCGAAATTTTAGCGCCCTTTACCGCGTGCACCTTTCTAGCGCGATTTAGCTCCTCAAGCGCCGTCGGCAGTATGGTTTGCAGCACCAAGGAACTCTTGCCGCTGCCGCTAACGCCCGTGATGCCGACTAAATTTCGCAGCGGAAATTTTGCGCAAAGGCCGTGGATGTTATTGATATTTACGTTTTTGATACTTAGCCAAAGCTCCTGCTTGCGGTGCTTTTGGTAGTTTATCTCCTTTTGGTTATTCAGATACAGCGCGGTTTGCGTATTGCTTTTAAGCAGATGCGCGACGTCCCCAGCAAATACGACCTCGCCGCCTAGATTGCCCGCCCCAGGGCCGATATCCACGACGAAATCCGCCGCCTCGATCGTCTTTTTATCGTGCTCGACGACGATTACGGAATTTCCCTTTTCCTGTAAACTTTGCAGCGTCTTGATGAGCTTTTGCGTATCGCGCTCGTGAAGCCCGATACTAGGCTCGTCGAGCACATACATCACGCCGCTAAGACCCGAACCGATCTGGCTTGCGATACGGATACGCTGCGCCTCGCCGCCGCTGATGGTACGCGCATCGCGCCCTAGCGTGAGGTATCCAAGCCCCACGTCCTTTAAGAAAAACAGCCTTTCATTGATCTCTTTTAGGATCGGCGCCGCGATCTGCGCGTCCTTTTCGCTTAAATTTGAAAACCGCTTTTCATCGCTGAAAAATTCCACGCAGTCTGCGATACTCATATTTATCACGTCGCCGATGCCTTTTCCCGCGACCTTTACGGCTAGACTTTCGGGGCGTAGGCGCAACCCGCCGCAGTCCGGGCAAATTTTTTCGCTCATATACTCGTCCAGATCGCTTTCGTTTTTGAGCAGATCGTAGGCGTATTTGATCGCGCCCTCAAATTTACGCACGAGCTTGTGTTTTTTCCAGTAAAAATCGATCTCTTTGACGCTGCCGTAGAGGATCAGCTTTTTTTGCTCCTCGTTTAAGTTTGCATACGGGATTTTGACGTTTATGCCGTTTGCCTCGCAAAATCCGAGCAGAAATTTATAATAATAGCTCTTGTTAAAGCCCGACATTACCTTGATCGCGCCGCCCTCGATCGAGGCATTTTCGTTGATGATCTTGCCCAGATCGAGGCTAAATTTTATCCCCAGCCCGTCGCAGCTCTCGCACGCGCCCTTTGGGGAGTTGAAGCTAAACGCGAGCGGCTCGAGCGGCTTGAATGAAATTTTACAATCAAAGCACGCCATATGCTCGCTGTAGTGGATCAGGCTCTGCGCAAGCCCCAGTTCGGCGGCATTTGCGATCTCCACCTCAAGCTCGCCGAAGCTGAGCTTGAGCGCCTTTTCGACGTCGCTTGCGATACGGATGGAATTTTCCTCGTCGATGATCGTGCGGTCGATGATGACCTTGATCGAGTGCTTTTTCGTCTTGCTTAGCTCGATCTCTTCGTCCAGTCGCACCAGCACTCCGTCGATCTGAGCGCGCACGTAGCCCTGCTCGCGTAGGCTCTGTAGCATATCGGCAAAGCTGCCCTTTTTCTCGCGCACCAAGGGCGCGCCCAAGATTACCTTTGCGCCGCGCGGCAGCTTCATAATCTCGGCGATGATGTCGCTGGAGCTCATCTTTGAGATCGGCTTGCCGCATTTATGGCAGTGCTGCACCCCCACGCGCGCATATAAGAGGCGCAGATAGTCGTAAATTTCAGTAATCGTGCCCACCGTCGAGCGCGGATTTTTCGACGTCGTTTTTTGATCGATCGCGATCGCAGGCGTCAGACCGTCGATCTTATCGACGTCGGGTTTGCCTACGCGGTCTAAAAACTGCCTCGCGTAGCTGCTTAGGCTCTCGACGTATCTGCGCTGCCCTTCGGCATATAGCGTATCAAACGCCAGCGTGCTCTTGCCGCTGCCGCTAAGACCGGTAAAAACGACGAGTTTGTCCTTTGGAATTTGCAAATTTATATTTTTCAGATTGTGCTCGCGCGCGCCCGTGATGGTGATGAGATCGTTCATTTTCGCCCTTTTGTGCCAAATTAATCTTACATTATAGCTCAAATTGTTAAAATGCGGTTTTAACAAAGGCGGCAAATGATACTGATCTGTACGGCTTTGCGCTGCGAAGCCCAAGCGATAATCGAAAATTTTAAACTTACGCGTAGCGGCGATCTGTTCGCTGGCGAGCAGATGCTTCTATACATCTGCGGCGTGAGGTTTGGAGCTAAATTTGAAGCGGGCGCTACAGGCGACATAGAAATAGAATTTAAGAACGAACCTGGCGCAGAATTTATTCGTCGTGCCGATACGGACGCGAAATTCGGGCGCGAGCTTCGCAAGGATCGACGCGGCGCGGACGTGAAATTTGAGCACCGTTCGGATGCGGGCGCGATCTGCGGCGGCGACGCGGAGACCGGCTCCGCGCTAAATGCAGCTGAAAATTTTAAAATTTTAGATCTTGGCTCCGCGCGAAATTCAGAGCGCTTCGGTGAAATTTTACTTTCGCGGCGCGTGGACTTTGCGCTAAACATAGGCGTCTGCGGCTGCGCGGATAAAGGCGTGCAAATCGGCGAGGCGTTTTACTTTGACGGCACGGCAGCGCAGGAATTTTGCGGCGAGGACGGATCGAAATTTTATCGCTCGCAGGCGACGGGGCGCGGCGAGCAAGTTTCTAAATTTAAAAACGTTTGCGAGCGGGAATTTTGCGGCGCAAGTTTGGACGGCAAGCTGCAGGCAAATTTAATCTGCGTAAGCGAGCCTAAAATTTTAAACGCAGCAGAGCAGCCCGATGAGGCAAATATCGCAGAAATCGAGACATGCGGCGAGATAAACGCACAAGCCCCAACGCAAGGGACGAACGGCGCAGCAAATACAAAAAATTTCACGCCCGACGCGGTGCGGGCTGCGGCACAAAGCGCGGCGGGTGGGCGCAACGACGCGACGAATACCGCAGCGCGCGCAGCACAAAATACGCCGTGCACGGCAAAAGACGCTACTTACGAGCGTGCAAATCGCAGTATCAGGCTTTACGATATGGAGAGCGCGCTTTTTGTTAATGCTTGCAAGCGCACGGGCGTGCCGTGGGCGATGATGAAGATCGTAAGCGATCATCTGCGCGGCGAGCGGCTTAGTAAAAGCTTCGTCTATGAGCTCGTAAAGGCGCGCTTGCCGCAAATCCACGCCACGATAAAGGGCAAAAATTAACTATGAGTGCATGCGCAAAAAACCGAGCCGAGAGATAAATTTTGACTTCATACGCCGAATATGACGCGGAATTTAAGGGTATTGCGGAGGCGCAGGAGAAACGATGAAAATAAAAGGCTCTTATCTGTATTTCGCCCTCTTGGCGTGCGCGTGCATCGCGGCTTGCGCGTATGCCGTGGCAGATATGTTCGCGGATCCGCCCTTGTTGGTCTTTTTAGCTCTTTTGCTAGTATTTTTCTGTATCGGGCTATGGCTAAAAGATGCCCTAATAGGCGCGCGTTACCTATTTTACTGCGTCTGCGTGCAGCTACTCTTTGCAGCGGCCATTTTCGCCGCCCTTAAATTCCCCGCCATGGCGCAGTTTGTGCGCAGTGCTGAGATAGGCACCGGCGGCACCGGCATACCGCTAGGCATCGCTCTGCTCGTGCTGCCCGCGTTTTTCTGCGCCTTGCCATATTACTACCGAACGGGCGTCAAAAAAATCCCGCAAAAGTTCGTGCTCGGCGGAATTTTGATCCTAAATGTCGCTATTACGCTAGCTTACGCCTTCTATTTCGAGCGACTATTCTGCGGCGCAATCTGAAATTTCAACGATTTTTAGTGACGGTGCGCGAAATTTAAGTATAATTTGCAAAATTTAAACGAAGCGAAGCAAGATGACGGAGGCGAAAAAAGAGCTAGGCACGCAGTTTGGCGTGAATCTGAGCGAGCGGTCGAGCGCGTTTTTGGACGCGCTATTTGAAAAATTTCACTTTTCATTTCAGCAAAAAAAGCAGCTTGCGGAGTTCGCAAGCGATTTTGGGGCGTGGGACGAGGCGCCCGTTTATGAGCTGCTTACAAACGAACAGTGCGGGCTAAATTTTAATAAAGCCAAATTTAATAAAGCAGGGGGAGCCCCAAGCGGCGAGCAAATTTTTAATTTCGTGCGCGAAGCTTGGCTGGATCTCAAGTCGCGCCCGCACTCGTACGCGAGCTTCAAAAGCGATTACGAGCCGAAAAAATTTGAAATTTCCTCCTTTCGCACAGACCGTATCGCTTTGGGTCGCTGTCCGGTCGCGAGCGAAAACACGCGCTGCTGCAATCTGCTGACGCTCGATGCGGTCAATTCGTGCGGCTTTGACTGTTCCTATTGCGCGATCGGCTCCTTTTACAAGCACGGGAAAATCGGCTTTGACGAGAATTTTGCGGCAAATCTAGCGCGGCTGCGACTCGATCCCGCGCGCAGCTACCACATCGGCACGGGTCAGAGCTCCGACTCACTCATGTGGGGCGATCGCTTCGGCATTTTAAGCGCATTATGCGATTTTGCGGCGCGGCATCAAAACGTGATTTTGGAGCTTAAAAGCAAGTCGAACAATATCCGTTTTTTCCTGCAGCGCGAGATCCCGCGCAATCTCATCGTCACTTTTTCGCTAAATACGCCCGCGATCATTGCGAACGAAGAGCATCTAAGCGCGAGCCTGGATGCTCGGCTGGCGGCGGCAGAAGCGCTCGCGGCGCGCGACATTTTGGTGGGCTTTCACCTCCACCCGATGGTTTGGTACGAGGGGTGGCAAAGCGATTACGGCGCGCTTTTTGAGCGGCTGCTACGCCGCTTCGATCCAAGCGGCGTAGCGATGGTCTCGCTCGGCACGCTCACATTTATCAAGCCCGTCGTCAAAAAGCTGCGCTCGCGCGGGCTGCGGAGCAAAATTCTGCAGATGCCCCTTGCGGACGCGAACGGCAAGCTGTCCTACCCGCCACAGATCAAGCGCGAGCTTTTTAAATTTGCCGCGGACGCGCTTTCGCTGTGGCGGGAGCGGGTGTTTTTCTACCTCTGCATGGAGGATGCGAGCCTGTGGCGCGAGGTTTTGGGCTGCGAGTACGAAAGCAATGACGCCTTTGAAGAGGCGATGAAGGCGGCGTATTTCGCAAAGATACGGCAGCGTTAGGCGCGCTGTTTGTCGCAGACATCGCAGTCCGTATCGGCTCGCATGCGGCGCCGAAAATACAGCGCGAAATTTGCGGCGAGCGAGCGGTTAAAATTTAGCGCCACACCCGGCTTTATAAAATTAAATTTTATAAATCGTGCGGGGCGGGCACAGCGAGCGGCGATGAAATTTTACAAAGCGACGGCGTAGCAAAACGCCCGCGGGTTAAATTTAAAATTTTACCCGGCAAAGTCGCGGCGCGGTTTAAATAATCCGCGTAAATTTAGCGGCGGGCACAATGAGCAAAGAAAATTTAGCGCAGCGAAATTTGCTCGGCGCGCTAAATTTAACGCGCCGAAGCGGCATTAAAATTTAAAGGAGAAAAGATGAAAGCATTGATCACGGGCGCAAGCGGCGGTATCGGCAGCGCGGTTGCGGAGCTTTTGCGGCAAAACGGCTATGAAATTTTAACGCTAAGCTCGCGCTTTGAGGATACGTACGCGCTAGCGAAGGAGTGCCGTGCGCTGGCTGCGGCGCAGGGTATCGACGCGCTGATTTTATGCGCGGGTACGGCGAAATTTGCGCCGCTTGAGGCGATGAGCGAGAGCGAAATTTTAAAAATTTTAAACGTAAATCTCGCCGCAAACATCATCATCACGCGTGCGCTTTTACCGAATTTAAAGCGCAACCGCGCCCATATCATCGGCATTAGCTCGATCGAGGCGCTGCGAGCGAGCCGCTTTAGCGCGGTTTATAGCGCGAGCAAGGCGGGGCTGCGGGCGTTTCTGCTCTGTCTTTTCGAGGAGGCGCGCAAGCAGATCAGAGTAAGCTGCATCAACCCAGACGTCACCAAAACGCCATTTTACGAGGATTTGAGCTTCGAGCCCGCGGATGATGAGGCTAGCTTCGTGGATGCGTGGGAGATTGCAAATTTCACGCTGCAAATTCTGCGCACGAAATCCAACGTGAGCGAATTTACGATCCGCCCGCAAATCGTAAATCTGCGGAAAAAATCAAAATTTAATCGCGAAGGGAGCGAGCTTGAAAACTAGTAAAAGTAAAAATTTTTATTATGCTAATTGCGGGGGTTTTTATTATTTATGGAGTTATAAGCAGCGGCGGTATGTATTGTAATATGGAGGAATTCTTTTCTGATAAACAGGGCGAAGAGGATGACGCTTGCATCGCTAAGCTGATAAAACGAGCGGACGACGGAAACGGCTTTGCGGAAAGCAGACTAAGATACCCAAGCAGGGCGTATATCAAGCGCGTATGCGAAAAGGGGGTGGAAAACTTAGGCGAGCGAGAGAGATATTATTTCGAGCGCTACCAGAGCTGTGAGCCCTGGGGCTTTAAAACCCCAAAATTGCAAGGCGGCGAAGCAAATACGACGAGCGGCGAAGCGAACGCGACGAACGAGCGATAAAATTTACTGAGCTTTAAGCGGCGAGGGTATAAAATGGCGCGTCCATCAAATTTAAAGGCGACAAATGGATCAAGGCAGGCTTGAGGAATTAAAAAGGCTTCTGGATGAGTGGCGCAGCAATACAAAACAAAATCTAGACAGGGAGCTTGATGCCGAGAATTCTGACGCTCAAAATTCCGATACCTCAAAATCCGTTAACTCAAATTTAAATGCTTCAAATTTCGATGCATCAGATTTAAACAATATAAATTTCAAAACTTTAAATTTCAATGACAAAAATTCGGACGATCTAAATTTAAACGCAGAGTACGGTAGAAAATTTCAAAATTTATATCCAGACAATACTACTTTATTTAAAAATTCTAAGACTAGGGACTACGACAAAGATCCGATAATCATCAAAAATTATGAAAAGTTTTTTGTTTATGCGCGGCTTTTTATAATTCTTCCGGCATCGGGTCTGCCACTATTTTTTATTCGTGATATTATAGATTTCGAGCATATAGATACAAACGGATATTTAGCAATCTGCATGACGCTATTACTGATCGCCATTATTACGTATATCCTTACCGCGATACGCAATAAACGCGAAATAAGATTTACCGATCAATACATAGAATTTTTGGATAAAGGGATTGTTAAAAGATGGTGCAAGGTAGAAGAAGGGCAATTACGCAAAAACTTTTCTACAAGTGTTTTTAATACTTCATTTTTTATAGTTAGTATTTTATTATGTATCGGTTCGCTGGGTGTGATCCTAGTATTCTTATTCTTCATGTATGCGGTGAATATATTAATAAAATTCGTCGTGTATTTTTGCATAAATAAAGGCCTAAAGGGATTTCAAATTTTCCCGTTTATAAAAGTTGCCGAGCCGTGGTATGGTAATGAATTTATGGCATTCCCTATATCGGCTCACTACTATCTTGTTTATTTGTATAGCAGTGAAGTTTACGACGAAGTAAAAGAGTATTTTTTGCAGAAGAACATAAACATAGACTTTCTTAAAAAGGACTATACAGTTTTTATCTAGGAGGATAAAATGAGTAGAGAAAAAGTTGCGAAAGAGCAAATTTAAAAAGACAAATAAATTTCAGCCATTGCGGCGAGATAATAGAATCTCATGCATCAAATTCCATCCCGCGATACGGCGGAATGGAATTTTAAAGTTTAAATTTCAAAGCTCTAGCCGTTGTATCCTAAGCGGCGCATCTCTTTGCATGCGTTTTTATAGCCGTAGTAGCATGTGATGCGGTATAGGTCGATGGCGTTAAATTTATTCTGCTCTACGCCTTCGCCTTTTTCAAACATCGAGGCGAGTTTCATGCACGCCGGGAAAACCTGCGAGCCGACGCAAGCTGCGTTATAGGCGTTTGCCGCCGAAGCATAGTCGTGTTTGGAATACATCGAATCGGCGAAATTCGCACACATCGCGCCGTTGCCGTTTTTGCAAGCATCGCTTTCGACTACGCCGCCTTGTAGGCTCATAGGGCGGATACCGTCTTGAACCTCGGCGAAAGAATACTTGCCGTCTTTCGGCGCCTCGGCCGCGTTCTTAGGCGCGTTGCTGACGCAGCCCGCCAAAAACACCCCCGCGGCGATCAAAGCTAGAATTTTTTTCATCTTTTTCTCCTTAATTTTTTGAAATTTGACGACCCAAAACGTAATAGGTCTCTTTGCCCGCTACTTTTTGCAATTCGAGGCGATATTTCTCCGCCCAAGCGTTTATGATCTCCGTCGCCGCGCCCTTGCGCTCCTCGTTCGTAGCTTCGTTTTTGATCTTAAAATACGGGTTTGAATTCGACATCGCCACGTGCGCGCCGTAAATTTTAAGCTTATCGTTTAGGCCCACGATCCTATCAAGCTCGCTAGTTTCGAAGTCGCACTTCGATAGAATTCCTCGCAGCTGTGCGATAGTAGCGTCGTTTGCGACATAGCCTAGTGCTAGCAAAATTCCCTCTTCACTCATTCTCATCCTTTCAAAAGATTTACTTGTTCGCTTGCGAAATCAAAACGCCTTCGATGACGCTTTTTAGGTCGCCGTCTAAGATCGCATCCGTCTGCGAATAGGCGATGCCCGAGCGCACATCCTTCACCTGCTGGTACGGGAAAAGCACGTAGGAGCGGATCTGATGCCCCCAGCCGATCTCGCTTTTGGGCGTGTTCTCGTCCTTCTCGCGCTGCTTCATCAGCTCCAGCTCGTAAAGGCGCGATTTTAGCACCTTCATCGCGGTTTCTTTGTTTTTGTGTTGGTTTCTATCATTCTGGCACTGCACGACGATGCCCGTAGGCAGGTGAGTGATGCGCACAGCGCTTTCGGTTTTATTGATGTGCTGCCCGCCCGCGCCGCTTGCGCGGTAATAATCAAAACGTAGATCTTTCTCCTCGACGTTTATCTCGATGTCGTCATTTAGCTCGGGGCTTACCATCACGCTCGAAAAGCTCGTATGTCTGCGTCCTGCGCTATCGAATGGGCTTACGCGTACCAGACGATGGATGCCGTTTTCGGCTTTAAGGTAGCCGTAGGCGTTCTCGCCGCGCACGATGAAGCTAACGTCCTTAAGACCGGCCTCGTCGCCCTCTTGAAAGTCCAAAACCTCGATCTTAAAGCCCTCTCGCTCGCAAAAGCGCAGATACATGCGGTATAGCATACTCGCCCAATCCCCGCTCTCCGTCCCTCCTGCGCCGGGATGGATACTGACGATGGCGTTTTTGTAATCGTCCTCGCCGCCTAACATCATAGCTAGCTCTAAATCCGAAATTTCATCTTCAAGCTTCCCCGCAGCGGCAAAAAGATCGCCTATCGTCTCCTCGTCGCCCTCGCTAAGAGCCAGATCGTAAATTTCTCGCGCATCGTTTAACGAGCTTTTTGCTTTATTAAATTTGGTCAAAATGGATGAAATTTTAGTCTTTTCGCGTCCGATCTGCGTGGCGAGCTTCACGTCGCTCCAAAATTCCTCGCTCGCTTCGGTCTTTTCGATTTCGCCCAGACGCTCGCGGATCTGCTCGGGCTTTATCATGAGCGCGATGTTGCCGATCTTTACGTCTAGTTTTTTTAAAAGTTCGCTGTATTCGTAGCCGTCCAAATTAAGCCCTCGTTTTTTTACGCAAATTATAGCATCTTAAGCTTTTACGGCTTTTAATCCGCAGCTTAAATTTATAAATTTGAGCTATAATTTATCGCAAATCCAGACGAAAGAAAGTAAAAATAATGAAAATTCTAAGAAGCGTGAGCGATTTGAAAAATTTCAGAAGCGAGATCGCAAGCGATAAAAAAATAGGCTTTGTCCCCACGATGGGGGCTTTGCACGCAGGGCACGTAAGCCTGATAAAAAAATGCCGCGAGCAAAATGACGTAGCGATCGTCTCGACGTTCGTAAATCCCGCACAGTTCCTGCCGGGCGAGGATCTACAGACCTATCCGAAAAATGAAAGCGGCGATATTAAAATTTGCGAAAGCTGCGGCGTGGACGGGATTTTTATCCCAAACGCAGAGGAGATTTACGGCTCTTATGAGCCTGCGGTAATCGCGCCCAAGCCTTTGAGCGAAATTTTAGAGGGCAAGAGCCGCCCGGGGCACTTCGACGGCGTGCTAACGGTGCTAAATAAATTTTTTAATCTCGCGCGCCCGCACAACGTATATATGGGCAAAAAGGACGCGCAGCAGCTCTTTATCGTACAAAACATGGTGCGCTCCTTTTTTATGAATATAAACATCGTACCCTGTGAGATCGTAAGAGAGAGCGACGGGCTCGCGCTTAGCTCGCGTAACGCCTACTTGGACGAGGAGGAAAAGCTGCTCGCGCTCAAGCTCTCGCGCTCCCTACAAAACGCAAGCGCACTCGTGAAAAAAGGCGAAATCAGCCTAAATATAATCCGCGAAAAGATGCTAGCCGCGTTAGAACCTCTTAAGGTCGATTACATCGCGTTCGTAGATCATAAATTTAATGAAATTTCACAGATTAAGCCCGCAGACAGCATCATCTTGCTCGCCGCAAAGGTCGGCAAAACCCGCCTGATCGATAATATCTGGCTGTAAAATGGCGAAACTTCATCTCGTTTCTCTAGGCTGCAATAAAAATTTAGTCGATAGCGAGATCATGCTCGGACGCCTGCAAAACTACGAGCTCACGGATGAGCCTGCGAGCGCGGACGTGATGATCGTAAACACCTGCGGCTTCATCGCAAGCGCCAAACAAGAGAGCATCCAGGCGATTTTGCGCCTCGCCTCGCACAAAAAGAAAAACGCTCTTTTGATCGTGACGGGCTGTTTGATGCAGCGCTACAAAGACGAGCTCATGCGCGAGCTGCCCGAGGTCGATATTTTCAGCGGCACGGGCGATTACGATAAGATCGACGAGATGATCCTAAAAAAGCAAAATTTATTCTCGCCGCAAACTTATCTACAAAGCCCCGCTCTCGCCTCTTCGCGCGTGATAACGGGCTCAAACTACCACGCTTACGTTAAAATTTCGGAGGGCTGTAATCAAAAATGCTCTTTCTGCGCCATTCCGAGCTTCAAAGGTCGCCTAAAAAGCCGCAGTATAGACGACATCGAAGCGGAGGTGCGCGGCTTGGTAGCGCGCGGATTTTACGATTTCAGCTTTATCGCGCAGGATTCCAGCAGCTACGGCCGCGATCTAAGGCGCGGCAAAAACGGCGGATCAAATTTTAAAGGCTCCGAAGGCGAGTTAAATTTTGCAAGCTTTCGCGACGGACAGAATTCCGACGGCTCATGCAACGGACAGAATTCCGACGGCTCCTGCGGCGGCGCGGGAGATGAAATTTCTGCTTATGACGAAACCGCTTGCGGCGAAAATGTCGGCAAAAAGGGCTTGGACGGCAAAAATAACGATGCTTTGGGCGCCGATCTAGTCGCGCTGATAAAGCGCATCGAAAAAATCGAGGGCGTTAAGGTCGCGCGCGTGCTGTATCTCTACCCCACCAGCACCGACGAGCGGCTCATCCGCGCGATCGTGGGCTCACCCGTTTTCGCAAACTACTTCGACATGCCGATCCAACACATAAACGACAAAATGCTAAGTCTGATGAAGCGCGGCGCAGGCGCGGCGCGGATCAAAGAGCTTTTAAGCTTAATGCGAAGCGCGCCGGGCGCATTTTTACGAACGGGCGTCATCGTCGGACACCCGGGCGAGGGCGAAGCCGAATTTGACGAGCTTTGTGCGTTTTTGCAGGAATTTAAATTTGATAGAATTTCAGCTTTTGCTTACAGCAAGGAGGAGGATACGGCGAGCTTTGCGATGCCGCAAATCCCCGCACGGACGATCTGCCGCAGACTAAATCGGATCGAAAAAATCACGAGCGCCGCGGTCGAAGCGAGTTTCGCGCAGGAGCTGGGACAAAAATTTATCGTATCGCTTGAAGGCGGAAGCAGCGAGGGCGAGATGTTTTACGCCGCGAAAAAGGCGCTCTGGGACAAGGATATCGACGGCGAAATTTTGATCAACGAAAGCGACGTGGAGCAGCTAGAAACCGGCGGGCGCTACTGGTGCAAGATCACGCAGGTAGCGGGCAGCCAGGCGCTGGGCAAGATCACGGCGAAGGCGTAAGATGAAGGCTTGCGGCTTTTGGACAGTCTTTTTTAGTCGCGTCACCGCACCTTTCAAAACGAGCCTCGCTTCAACGCTGACTAGCCTAAATTTATCCGCTGCATCCATACCAAAAGCGGCCAAAATCGCCGTAAAAGGCGCGAAATGAACGCTCCGGCGCTTAGTTTAAAGACGCTCGAGACGCTAAAATCTGGGCAAAATCTGCTTGCATTTTCGCACGGCGTCGATAGCACGGCTCTTTTTTACCTTTTGGACGAAGCGGGCGTGAAATTTGACCTTGCGATCGTGGATTATAACGTCCGCGCGCAAAGCAAGGACGAAGTCGCCTCGGCGCGAGACTTGGCGGCCAAATTTAGCAAACAAATCTACGTAAAAAGCGTGCAGCTGGGCGAGTCAAATTTCGAGCACGAAGCGCGTGCGGCTAGATATGAGTTTTTCGCCGAGATTTGCCGCGAGCGCGGATATGAAAATTTGATCTTGGCGCATCAATTCGACGATAAATTCGAGTGGTTTTTGATGCAGCTTGGACGCGGCGCGGGGCTTAACGAGCTACTGGGTATGCAAGAGCTCGAAGCCCGCGAGGACTACGCGGTCATTCGTCCGCTTTTAGGCGTTCGAAAGTGCGAGTTGGAGCGGTTTTTACGCAAGCGAAATCTTAAATACTTCACCGACGAGACAAATTTAACGGACCGGTTTAAACGCGGATTTATTCGCGCGAAATTTAGTGGGCCTTTTTTGGACGAATACTTTAGCGGCGTGAAAAAGAGCTTTGAGTTTTTGGCAGCCGATGCGTTAAATTTGGCCCCTGAGATTTCTAATCCCGCGCCTAAAATCTATCTCATAAAACGAGGCCCGAGCGAGCTTCGCGGCGTGGATCTTGCCTGCAAGCGGCTAGGGCTCGTGCTAAGCGCCGCACAGCGAAATGAATGCGCGCGCTGCCTAGAAAACAGCTCTGGCTGTGTGCTAGGCGGCAAGGTGGCCGTGGGCGCGGACGAAAAATTTATCCTTGTAACTCCGTACACCAAAGCCGCGATGGACAAAAAATTTAAAGAAGCATGCAGGCGGCTCGCCGTCCCGCCGATAAACCGCGGATTTTTATTTGCTTCGGGCACGGATTTTGCGCTATTTAAGGAACTTTTGTGAGCGTTTATTTTACCTCCGATCTGCACTTCGGTCACGAGCTGGTGCTGAAAAAATATCCGAATTTTAGAAAAGGCGCGAACGTGGCCGAGATGGATGAAAATCTCATCGCCGCCTGGAATGCGCTCGTTACGCCCGAGGACATCGTTTACGATCTCGGCGATGTGTCGTTTCATGGGGATTTTGCGCACACATGCGAAATCTTGCACAGGCTAAACGGACGGCACTTTTTGGTGCTCGGCAACCACGACGAACAAATCGTCGCGAGGAAAAACGAGCTGCTGAGCCGGCGCAAGGCAGACGGCAATTTCATGTTTGAACAGATAACGGACTACGCATTCGTACGCCTCAGCCTGGCGGGCGCGGCGCTGTCTCACTACCCGATGATCAAGTGGGGCGGCTGCCATCGGGGCGCACTGATGCTCTACGGTCACCTGCACGCAAACATCGCACCGATCGTCGGCAGAGCGCTAAACGTGGGCTTTGATCTGCACGGCAAAATTTTAAGCGAGGGCGAGGTGTGGTCATATCTCAAAGAGATCCCGCCGAAAGCCCATCACGCAAGCGAGCTAGAGGGCATTAGCGAGAGCGACGGTATAGAGCAAAGGCGGGCTTTGATAGAAAATTTTTTACGCAAAATCAACCGAGGATCGTAGAGAAATAAATTTAGTTGCGTAAGCGATATTTGTAACAAGCGAGTTAAAATTTTAATCGTAAGACGGTAACCTAAAATTTAATGCGGCACAGGCGTTAAATTTTAAAACGCGCAGTACAATACCGCCTGCGCTTAAATTTAGACGGCGCGGGAACGATATGTCCATTAGCGCTGTGCACAAAATACAAACGTATCGGTAGTGAAACGCGCTTTGGTGTGATACGCGGCGGCGCAATGCGAGATGAGCTAGCTTCTGATAAAATTTGAATCTAAAAATTTAACCAAGCAGATGCAAAATAATTTAAAAAGTTTACGCTCACGGCAGCGTCTTGCCAAACAGCTACGGGGCACCCTCGCGAGACTAAATTAAATTACTGATTGTAGGCTATCGGTTCCGCCTCACAGGCGCAAAGTGAGCTAAATTTTTCCAATTTTATACATCGTCCGCCGCCCATTGAATGCCGCTTAGCACTCTTAAAGTTAAATTAAAAAATTTATGCCGCAGCAACACAGAGCATTTTGATTAGATCGGCGCCCAGTTAATTTCAATTTAATAAATTTTAGGCTCTCTTTAACTTAAGCTCACACAAAGGAGCAGTAAGTTACGATGAGAA
>CAUUKU010000023.1:0-20069 GCA_963545665.1 uncultured Campylobacter sp. | reverse complement strand
CTTTAAGGGGCGGCTCCAAGCGGATGTGTATTTTAAACACGACATAAATATATAAAAAATATTTTTTATATATTTTATTGACTTCGGGTATCGTTTCTGCTAAAATTTTAAAAACCATTACATTTTTAAAGGAGATCAAAAATGCGAAAATTTTTCCTACCCCTTTTATGTGCCATCATGCTAGGCGGATGCGCTAAGCACGGCGGCTTCACCACAAATTTCATTTTAGAAAACAAAGAGCTAACCGCGCTCAAAGGCCGCCATATCCTCGATATGCAAAAATACATCGACAGATGGGCAAAGATCGAGATAGGCACGCTGTCGAACAAATACTATCTGCAATACGAGCCGCGCCAATTGCTATCGACAAATCAATCATGCAACTTCTGGGGCTGCAGCATATCAGGCTACAACTGGAGCACCTACGGCTATATCTACTTCACCACCGACAAGGACGGCTATGTCACCGATTATTCCGAGGACGGCGACGACATAAAGATCGTCAAGCATATATTTAAAGACCTACTGATACTGGAGAACTAAGATGAAAAAAATAATAATGACACTATGCGCATTTGCGATCACTACGGCGTTTGGGATATCGGATAGCGATTATAATAAATTTGACGCACTAGATGAGAGCGGAAGATACAAAGAGGCTTTGGCATTCCTCACGCCGCTAGCCGAGGCGGGCGACGGTAGGGCTGCTGCGCTCATAGGCTACCTTCATGCGACGAGGCTTAATAACTACGGCGAAGGGATAAGGTGGTATAAAAAGGGCATGGAGCTAAACGACGGCCTCGCACATCAAAATATGGCTTGGATCTATTATCTAATGACGGATTATAAACTAGCCGCTAAGACTTATGAAAAAGCAAGCGATCTGGGTAGCGTAGGCGCCGATGCGATGATAGGCAACATGTATCTAAACGGAGTATATTATACGAGGGACTATAAAAAAGCGCTCGTATATATACAAAGAGCTGCCGCAAAAAATGATTCGCAGGCTATAACCGATCTAGCTATATGCTACGAGAACAGCTACGGCGTCGCAAGGGATATGAACAAAGCCATAGAGCTCTACAGACGCGGAGCGGCAGCCGGTAACGAATACGCTAAAAGAGCGCTGAATAGATTGGAGTAAGAAATCTGCTACGCTAAGAGCGCTGAATAGATTACAGTAAAAATCTGCCGGCCTGCGATAAAGCGGTCCAAACAAGGACCGCTCGCGAGCCGCGCGAGCCTACGGTGCGAGACATAGCGCATTGTTTCGAGTAAGCCGCGCGGGCTCTCGGCGCATAAATATCTGAAAGCGCCGCGGAATTTAGGCGCCCGCGACAAACAGAAATTTTAATAAGCGCTCGAAACGGAATTTCAAAGCGCCGCAATTTCGCGCAAGCGACACGACAGCTAAGCGAGCGGGAGAAAATTTCACGCGAGCGAGCCTGCGGTGCGAGACAAAGTGCAGATTTCGCACGAGCGAGCCGTGCGAGCCTTCGGTGCGAGATATAGCGTATCTGATTTCAAATGAGCCGCGGCGCGGGACATAGCGCATTGTTTCGAGCGAGCCGCGCAGGCCTTCGGCGCACAAATATCTGGAAGCGCCGCGAAATTTAAGCGGACGCGGCGAACAGAAATTTTAATAAGCGCTCGAAACGGAATTTCAAAGCGCCGCAATCTCACGCAAGCAAGCGATACGGCGTCGTCTCAAGGCGCCGTAAAATTCAACCGTCTCAAAGTATCGTAAAATTCAACCGCCTCAAAGTGCCGTAAAATTCAGCCATCTCAAGGCACCGCAAAATTCCGCCGCTTTGCGCCGCTTTGAAATTTTAAAATTTTTACAGTAAAATCGCCGCATCAATTTAAATACCGAAGGATTTTCATGCGCTGTTTAGATAAAAATTTACGCCACGAACCGCTGCAAGGAGCGCATTCGCACGAACCTTTGCTCGACGCGGCGCACGCAGGGGCGCACTCGCACTGCCACACGCACGGCGCCAAAGACGCGGACAAGCGCATGCTGCGCGCAAGCATCATCATCACGACGATCGCGATGATCATTCAGTTCGTCTATTCGATCATCACGAACTCCTTGGCGCTGCTAAGCGACACGCTGCATATGTTTTCGCACGTCTTTGCGCTAAGTCTTAGCTTTTTTGCGGTCTGGCTCAGCGAGAAAAACGGCGGCGAGCAGCGCACGTTCGGCTTTTACCGCGCCGAGGTGATCGTCGCTTTTATAAATTCCGTCACGACGGCGATTTTCGTGGTCTTCATCCTCTACGAGGCGGTGCAAAAGCTCGTAAATCCGCAGCCCATCGACGCCAAAACGCTGATCGTCATCGCCGTCTTCGGCCTTGCGGTCAATTGCATAACGGGCTTTTTGCTGCTTAAGGCCGACATGCACAACATCAACATAAAATCGAGCTTTTTACACATGATGAGCGACCTTCTAAGCTCCGTGGGCGTCGTCATCGGCGCGATATTTTTGTATTTTACGGGCGCCGTGTGGATCGATGCGGCGCTGGCGCTACTGATCGCCTTCATGATCGGCAAATGGTCGTTTTCGCTCATCCGCCAAAGTATCGAAATTTTACTCGAAAGCTCGCCGATACCGATCGAAGCGATACGCGAGCTGATCGCCGCGCAGGAGGGGGTTTTAGACGTGCACGACATCCACGTCAGCGAGATCACGCACAACATGTACGTCCTGACCGCACACATCGTGATCTCGCCGCATGATCTGATAAAATTTCAAAGCCTGATCGCGACGCTTAGCGACGAGCTGCTGCGTAAATTTAAGATCGGGCACTGCACCTTCCAGCCCGAATGGCGCGAGCTTTGGCGCGTCTGCGATACGAAAAGCGCGATTTTTGGGGGATCTGCTTGCTCGGATCGGTAGCGGATGACGATCTGCGGCGGAGTAATTTGATCTAGACGCTACGATGGGCCGCGATGAAATGAAATTTGCCCTCGGCGGCGGAGACTTGACGGTGGGATAAAATCAATCTCGGACCGGCTTAGCGGCGGGTAAAATTCCGACCTCGGCGCCGCGGACGCGGCTAAATTTTAAGCCGCGCACGAATACAAAATAGGCTCGCTCGTGCGCGCATCGCCGAACATATCGCGCTAAATTTTAAGTCATGCACGGGTGCGTAGGCTGCTTGATAGTTTATGCCGCGATGATTTGCGTGAGACGATCTCTCGGCACGGCAAAATTCTAATCTCGGCGGCGTAGCAATCTATGGCGCCAAGCAAATGCGGGCGCGGTAAAATTTCGCGCTACGCTGCGATGATCTCACGGCATTAGACAAACGCGGCACCGTAGATTTAATAACCGTGACGGAGTAGGTGCGGCGCATAAAATTCCTAGGCGCGGCAGAGCAAAGCGCCCAATCGCGCTGCAAGATGTGCCGCAAAGGCGCGGGCAAATTTCACTTCATGCGCGCAAGGACGCTCTGCCCGCGCGAGCGCCCTTCATAGGTGTAAAACCCCGCGCGGAGCGCGCCTCATCTGCGTAAGATGTGCGCCGTCCGTCAAAACTGGCGCCTCGTCTGTGCAAAACGCACGCCCTGCCTGCGCGAAGTGTGCTTCGTCTGCGCAAAACGCGAGCCGTCCGCTAAAAGGCGCTCGCGCTTTAGCGCGCGTCTAATCGCGCGATCGCGCCGCAGAGCGGGTGCGAATAAATTAAAAAGGATAGAAAATGGGAGGAATTTTAAAAAGAGCGAGGCTGCAAGGCGCGCTCGGTGCGATATGCATTTTGGCTGCGGGCGCGACGTATTTTATAAACGGCGAGCCGGAGTTTTTAAAGATAGTGCGGGTGCTCGCGTGGCTTCTTGCCTTCGTCTTTCTCTACTACGCGATCGCAAACGTCCAAAGGCTCTCGGGCTCGAACGTCTTTACGATCTTCAAATACGCTTACAACGCCGTGCTTTTGGCGCTGCTATGCGGCATAGCTCTTTACGTGATGGACAAACCCCTCGCGAACTCGATCGGCGCAGGCGTGTCATTTTTAGTGTTCGGCGCCGCGATAGCGTGGATAGTCATAAATTTTAAATTGCGCGCCGATACGGGCTGCGTGTTTTTCGCCGTGTACGCCGTGCTGCTCGCTACCAAAGTCGCCGTAAACTTCCTCCAAGGCATGCTCGGGGTGCTGGCCCCGACCCTCATAACGAGTGGCGTCGTAAAATGCATCGGGGTAGCAAATGCGTTGTCGGAGATCATCCTGCCCGCCGTACTGCTCGCCGCATGGCTCGGTATAAAGAGCTCCCGAAGCTCGCAGGATCCATGGCGCTAGACGCGGCACGATCGCGGCGTTAAATTTAAACGCGCCGCGCCGTAACGATAGGCGCTGTTTGGACTAAACATACCGCTTTGCGGTGCGGCGGTCGTAGAAGCCGTAGAAAAGTAAAAATTTTAACAGAAGCTGTATGCGGCGCAAAAATTCGAAATTTAAATAAAACGGCCCCGCGGCGCAAAAGCCACGGCGCAGAGCCGAAAGTTTAGATCAACTAAACTCAAAGCTAAATTTAGCGAAGCCTAAGACCAAAGCCAAATTTAGCGGCGCTCAAAAACTCATGCTATCAAAGCTCGAAAACAAGCCGGCAAAGCTAAGGCTAGATTAGCGCAAAGGCGCCCGAGTCGGGCTATTTATCCTCCAAGACCTTGCTTTTCCACTTCGATTTTTTCTCCTCGCCTTTTGATATGTCTTTAGAAAATTCCGAAATCGCTTCGAAATTTCTCTGCACGCCGTCGCTAGAGTTTTTGTATTTTACGGCGTTGGTGCCCTTAATACCGAGGCTACCTGCTTCGCTAGCCGCATCGATGTTTGCGCCTAAAAATATAAATTCCCACCCCTTTTCATTTTGCTTTTGCGTTATCATTTTTTTGATCTGCGCTTTGGAGTATTCGCGGCTTGAGTTCTCCATACCGTCGGTGATGATGACGAAAAGCACGCGGTTGTCCGCATCATCGATCCCATCTACCGTTTGTATGCGGCTGATCGTATCGCCCACGGCATCGAGCAGCGCGGTGTTGCCGCCCGCGACGTATTGCTTAGAGGTGAGTTTTTCTACTTTTTTCAGATCGGTGCGGTCGTGGATGACGTTAAAATTCGTATCGAAAAGTACTGTCGTGACGTTTGCCTTGATGCCCAGATTTCGTTGCTTCTCTATCATCGAGTTAAAGCCGCCTATCGTATCGCTCTCAAGCCCGCTCATCGAGCCCGATTTATCAAGCACCAGCACCATTTCGATATGTTTAGGCGGCGTGCATTTTATGTATTTGACGCTACGCTCGGGGCATGCGGGCTCCGTAGCCTCCGTGCACGGCTTCGTTACGGTAGTGCCGACCTCGCAGCCCTTCGCATCTTTTGCAAACGCATCCTGCGCAAAAGCCGCGCCCAGAAGCATCGCCAAAGCCAAAACGATCTTTTTCATAAACTCTCCTTTGGATAAAATTTTACGCAATTATAGCATTTTTAAGAAATTTAAAAAACGTTTTATTGAAATTTAATCGTAAAATTTAAGCGCGGCTCGGTTGAAATTTTACCTATAAATTTCGCTTAATTTCGGCGCGCTAGACGGCACATAGCCGCGGCTCGGCGGGAGCGGGCAGGTAAAATTTATCGCTCGAGGCGCCGTGCAAGCGGCGTAAAATTTCTTAATCGAACGCCTTCGACACAGATATGTCGCGCAAAACGTCAAGGCATCGCTACTAGCGCACGAAAGCACAATGCCCGCGCGGAGGGCGACAAGCGGGCGGGCGTATGGAACGGCGGCGGCGCGTGCAAACGGCGCCTACGAAAGAACTGCGCGCCGTATAAAGCGCCGAAGCTAGCAGATGCGCGGCTGTATATATGCGTATGCGGCGTGAACGAGCGGTCGGTAAAATTTTAAATTTTATCCGCATGGCGTAAATTTTAAAATTTCACCCGCGCGACATAAAATTTTAAAATTTTTCATCGAAATTTAAATATTTTTAAAATATACTTTCGAAATTTCAAATTACGGAAAGAGCCATGCAAAATTTTCTGGATAGTCTCAACTCCTGTGTCGATACGATCAACTCCTTTTTGTGGGGTCCGTACTTTCTAATCGCCCTACTTTGCGGCACCGGCGCGTATTTTACGGCGCGCTTGCATTTAGTGCAAATTTTTAAATTTAGAATGGGCGCTCGCAAGCTTTTCGGCAACTTCTCCCTGCACGGCGAGGCTGCGGGCAAAAGCGGCATGAGCTCGTTCCAAGCCGTCGCCACGGCGATCGCGGCGCAAGTCGGCACGGGCAACCTGGTAGGCGCCAGCACCGCGTTA
Organism: uncultured Campylobacter sp.; assembly: GCA_963545665.1. Lineage (GTDB taxonomy): Bacteria > Campylobacterota > Campylobacteria > Campylobacterales > Campylobacteraceae > Campylobacter_B. Next base: position 13,762 of record CAUUKU010000023.1, on the reverse strand, counting down.
GTGATGGGCGGACCGGGCGCGATATTTTGGATGTGGTGCGCAGCGTTTTTGGGTATGGCGACGAATTTCGCAGAGATCTGCCTGGCTCAAATTTACCGCACCAAGGACGATAGCGGACATATGATCGGAGGGCCCGCGTTTTACATCAGCCGCGGACTTAAAAGTCCATTTGCCAAGCCTTTAGCGGCGTTTTTTGCGCTAGCCATCATCTTTGCTCTGGGCTTCATGGGTAATATGGTGCAGGCAAACTCCATCTCAGACGGCTTTAGCGGCGCATTTGGAATTCCGAAGTGGGCGTGCGGCGCAACCTTATCGCTCATCTGCTGCGTCATCTTTTTCGGCGGCGTCAAGGCAATCGCGCGCGTGGCCGAAAAGGTCGTGCCTATAATGGCGATCTGCTACGTGCTGGTCGGTCTCGTCATCATCGGCTCAAATTTCGACAAAATTCCATCCGTCATCGCGCTGATATTCAAAGCCGCGTTCGATCCATCGGCTGCTTGGGGCGGCGCTACGGGCGCTACGATCGCCACCGCGATGAGATACGGCATCGCGCGCGGGCTCTTTTCAAACGAAGCGGGTATGGGCTCGACGCCGCACGCACACGCCGCGGCGAACGTCAAACACCCCGTAGATCAAGCCGTGCTCGGCATAATGGGCGTTTTCGTCGATACATTCATCGTGCTTAACATCACCGTTTTCGTCGTGCTCAGCACCGACGTAGTCACCTTCGAAAACGGCAAAGCGGTATTTTCGGGCATCTCGCTGGTGCAGGAAGCCTTCGGATCGCAAATTTTGGGTCGCAGCGGCGGCTACGGCTTCGTGGCAATCTGCCTGTTTTTCTTCGCATTTACCACGATTTTGGGCTGGTATTACTTCGCCGAGATCAACGTGCGCTATCTGCTCGGCGCAAAATTCGTCAAGCTCTTGCAAATTTTGGTCGTCGCGTTCGTATTCATAGGAAGCGTGCAAAAGATCGACCTAGTCTGGGGGCTAGCCGATATGTTTAACGGACTGATGGTGATCCCCAACTTAATCGCGATCATCCTACTTAGCCCCGTCGTCGTGCGGCTTTTAAGCGACTTTAACGACGGCAAAAGCTACGACGCGAACGACTACAAATAACGCCGCGCGCTAAATTTCAAGCCCGCACTTGGAATTTAGCGCAAAATCGCCGCAAAATTTAGAATTTTAAAATTCTTTTCTAGCTAAAATCCTTGCCTAAATTTTATGATTTAAGGAGAACGCATGCAAATTTTAAGGAGCGAAAAATGCCCGTTTTAAAGGCATTACTGACCGGACAACCGCGCACTTACGGCGACGAGCGCGCTACGCAGCCTCTAAAAAGGCGCTGGAAGACGGCGATTTTTAAGCAAGCTAGAGCGGGCGAAGTGCGCGCAAACGAGCTTGGGTTCGAGGGCGACGCGGTAGCTGACACGCTGCATCACGGCGGAGAGGAGAAGGCGATTTTTGCCAACTCGCTGCAAAATTACGCCGCGTGGGAGAGGTTTTTGGGGCTTAAAAATCTAGCCTACGGCGCAATGGGCGAAAACCTCACGATCAGCGGACTACACGAGCAAAACGTCTGCATCGGTGATGTGCACCGCATAGGCTCGCTGGTGCTGCAAGTAAGCCAGCCGCGCAAGCCCTGCTACAAGCTTTCGATGCGCTGGGGTAACGCGGAGATGACGGCGGAGATCGCGCGCAGTGGACTTACCGGCTGGTACTACCGCGTGCTAGAGACTGGCTCGTGCCGCGCAGGCGACGAGATCTACGTCGTAGAGCGCGACCCCGCTACGATGAGCATAATGGAGCTCAACCGTCTATTTTACGGCGACCGCCTCGATGAAGGGCTGTTAGCAAAATTTAACCTACTTACGACGCTTACGCCAAAATGGCACGAGGATATGCGCCGCAAGCTAGAAGGCAGTTACAACGACGACTTTATGCGGCTATAAAATTTAGCCCCGAAGCGGCGTTTTAAAACAGCAAAGTAGCGCTGCGCCTTGTTGTTTTAAAACACACTCTTGGCGCGGATTTCAAAATACTTTTTAAGCCGCCGATGCTAAGTTTCAAGACACTTCTTGGCTACTCAATATCGGCTTGCAAAAAATACTTTCTTGATGCGAGCTGCAAATTCAGACTAAATTCCAAAGACGAAATTTTAATTTGATCCGCGCTGATCGCGCGCAAATGCGATCTATTTTCGCACTCTGTTTTGCAGTATGACACAGGCTGCAAGCAAAATTAAAAACGCAAATTTAACCGCGCTTGAAATTTAACCTCTAATGAAGTTCAAATTTAATCGCACATTCAAAGCCGTGCGCGCCGCTCTTTGTAAATTTTAAAATTTAAAAGCGGTAAATTTAATCACCTTGTTACGCAGCGATTTTTTCCAAAATCAAAAAGCGAACTATTTTTACTCTCGCAACACACTCATCTCGCACACTTAGCGGCGTGGCTCTTACGCTGCAAACAGCCTCCTCAAAACTTGTAACGCGCGCCAAATTAGACATGTCAGATGCTTCGCCAAGCGCCTTTCAAAGCTCATTTATAACGCTCGATATCAGTAGAATTTTGCGCGGAATTTTGCGCGGCGCGGCAACAATTACGACCTTTAAGAGCGCACACCGCAGCTCAAAAGCCTATTTCAGCTTTTTAAAAACCGCGCGCCGTAGAGTTCAAAGTCCATTCCTGCGCTTAATCAACTATCGCAATCCCCGCATCTGCGCAGGCTTTTCGCGCCTTTTTCGATATGCCGATGCCGGTCGTCTCGATTTTCTTAAGATTAATGAAGGGCGCAAGCTCGGCGGCGTCAATGTTTTTAATGTCGAAAAGCTCATCTTCGCCGTCCCAATCAGGCGCGATTTGTAGGTAAATTTCGTTTCCGCCGTCAAGGTAGAGCTCGCTCACCTGCTCCGCCAAATCTGCAGGGACCGGATAGTCCTTAAACCACTTTTTGGCTTGCGGCAGTGCGCCGAAGTCCGCATACGGATCGATGCCGCGCTCCTCGCAGTACTCAAACACGTCAAATTTGGGCTGTAGCAGGGCTTTTTCATACATCAGCTCGTTCATCACGGCGATTTTGAAATTGAAATTTTTAAACGCTAGCGTCTCGCCGGCCGCGCGCGGAAGCTTAAATTTATCGCTCGGCTTGCGCTTTGCCTTTTTCTCTTTTTGATTGATGCAGACGCGCCCTATCGGCATTTTCGCGGCTCGCACGATGTCTGCGATCTCGTCGGTGTCGCGCTTAGCGAAGCGCTCGGCAAAGTCCATCGCGCCTATGCGCTCCTGCACGGCCTCGGCGAGAGCTAGCGAGACTTCAAATTTGCCTAGGCTAAGCTCCAAAAATATATATGCGCCGCGCAGCTCCTGCTCTGGCACGGCCTCAAGCGGCGGTCTGCCTTCTAGCGTGAACGCGCCGCCGTAGAGCTTGCGCGGAACCTCGTGCTGCACGCCCTTTGCGACCTCAAGCATCAAAACTATCTCGGAAAGCTTCGGTTCTGCGAGCTCACCTGCGCGCACGAAGGCGAAAATCCCCGCCTCATCCCAAAAATAGCGGCTTTTGCCCTCCCTGTCATCGATCACGCGCGGCTGACCTAGGGCTTCGTTAAACTTAGCTAGATCAAACTCGCAGTTTACGCCGCCTATGAAAACGCCGTCCGCACGCACGTCGATGTCAAATTTTTGCTTTTTAAAAATGCCAAACAGTCCCATTTTGCCTCTCCTGATTTTGCCTTAATTTCGTCTTAAAATTTTTCCAAAAACCCGTAAAAATCGTCCGCAAAAAGCCTATCCTCGCTCTGCGCGTAGTCGCGCACATAGACCTTGTATTCGCACGGCGCATCGTCTGCCGCCTCGCTTGCTATCTCTTTCGTCGCTCCACTTGCTGCCTCGTCTGCCGCTTCGCTTATTGTCGCGCCTGCAGCATCGGCATTTATATCGCGCGCTATATCCAGCAATCTCTCCGCACACGCTTCGTCGTTCGATGCCCTATTTTCCGCACTGTAGGCTACCGTCGCGACGACCGTATCGCGCACTGTCTCGCTCGCAGCTTCGTCGCTCGTGCTCTCCGCCGTCTTGCCGCGCGCCGTATTCGGCAAGCCGCCCGCCATGTCGCTTGCGGGCGAAATTTTAAAATAATACTCCTCGTCCTCGAGCTGCAAAAACACGAGCTCGTCCGCGGCGAATAGCCCGTTTTTCAGATTTACCTCATACGTGTAGCAGATATCAGCGTCGGCACTGTCCGCAAACTCGGGCGGCGCGATCGTTTTTAACTCCGTCCCCGCCGCGCTGACGCTAGCGTATCTTAGCAGCATCCGTTTGTAGCTCGCAGGCAGTGCGAAACCGAGTCGCCGCTGCGCCTGCGCGATCCATGCGGGCTCTATGTCGCTGCGCTCCGCTGCCGTGATATTTTTAGATTTTTGAATAAGCTCTTCTATCATTTTAATCCCATTTTGAGCGAGAAATTTTAACGCTTTAGCGCACCAAGACGCGCTGTTTGCATAGACCCGCGGGTGTTTGGCGCGGCTTTGAAAATCTAAATTTAAAAGCTCGCGCAGCTACAAAACCAAAGCGAGCCGTTTAAAATTTCGAGCGGCCCGCGTCTAAATTTTAACCGCAAACGCGCACTCGTAGTGCCTCGGCGATCTAAATTTAGCGCTAAGCCCTAGCCAGCGCTATTACTTCGATCTCCACAAGCGCGCCCTTGGGGAGCTTGGCGACCTGCACCGTGCTGCGAGCGGGCTTGTGCGCGCCGAACGCCGCAGCGTATATCTCGTTCACCGCGGCAAAATCGCCCATATCGGCCAGGAAAATCGTCGTTTTGACGGCATCCTGCAGCGTCGCGCCCGCTTCTTTTAGGATCGCGGCGAGGTTTTGCAAAACCTGCCTGCTCTGCGCCTCCACGCCGCCCGCGACGAACTCGCCGTCCGGCTTAAGCGCGATCTGCCCCGAGGTAAAGATGAGTCCGCCCGCCTTGATCGCCTGAGAGTACGGCCCGATGGCCTGCGCCGCATCGGGAGTCGAGATGATCTGCATAGTAAATCCTTTGTGAAAAATTTCGTCCATTTTATCGCAAAATATTTTAGCATTGCTTTAGGCGGCGGAATTTCGCGAACGGGCGGCTAAGGTTGCGGGCGCGATGAAATTTAATTGACGCGAAAGATTGGCTAAATTTCGACGGGCGAGGCAAAACAGATACGCGACAATGTGACAAATTAAATGGCATGGATAGGCAATCGCCTACGATATCAGAGTGAAACGGCAGGCGCAGCGGTACGGTTAAATTTATCGTACAAATACAGCGGACAATATGGCGAGAAGCTAGCGCGGAAAGCGAGCCGTGGCGACGGAACGGCAAAATTTAAAATAGCCGACGGACGCGGAAACAGCGCGTGAAAGTGCGGGTGAAATTTCATCGCTTTAAAGAACGGTTAAATTTCATCGGCGATAGCTAAGTGAAACAGCGGGTGCGGCGCGCGGCAAAATGATCTATAGAGCGGTACTTAAAATTTTGCGAGCACAAGCATGTGAAATTTTATCAGTGCGAGTACGATAATGTCGCGCATTTGGAAACAGGGCTAAATTTTATCGGTATAAGCGCGGCGAAATAAACGCGCGGGTGCACGGCGAAATTTAGCCAGTACGAATAGATAAAAATTTAATCGGTGATGCTACAGCAAAATCGGCATCATAGTCGCAGTAAGGTCGGCGCAATCGCAGCGAGTTTGTGCGACGCTGTCGTAGCAGCAAGGCCAACGTCGTCGAAGCGTGATTAGTGCGACACCGCGATAAAATCGACACCATCAAAGTAAGTTTGGCACAACGCTACCACAGCAGCAAGGTCGGCTCCATCGCAACGCAATCCGTACGAAGCTGCGATAAAATCGATATCACAGTGATAAATTGGCAGTGTTACACCGAATTCGGCGCGACGCAGCAGCAAGATCAGCGTCATTGCGGCATATCAGCGAGAGCTCATAAAATTTTACGTGAAATTTTATACGAAATCCTGTATAAAATTCTATGATTTTGACTTTATTAGTCTGCGATCAACCCTCACTCAGTTTGTAATTAACTTGCGATCAGTCCGTAAAGTAGCTTTAAAATCGTGGCGGAAACGACGAGCAGAAGCATCTTGCGCACAAATTTCACGTCGCATCGCATCACTAGGCTTGAGCCTGCAAAGCTGCCCGCGATCTGTCCGACCGCCATCACCACTCCGACGAGCCATAAAATCTGTCCGCCGACGATAAAAACGCCCAAAGAGACGATGTTTGAGGTGAAATTTAAAACCTTCGTGTGTGCGACCGCCTTTTTCATATACAGCCCTAAAATTCCCACAAGCGCAAACGTCCAAAACGAGCCCGCGCCCGGGCCGAAAAACCCGTCGTAAAATCCCAAAACAAGCCCGAAGATCGCGTAAAAGCTCTTTTTTGACATCTTGGGCCTTGCGGGCGCTTCGCCTAGGCTCGGCGAAAAAATCATGTAAAATAAAAGCGCCGAAAGCAAGATCGCAATGAGATAGTTTAGAAATTTCGCATCGATTAGGAGCAGGACATAAGCCCCGACAAGCCCGCCTATGAACGTAAAAATCACGCCGCGCAAGATCTCCGCTGCATCGACATAGCCCTTGCGGATGAAATTTAAGGCGGCGGTGAAGCTTCCGAAGCTGCCTTGAAATCTATTTGTGGCGATCGCTACATGCGGCGGAACGCCCACGGCAAGCAGCGCAGGCAGCGATATCAGCCCGCCGCCGCCTGCGATCGAGTCGATAAATCCGCCAAAAAACGCCGCCGCAAAAAGCACCGCAAACTGCCAAAGCTCCATTTTTATCCTTTTTTTCAGATTACGCAGACACGCGCTGTGAACGTCTACCAAAATTCCGCGCAATTACGATCGCAATCCGCCCATGCGTCGCAAAACGCATGCAAACGCCTGCTAAAATTCCGTGCAATTTTATAAAATTTCGCGGAATTTTATCAAATTTTGCCGCATGGCTCCCGCTTAAATTTTATAAAATTTGTCGCGTGATTGCCGTTTTAGCTCCATGCAATCTATCGCGTCGCGCACGAGCTACAAAATTTCATAAAATTTAAGCAGCGAAAATCACTGGAATTTTACCTAAATTTCGCAAGATAAGTCCTACTAATCCAGCGCGGCTATCCGTGAAATTTGCAGAATTCTATGAAGCGATCTTTTGCCGAAATTCCATAAAATTTCGGCACGCTGTACTCAAGACGTGCAGCAAAATCAATAAGCCAACCACACTTATGCGGCAAAACATCGCAAAATTCCGCTGTGTAATCACGCAAAAGCTTCATAAAATTTCATCACGCGTACCAGATAAAATTCCGCCGACTTACTTCGCAGTTTTGTTTAAATTCGCGTTTAGTTCGGGTAAAATTTTATCTATCTCGCCGCTCTGTCCGAGGCGATACAGCGCGAAGTCGTATTTGATTGGGTCGCCCGGATCGAAGCGCCTTAAGCTTTGCGTAAGCTGCAAAACCGCCTCGAAATCGTAACTCTTGCGATCGATCAGCCCAAGCTTAAGTGAAACTTTATGCGTGTGGGTATCAAGCGGGGTGAGGAGGCGCGATTTTTCGATCTTTTTGTACAGCCCCAGATCGATGTCGCTGTCGCGCACCGCCCAGCGCAGGAAAAGATTGTAGCGTTTATATGGCGACGTGGGCTTTTGCGCAAAGCCGCGACCGAAAAAAAACTCATATCCCGGGCTGCGGTAGGGATTTAGTCTGTAAATCTCGCCGATTAAAAAATTTATCCCATCCTCGATCCGTCCACTTTTTTGCATACCGCAAAGCACGCTCTCCTCGATACTGAGGCTGTTTTTAAGCCGCTTTAAAGTTATAAAAATTTCAGCGACGTCGCGCGGGCTTTGAAATCTATACTTTTTGCCCGCAAGCTCCGCTCTCATGCGCTCATCGCTCGCGTCCAAAAGTGAAAAATCAAGCGAGCGGAGGAATTTTAAAATTTGAGCCGCGCTCCCGTAAGCAAACAGCGCGCAGATAAGCGCCGCAACGTCGTTTCGATGTCCCTTTGCAACCTGCAGCGGATCGGGTGCGCCGAAAAGATCCGCGTCGCAATTTTTCAAATCGGCGTAATAATCTAAAATTTGCTTTAAGCTTTTCATCTTGCGTAGTAACTCATCGTCGTAGCGCCGAATTTGCGCGATTTAAGCAGCGCGAAATCGCCGATTTTAGGCGGCAGCTCAAGCTCGCTCATATGCTCAATCGCGATTAGCAGCTCGCACTGCGCGGAGCCTAGGCGCGCTATCAGCGCCAACACGCGCTCGTAAATCTCACCAAAACCCTGCCTGATCGCAAACGGCGGATCCAGATAGACAAACACTCTGCGCGCGGGATCGGTGACGGAATTTTCTTTGGAATTTGCGGTATGGCTTTCGCTAGAATTTGCGGCAGAGCATCCGTTTATGTCCGCTTTCAGCTCGTGCAAAATTTCGGGCAGTCGCTCGAAGCAATCGCCCAAAATCGCATTTGCGCCGAGCCCGAAAAGCTCGAAATTTTTCCGCATTATCTTATGCGCGGCGACATCCTTTTCGATCGCATAAACGTTTTTTGCGCCGTTGCTTAGCGCTTCAAGCGCCATTGCGCCGCTACCGCCAAAGCACTCGATAAACGCCGCGCCGCGCAACTCCGCCCGCCACGTATCGAAAAACGAGCCTTTTACGATGCTTTTCGTGCTGCGTGTGCTCGAAAGTGCGGGCAGAGCGAGCTTTTTGCCCTTATAAATACCGCTTGAGATTTGCGTAAAGAGCGCGCCGCCGGGTTTGGAAAATTTAGCCATTTTGCCTTCTTAAAATTTCGATGATTTTTGCCTTGAACTCATCAAACAGCGCGCAAATTTCGGCTTCCGCCGCGTCGCATTCGCTCAGATCCCGCTTTAGCGAGCCTTGGAAATCTTCTAACTTCGATAGCAGAGTATTTTTTGAAAACGGTAGCGTCAGATCTCCGCCCTCGCCGATTAAAAATAGCGGTTTTGCCGAGCTTTGCGGCTCATCGCTTATCACGAAGTCGCAATCCTGCGCACTTGCAGCGCAATCCTTCAAAAACAACTCCAGCGTCTTTTGCAAAATTTCGCAGTCGCAATCGATAAAAGCTTTCATCAAAGCCCCTTTTTAAATTTTATCATCTTAAACTTCTCGCCAAACTCTGCGCACAGGTGATTGAACTGCAAAAGCGCGTTTAGGTAGCCCTTCTCGCCGCTTTTTTGCATAAAAAGCTCTAAAAGCTCAGGCGCGCCGAAGTCTATCAAAGCCGCGATCTGTCTTTTAAAATCCGCCGCCCGTGCGCCCGCGTCCTCAAACGCCGCGCGAGATGTCAAGCGCGCCGAAGCTTCCGCGAAACGCATTTTACAACAACTAAGTATAAACTCGGATAAAGCGAGCGGCCGACCCCGCTTTGATCGCGAAAATTTCAGATGCGACGAGACGTTTGAGTTTAATGAAGGCGAGCTTTTAAAATTTCCCAAATACCGGGCATTTCCAGCAGTCCGTTGTGCGGCGCGTCTAATATTTCGTAAAATAGATCGCCCGCCTTAAGAGATCCCGCAAGATCATACGAGTGATGCACCGGTATCAGCTCGTCTGCGGCTCCGTGGATGAGCGTGATCTGCGTGCCGCGTGCCGCTTGCAAAAATTCCGCGGTCGGAATCTTGTAGCGGATCAAAAATTTAGGCACGAATGGGGCTTTTTCGTGCGCGAGTCGCTCGAAGCTAAAATATGGCGCGAGCAAAATCAGCCGCGCCGCGTCCCACTTCGCAGCCTGCTGTGCTGCGATGCCGCTTCCGATCGAGTAGCCGATCATCGCGAGCTTTCTTGGCGGATGCTGCGCCAAAACGTAGCGGCTCATCGCATCCGCACTCGCAAAAAGCTGCTGCTGCGATGAAATTTTGCCGTCCGATTTGCCGTAGCCCGGATAATCGAAAATATAAAAATCGTATCCCAAAGCCGCAAAATCCGCGCCGTATGCGCCCCAGCCGCTCACGTCGCCGAAGTTGCCGTGAAAGAACAAAATCGCGCCCTTAGGCTCTGCCGCGCTAAATTTCAGCCCGTTTATCAGCTCGCCCTCAAACGGGATATTGATCTCTTGAAATTTTATCGCAGCGACGTTTGCGTTATTGCCCGTAGCGGCGTCTCGAGCGGTATTTTCGCCGACGCGCTCGGCGCTAGTTTGAGCGCCTTCGCTTTTAGTCTCGCCCGCTGCGGAGCCGCTTTCTTTTGTGTCGCTCGCTGCGGAAGCGCCTTCGTCCGCGCTGTTCTTTGTAGAGGTGCTATTTTGCGTAGCGGACGCCTGCATATCTAAATGCTCGCCATTCTCGGGAGCGTTTACAAGTCCCGCAAATTCGGAATTTTCAAAGCTAAATTTGAAGTTTTTATCCAGCGGCTCGCCCAAAAATATCAGCCGCTCCTGAAAGATATAAAGTGCCGCCGCGATCGCCGTATAGAGACACGCCGCGATAATACACAGCCTAAATAAAACTTTCATCGCCGTCCTTTAAATTTAAAGCCGAGGCGCAAAAACGCGCGGAGGCACGCGAAATTCCGCCTCGCCGCTAAACTTTAAACTCGCTCAAAAACCACTGAAATGCTAAGATCAGCCCCGGCGCGCGCACGATCTTTTCGTCGAACATAAACTCCCGCGCCTTAGCTGCGGGCAGGTAGAAAAGCTCGATCTTCTCGCCGTCCACGCCGCCGCCGCGACCGATCTTCATCGATTCGTCGATGCACGCGAAGTATAAAATTTGACGGTTCGCCGCAAAGCCCAGGGCGCTGTAGTAGCTCGTGATAAATTTCAGATCCTTCACGGCATAGCCTGTTTCTTCGAGCACCTCTTCGATCGCCGTTTGCTCCTCGCTAATGCCCTTGTCCAAAATGCCCGCGCAAAGCTCATAGGTGTAGCCCTTCTCGGGCGAATTTATTAAATTTTCCTCTTGATAAAACCACACGCTGGGGCGAAACTGCTTGACGAGCAAAAGCGCGTCGCGCTGCGTATGATAAAGCAAAATCGAGACGCTATCGTGCACCTTGACGCAGTCCCACGCGCGCGCTACGCCGTCCATTTCGAAATTTAGGCGAAATGGTTTAACGAAATTTGAGCTTTTAAGCTCGGAAATTTTGAAATTTTTTATAGTAGTATCCACGTCGCAAGTCCTAAAAAGCTGAAAAATCCCACGATGTCCGTCACCGTGGTAAGCAGCACGGAGCTACCGACGGCGGGGTCGATATTTAATTTTTTAAGCGTGATCGGAATGACGGCGCCGAAAAGCCCCGCGAGCGTTAAATTTAGCACCATCGACATCGCAATCACCAGCCCCAAAAGCTTAATGCCGAACCAAAAATGCGCCACAAACCCCATCAGCGTGGCAAAGATTAAGCCGTTTATAAAAGCGATCGTGATCTCGCGAAAGAGAACCTGCTTTTTGTCTTTGAACGCTATCTCGCCCAAGGCTAGGCGGCGCACGGTTACGGTAAGCGCCTGCGTGCCGGTGTTGCCGCCCATGGAGGCGACTATTGGCATAAGCACGGCGAGCGCGACTAGTTTTTCGATAGTGGCGTCGAAAAGCCCGATGATCGTGGAGCTTACGATCGCCGTGCATAAATTTACCGCTAGCCATAAGGCGCGCGCGCGACCCGCCTTAAAGATCGTGGTCTCATCATCCTCCGCTTCGTCATCGACGCCCGCGAGGTTGTAAATTTGCTCGGTGGCGCGCTCTTGGATGAGATCGTGGATATCATCGGCGGTGATACGCCCGATGAGTATGCCGCCCGCGTCGACAACGGGGATGACGTTAAGGTCGAATTCCTCAAAGTCCTTAATCACGTCGTCGATCTTGTCGGTATCGGTAGCGAAGTGGATTTTGTTTTCGGCGCCGAATTTTTGTGAAATTTCTTCCAAAGTGAGCGAAAAATCGTATAAAATCAGATCGGACGTCGAAAAGCTCGTAAGCAGGTGTCCCTTTTTATCGAGCACAAAGAGCTGAAAGACGTTCTCGATCTCGTCCTTTTCGCGCATAACGCGCAGCATCTCGACCGCCTGCCCTAGGGTCTGATCCTGCCTCGCGCTAAAGACCTCGGTCTGCATATACGCGCCCGCTTCATCCTCGTCGTACTGCGAGATCGTGAGGATGTCCTTTTTGTCCTCTTCGTCCAGCCCCTCAAAGATCTTTTGCGCTTTTTCCTCATCGATGTCGCCGATGTTTTGCAAAAGCTCCGTCTGATCGTCGCTTTCGAGCTCTTCGATCGCTTCGACGATCTTTTCGTGAGGCAGCGTCTCGATGACGTCTTCGAGCATATGCTCTGGCATCTCGAGCGCCGCATCGGCGAGATCCTCGGGTTCGAGTTTTTTTAGGACTTCTACATATTTTTCTTCATCGTGCTTTTTGAGAGTTTTTAGATGATCGGCGAGATCCGCCGCGCTAAGCTCTTGCTCTAGCGTATCGCCCAGATGCGCATCAAGCAGCGCTCTAGCTTCCTCGACGTCGTTTAGCTGCTCGTTATTTTCCATTTTCAGCCTTAATTTATCGTGATAAGCGGCTCATAGTTTTCAAATTTAGCCGGGTTTTTCGAGCCGTCTTTAGCCGCAGCCATCCTTGCGTCCATGTCCTTTACGAGAGCTTTAAATTTAAGCTCCTCGGCGCTTACGACGTTAGTTTTTTCTATTTTGACCACTTTTAGGGGATTGATCGCTTGTTTATTTTTATAAAGTCCGAAATGCAGGTGCGGCCCCGAGCTAAGCCCGGTCGAGCCTACGTAGGCGATGAGCTGGCCTTGTTTGACGCTCATGCCGCTTTTTAGACCCTTTGCAAAGCCGCTAAGGTGCGCATAAAGGGTGCTGATGCCGCCGCCGTGGTTGATCTCTACGGTGTTGCCGTAGCCGTTCTTACGCCCGACGAAGCTTACCTTACCGGCTCCCGCGGCATTTACCCTAGTGCCCTTGGGGGCGGCGTAATCCACGCCCAGATGCGCGCGATATCGTTTTAGGATCGGATGAAACCTCTTAGGAGTGAAATACGATGAAATTCTAGTATAAACAAGCGGCGTGATAAGCAGGAAGGATTCGACCTTTTTACCGCTTCGGTCATAGTATTTATCGTCGAAAAAATAAAGCGATCTGGGCTTTTTGTTTTCCTCGATCATTCCGGCTAAGATATTTACTCCGCCGAAAGGCTTGCCAAGGCGCGTTTTTTGCTCGTACAGGATCACGAGCCGATCGCCTTTTTGTAGCTTTTTAAAATTTACTTCGTTTTTAAAAACAAGCATAAATTCATTCGCTAGCGCCGTATTGCCGGTGGCTTTTACGATATCTTGATAGGGGGAGCTTTCGATCTGAATCCCCAATGAGTAGCTGTTTTCTTCATAGACGATGGGGGTATAGACAAATCTAAACGTGCTAAATTTATCGCGATATATATGGATCTGCAGCTCCTCGCTGACGGGTATTAGTAGCTGAGACACGCGGCCTACCGGATCTCTGAGTATCTGACACTCTACCCCCGCTCGTACCTCGGCGGCAAGCTCTTGGTCTTCTTTATCTAGGTCATAATACACCGACGCGGGGATACCCGCAGTCTCCATAAATTGAAGCAGGCTCACGCCGTCGGGCCACGCAAACTTCTCTACGCTGGAATTATTCGCTAACAGGGCGCCCGCCCATAAAAAAAACAATATAAAAATTCTAATCATATAAAATCGCTTCGCAATGGTAATTTTAAGGCGAAATTGTAA
>CAUUKU010000022.1:0-20152 GCA_963545665.1 uncultured Campylobacter sp. | reverse complement strand
GATACTGATCGGTCTCGTGGGCTCGGAGATGTGTATAAGAGACAGTCTCCACGCCGACGCTATTTGCGCCGATCTTGCGGATGATGAAGGTCTCGCCGACGCCGCTTCCGCGGCGCGCAATGCAGGTGCCTTCAAAATTTTGAATCCTGCTCTTATCGCCCTCTTTGATCCTGATGGCTACGCGCAAAGTATCTCCTGCACGAAAGTTCGGCACGCTTTTACTTGCGATTTGGGCGTCCTCGAACGCTTGAATATATTTATTTTTCATAAATTTCCTTTATTTTTGGCGATCTTTCGGTACATATCCGGGCGGAAGAACCTCGTTTTGCATAGCGCCATTTGGTTTTTTAAATCGCGCATTTTAGCGTGATTACCCTTTAAAAACTCTGAAACTACAGGTAAATTTTCAAAAATATCAGGCTTTGCGAACGCGGGCGCCTCTAAAATTCCGCCCTCAAAGCTTTCTTCGACGAGCGAGCTTTCGTTGCCCAGAACGCCCTTTATGTTGCGGCTTATCGCATCGCACATACAAAGCGCGCCGAGCTCGCCGCCGGTAAGGACGAAGTCTCCGATGCAAAAAATTTCATCCACATATCTTTCGACTATGCGCTCATCGATCCCCTCGTAGCGCCCGCAGATAAAGCATAAGCTCTCTTCGCCGCTTAGACGCTTGGCATCGTTTTGATTAAATTTTTTACCGGCGGGCGAGAGATAGATAAACTTCGTATTTTTAAATTTAGCTTTTACGTGCTCGATCGTCCCGGCAAGCGGCTCCGTGCCGATCAAAAGCCCCGCACCGCCGCCGATCATATAATCATCTACCTTTTTATACCGATTTGTCGTGAAATTTCGCGGGTTAAAAAAATACGTCGAGATTATTTTCTTATCGACCGCGCGCTTTAAAATTGAGTCCTCAAAATACGGCGCGATGAGATTTTCAAACAGCGAGATGAAGATAAAATTCATGAGTTTTCCAAAATCGCGCGCGCATTTTGAGTAAAAATTTTACGCTCGCTAAGCGAAATTTCTTTCACATAGGCGTCCACATAGGGGATGAAAAATTCTTTCGGCAGAGCCTGCGAGATTAAGCTTTCATCCGTTTCTACCTCAAAAATATAGCCGCTTCCGATCTGCGATATGTCCCTTACGCGCCCCAAAACCGCGCCGTCTTCATAAATTTCAAGCCCGATAATATCGAAGTAAAAGAACTCGCCCTTTTGCAATTTGCAAAATTTCCGCGTGTCCTCTTTGCTTCGGTAAAGAATTTGGTTGGTTAAATTTGCTGCCGCCTCTACGCTTTCGTAATTTTTAAAAATAGCGCTAGAATTTGCGCCATTGAAGGATAAAATTTCTAAAATTTCGCCGTTTCGCAGATAAAATTTGGCGCCTTTTTTAAACTGAGAGGGGAAGTCGCTGCGATCGAAAATTTTAACCGCGCCCTTTAGGCCGATAGTCCGACCGAGCTTCGCGACTTCTAAAAGATCATCAGGCATCTTTGGCTTTGACGGTAATTTTATAATTGATCGGATCTTTTGCTTTATAGCCGATGATGACGGTCTTTATAGCGTTTATCATTTTGCCATCCTTGCCGATGAGTTTGCCGGTGTCGGCCTTGTCGGCATAGACGATGATCTCGGTAAAGTTCTCACCGACCCGCTTTTGCGTAGAGACGGACTGCGGATAGTCGGCAATCAACTTTGCGTACTCTTTTATAAAATTTTCTACCATTTTATTTGCTTGTGATTTGAGCGACCCTATCGCTTAACTTCGCGCCTACGCTCTTCCAATATGCCAAACGCTCCGCGTCGAATTTAATATTATCGCTCTGCTTTAACGGGTTATAAAAGCCGATCGTCTCGATAAAGCCGCCGTCGCGTCTTTTTCTGCTATCCGTTACCACGATGCGGTAAAAAGGCTGCTTCTTTCTTCCGATTCTTGTAAGCCTAACAACTGTTGCCATTTTTTCTCCTTAAATTTTTGTAAGTCTTAGAACTTGCAGATGGCTAAAACTTAAACATCTGCAAACTCTACCGAGAGGCTATCTCGGTAAATTTTGCCTTTGAGCGATCGAGGCAAGCCCCTGCATGCCGCCCTTGCCCGAAAATTTCTTCGCAAGCTTCGAAGCGCCCGCAAACTGCTTTAAGAAGCGGTTCACCTCCACCTGCGAAAGCCCTGCGCCAGCAGCAAGTCTGCGCTTACGCGAATTATTTAGCAGATCGGGGTTTTCGCGCTCTTTCGGCGTCATAGAGCTGATCATCGCTTTGATATGAAGTATCTCTTTTGAGTTTTCCAAATCGATATCTTTTATCTTATTCGCCATGCCGGAAAGCCCCGGGATCATGCCGATTAAATTTTTCATATTGCCGAGCTTTTTCACGCTTTCGAGCTGATTTACGAAATCGTTGAAATTAAACTCGCCCTTTTTGATCTTTTTGTTTAAGGCCTTAGCTTCTCTTTCGTCGAAAACGGCGCTTGTTTTCTCGGCCAGCGTCGCTAAATCGCCCTCGCCCATAATGCGGCCGGTGATTCTATCGGGTATAAAGCCCTCCAGATCGGCCACCTTCTCGCCGGTTCCGATAAAACGAAGCGGGATGCCCAGCTGCTGCGCGATACCAAGAGCTACGCCGCCTTTGGTATCGGCGTCAAATTTACTTAAGATCACGCCCGTAAGGCCTAAAATTTCATCAAATTTAGAGGCAGTTTTAATACCGTCTTGGCCACTCATAGCGTCCGCTACGTAAAAAATTTCATGCGGATTTAGAGTTTTTTTCATCTCCGCAAGCTGTGCCATCAGAGCCTCATCGATCGCAAGACGCCCCGCCGTATCTACGAGCAGTACGTCATAAAGCCCGCTTTTAGCCTTGCTTAGCGCTTTTTCCGCAACCCTTAATGGATCGCTCTCGCCCTCGATAAAAAACAGCTCGATCTCGTTCGCCTCGCATAGCTGGCGGAGCTGCTCGACCGCGGCTAGGCGCTGCAAGTCGCACGCTGCGACCAAGACCTTTTTTTTACGAAGTTTCAGATAGTTTGCGAGTTTTATCGTGCTTGTGGATTTTCCGCTTCCTTGAAGTCCCGTCATCAAAGCTACCGTAGGAGGCGTGCCGGCAAATACAAATCCCTGACTGCTGCCTCTAGGCGCCGTTAAAATTTTAGTCAAATTTGTCTTGATGGACTGCAAAAACGGCTTCTGTCCTATCGTACCGATACGAAGATCGGCTTCGACAAGCGCCAAAAAATCCTTTACGACTTTATGGTGCACATCGGCCTTTAAAAGCGCCTTTTTTAGCGTCTCCAAGGCGTTTTTTAAAGCTTTTTCGTCATCGATTGTTTTTAATTTATTGACTGCGTTTTTAAACGACTCGCTTATGATCTCAAACACTTTGATCCCTTATAAAATTTTTAAACTTGCGATGTTACCTAAAATTAACTTAAAAGCCATTGAATATCAGAGCTCTTTAGGAATTTCAAAGCCGAATTCATTGAAGCTTGTATCTAGCGGAGCTTTAAATTTTAGCCCCAAAATTTCGGTCTCGTACGAGTGTAGAAACATCCGCTTCGCACGGCTTTTGGCGTATTTTTCATCACCTATTACGCCATAGCCCGCGTTTGCCAGATGCACGCGAATCTGATGCGTCCTGCCCGTCTCGATCCGCACTTTTACGAGCGATTTTTTGCCGCTTACCATAAGCGGATAAACCTCGCTAAATGCGCTCTTGCCGTTTGGCGAAATTTTAGAAAATGCGCCGCTGCGGGTCTTTATCGTCAAAATAGGCTCGTCAAATTTCATCTCTTCGCTCACGATCCCTTTTACGATCGCGATGTAGCTTTTTTTCACGCGCAAATTTTTAAACTCTGCAATCGCCGCTTCGCGAAATTCCTCATTCTTATACAACAGCACGACGCCGCTGGTTTCCTTATCCAGGCGGTTTAGAAGCCCGAATTTATAGATTTTTTCCAGATTTTCGCTACTCATAAAGGGCGGCTTATTGACCGCCAAAACGTTCTCATCCTCGTAAATAATCGCGGGTTTTGCGGGCTTCATTACGCTAAATTTAGTATTTTCGCCGAGCATCTCGCGCGCTAGAGCGATCTTTGCGCCGCGCGCGCTCACAAGCCCTGCGTCGATGAGGGCTTTGGCTTCATTGTGCGAGATATTTTCCTGCGCCGCCAGCAGCTTATAGGCTTTTTCTTGCATTAAATTCTTTCCTTGATTAAATTTTCTATCTCTTGCAGATCGCAAATTTTATCTATCCGCGTGCCCTTTAGCGGCTCTTTTAAAACGCTTGAAATTTCATCCGCCTCGCACAGAGCGATATTTTGCACGAGCGCGTACAGCGCCTTTTGATTATCAAAAAATCGCCCGCTGATGATCGGCACGCCGAAGCTCGCCGCCTCGATCGGGCTATGCCCGCCGATATTGCGCAAAAAGCTGCCGCCCAAGATCACGGCGTTTGAAATTTTATAAAAATTCGCTAGCTCCCCGAAGGCATCAAGCAAGATAAAATCGCTCCGAAGCCCCGCGCCGTCGCTAAATCTCTCAAAGCTAAGCTCATACTCGCGCGCCCAAGTCTTGCAAATTTCGCAGGCCTTTCCAAAGCGCTCCGGGTGCCTCGGCGCCAGGATGATTTTTAGCTTTTGCGGCGCGGCAGTCGAAGCCGCCGTATTCGGTGCGGTAGAATTTAAAGACGCGCCGTTTAAAGGCGTCGTATTCGGCACGGCGGACGAAGCGTCGCTTGAAGTCGCCGCATCCAAAGAAGCTGCGTTTAAATTTACCGGCTCGGTCGAGCCCGTCTCGCCGCAAAGCTCAGCCGCAGGCAAGTCCGTCTCGTCGCGGGCACTCGCTGCGATAGGGTCCTTTTCGGGCACATTTTGCGAACTGCGAAATTTTATAAAATCGTTTAAATTCGATAAAACAAGCTCCTCTTCACCCTCGTGAGTGTTTGAGATCGTAAGCACGAAGCTATTTGCGGACGCGGCAGAATAGTCTTTCGTCGCAACGGCGATATTCGCGCTTTTCACGTTGCCCGCGACCTTTATATTTTTTGCGCCGAGCTCCCTCAGCCGCGCCGCATCAAGCTCGCTTTGCGCAAGCACCAGATCGATATTTTCAAACACTTTACGATAATAAAACTTAAAGCGCAGATAGCTCGCGTACGAGCGGTCGCTAATGCGCGCGTTTAGCAGGATCACGTAGCTTCCGCGCGATTTAGCGGAACGGATCAAATTTAGCCACAGCTCCGCTTCGAAAATCACCAGCACGCGGCTGCCCGTAAGCCAAAACGGAAGCCAGTTTTCAAACGGCAGGTAGCGAGAGTTCGGCGTGAGCGCGCGCGCCGCACCGAAGCCCGTCTGCGTAGTCGTGCTAAGCGCGACGCTCTCAAATTTAGAAATTAGCGGCGCAAGAGCGTTTACCTCGCCCAGGCTGCAAGCGTGAAAGTGCACCGCAGCGGGGCTAAATTTAGGGTTTTTGTATAGAAAAAATCGCGCCTTCAGGCTCGTGCGGTATTTTGTTTTAAAGCTTAGGATAAAAATAAAAGGCGCAGCGACGAGCCACGCCAAAAACGCCAAGGCGGTGTAGATCACTCGGCTTCTTTATATAAAATTCTACCGCAATACGGGCAGGTTACGATGTCGTCGCTTTTGATGACCGTGGAATAGGTCTTGTCGCTTATGCGCATAAAGCAGCCGTAGCAGGCCTGTTTGCGCACCGGCGAGACCGCCGTATTGCCCGCCCACTTGCGGATCTTTTCGTAGAATGAGACGGTTTTGGGGTTCATCGCCTGCATTAGCTTATCGCGCTTGGCGTAGATCCCGCCGCGTGCGACCTCGACCTCGCCCATCTCGGCGCTTACCTGCTCTTGCAGGCTTTTTAGTTCGGTTTCAAACGCCTCTTGCTTTTCGCTCTGCTCATTTACGAGCGCTTCCTTTGCGGCTACGATCTTTTCCAGTCTTTCGATTTCTTCGTTTGTGGCCTCGAGCTGCTCTTTTGCGATGTCCTCTTCGACGCTAAGGGCCTTGATCTCCTTTTCGGTTTTTGCCGCGCCGCTTTTTTTACCCGTGCTTTTTAGCTTGGACGAAAATGCGCTAAGCTGCGCATTTGCTTGTAAAATTTGAGATTTTAGCTCGGCGATCTCCGCATTTAGAGTTTCGATCTGTTCTTTTGCGCCGTTTATTTCAGTGCTTTTTTTACTCAGCTTCTCCTGTGCGGCCTCGATTTTAGGCTTAAACCCGTCCAGCTGCTTATCGAATTCGCAAAGCTCTACCAATTGGCTTAAATATTTGTTCATCTTCTTCCTTTAATAATACGTAAATGGATTTTTTTGCTCGCTTATTATAACTTCAATTTCGCTTTTTTGCAAGAAAGGTGCGAGCGCGCGCCCAAAATAGCGCTCACTTTCAAAATGATTTATATCGATCAAACTCACGCCGTTTTCTAAATTTTGAAGCGCGGCGTGATATTTTATGTCGCCCGTGATGAAGCAATCCACGCCCAAGCTTTGATTTAGTTCGCTTCCGCTACCGGTGCAAAGCGCGATATTTTGGATGAAATTTTTCGTCTTTACGGCGCGCAGATGCTCGATGCCAAGCTTGCGCTTTATCTGTGCGCACAGCTGCTCAAAGCTCAAATCCGCGCGCATGAAAACCAAAAAATCCCGCTCGCCCGTAATTTCAAATTTTAAAATTTCGCGCGCTACGAATCCGTTTAAAACGTGCTTGTCAAAATTCGTATGCATCGCGATGAGAGAGATGTTTTTGCGGATCATCTCATAGATCAAATTTGCAGGATAGAGCCGCGGATCAAGCGATTTTAGCGGGTTGAAAATCAGCGGGTGGTGTACCACGAAAAGCGAGCCCGCCTCTGCCTCGCGCACCAGCTCGCTAGTGACGTCAAGGCTTAGATAGATTTTTGAAATTTCATCATCCAAGCTTCCGAGCATTAGCCCGCTATTATCCCACGCCTCCGCGTCGCAAAAAGGCGCGGCAGCATTTAAAATTTCATAAATTTCGCCAGTTCTCATAAATTTTACTTTTCGCTTTTATCCGCTTTATCCGCGGCGTTTTGTTTGCCGCAAGCGTTTTTTAAATTTGCGCCTGCCGAGTTTGCGGGCGCCGAGACAGCCCCTTTAACGCCGCACTTCTCGCTCTTTTCTCCCTCATTTGCTTTGCCGCCTTTTTTATCGCTGTACGTTGCGGCGTCCAGCTCGGCGACATATTTTTGCGGATCTGCGTAGCAAAGCGCGCAGTTTTTGGCAAGATCGCGGATCTTTAAAATATAATCCTGCCTCTGCGTGACCGAGATCGCTCCGCGAGCGTCAAGGACGTTGAACGTGTGTGCCGCGAGCATGCAGTAATCATACGCGGGAAGCGCCAGGCCGTGCTTTAGGATGCTTTTGCACTCGCCGAAGCAGTTTTCAAACTGATTAAAAAGCATCGCGGTGTCCGCAAGCTCGAAGTTGTATTTGCTGAACTCAAACTCGCCCCTTTTATGCACGTCGCCGTAGCTCACGAGCCCCGCCTTGTCGTCCCAGATGATGTCGTAAACGTCGTCTTTGTTTTGCAGATACATCGCCAAGCGCTCAAGTCCGTAGGTGATCTCGCCGCTTATGAGCTCGCACGTGATGCCGCCTACCTGCTGAAAATAGGTAAACTGCGTCACCTCCATGCCGTCTAGCCAAACCTCCCAGCCAAGCCCCCAGGCCCCCAGCGTCGGGCTCTCCCAGTTGTCTTCTACGAAGCGGATATCGTGGCTTTTAAGATCGAGCCCAAGCTTTTCCAAGCTTTTTAGATAGAGCTCTTGGATGTTGCCCGGGCTCGGCTTTAAGATCACCTGAAACTGATAATACGCACCCAAGCGGTTTGGGTTTTCGCCGTAGCGCCCGTCTGTTGGGCGACGCGAGGGTGCTACGTATGCCGCGCGCCAAGGTTTGCTTCCTAGGCTGCGCAAAAAGGTAGCCTGATGATAGGTGCCTGCGCCCGCGGGCATATCGTAGGGCTGAACGAGTAAGCAGCCCTGCTCATGCCAGTAGTTTTGAAGCGTCAAAATAATCTGTGAAAACGTCATTTTTATCCTTTTATCGATATGTAAATTTAAATTTTATCTTCCAAGCGCCTTTCAAAGCCTGCTTCAAAGGCTCTTTGCGGCTCTAAAAATTTTTAAAATTTCAGCCGAGCATTCGCCCGTCTAGTCGGTATTTACCGAAACAAAGTAGCTTTTTTCTCGCCTAAAATTTTAGCGAAATTTCATTTTGCAAGCCAACTGCGGCAAATTTATCTATACTCCAGCAGCTTGAAGTATTTTTTCGCGATCGGATCGAGGGCGAATATATCGAAATCTCCCTTATCGCCTAGATCGCTTGCCGCGGGATACTCGCCGTCCGCGACGTAAAACGCTCCCTCTAGCCGCACTTCGCCGTCCTTGCATCTAGCCTTTTCGTCCCAAAGATACCGCCACTTATATCTTGTGCCGCGCTCGGAGCCGCCTACCTGTAGCGTCAAGCTTTGAAACGAGCCCTCGCGCGGGCTATATCTGATGATCATCTGCCCCTCGTCGATTGCGGCGTTACCCTCGTCGTCATAGCCCTCGCCCAGATCGAAATGCTCGCCGTAATATTCGATAGTAACGTCTTTAGAGGGCTTGTAGTCCTCCGCGATACCGCTAAATTTCACGCCCCCTTTGCGCTCGTTCGCATTTTTTTCTAAAATTTTCAAACTGTTCTCGTTCGCGCAGTAGCTTAAATTTAACTTTACGATCTCATCTTTATTTGCTTTCAAAAATTGCCTCAAACTATCCACGGAGGCGGCGCCCGATAAAAACACCTCCTTGCTTTTAATCTCTTTTGCGCCTAAAAGCGCGACAAGAGCAAGCGACAGAGCGACGATCTTTTTCATTTTATTCCTTTAAATCGATCAAATTTTACAAAATTTCGCGCGGGCTTCGGCTCTTAAATTTTAAAACCCGCGCGAAGTATAAATTTTAAAATTTCAGCCTCGCGGCACCTATGGCTCGGCGTTTAAATTTGGCGCTGCGCAAATTTAAACGCTTTTAAGCGCCAAAATTCGCCAGCCAAGCTCGCGCCTAGCGCTGCCGCGCACCTTTGCGCTCTAGTCCTCAAGTAGTACTTCGATCTGCTCGGAGTCCTTTTTCAGCGCCTCCGCTTTTGCCGCGCGATCCGCCTTTAGCTTCGAGCTTAGCACCTCGTCGTTTAGAGCTAAAATTTGCACCGCCAGATACGCCGCGTTTTTCGCGCCCGCCTTGCCGATCGCAAGCGTCGCGACGGGGATGCCCGCAGGCATCTGCACGGTCGAATACAGCGCATCTACGCCGCTAAGCGCGCTACCGCCGAGCGGGACGCCTAGCACCGGCTTGGTCGTATTCGCAGCGACCGCGCCCGCAAGATGCGCCGCCATGCCCGCCGCGCAGATGAAAACCTGCGCGCCCTTTTTCTCGGCGTCCGCGACGTATTTTGCCGTGCGGGCGGGGCTTCGGTGCGCGGAGGAGACGATCATCTCATACGCTACGCCGAATTCGTTTAGAATTTTAGCCGCCTCGTAAACGACCTCGTAATCGCTCTTTGAGCCCATTATTATAGAAACAAATTTCATTCTATCTCCTTTCTTAAAAAGCAAAACTCCGCGAGCTTCGCAGGCAGCTTAATCTCATTTAGATTGCCGCTGTGAATCTCGTTAAATTCCTTACCGCTACGACTTTGCAGCTTCTTAAATTTTAAATACGGCTTGCCGCCAAGCTCGTAAATTTCGCCGATTTCATTATCGCAAGCGCAAATTTTAAAGCCGCGCGGAGCAAAAATTTCATACGCTTCGCCCGGCAAAATTTTATCTTTAATGCTTATAAACTCGCCGTCCTGCGAGATCGCGCAGACCTGATGCGTGCCAAGCTCGATGCTGCGGTCTAAATTTTGCGTATCCTCCCGCTCGTACGGGCGTTTTATCAAATATCCGTCGCTAAAGCCGCGGTTTTTAAGCGTCGCGATCTCGCGCTCGTAAACGCCGGCCTCAAATTTATCGCTCACGGCATCGTCGATCGCCGCACGGTAGGCATTTGTAGCGCATGCGACGTAGTATTCGCTCTTGGTGCGCCCTTCGATTTTGAAGCTGTCGATCGCGCCCGTTTGCATGATCTTTTGCACGTGCGAAATGAGGCTAAGATCCTTCGCGTTCATTACGAAAGTCCCCTCCCCTTCGCGCTCTTGCAAGCGGAAAAGCGCGCTGGTTTCGGGATTTTTAGCGTAAAGCTCGTAGTTAAATCTACAGTCGTTCGCGCAGCTTCCGCGGTTGCTAAAGCGCCCGCTTTGCACCGCGCTAACAAGACAGCGCCCGCTGTATGCGAAACACATCGAGCCGTGCACGAAAATTTCAATCTCTAGGTTTGGAATTTTATCTTTAATCTCCACGGCGTCTTTGAGCGTCATCTCCCGCGCCGCGACGATGCGAACGGCGCCCAACTCCGCCCAAACCTGCGCGTCGAGATAATTTAGCACGTTGGCCTGGGTAGAGACGTGAATCGGGATTTGCGGCGCTACTGCTCGCGCGAGGCTCGCGACGCCTAAAGTAGCGATTAAAATTCCATCCACGCGCAGATCGCGAAGAAATTCCAAATGCCTTTCGATGTTTCCTAGCTGACCGTTGGTCGCAAAGCCGTTTACGGTCGCGTAAAGCTTTTTGCCGCGCTCGTGCGCGTATGCGACGCCCTGCGCGAAGCTTTCCTTGCTAAATTCCTTCGCGCTTCGCTGGCGTAGCGAAAATGAGCCGGTGCTTGCATACACGGCGTCCGCGCCGTAAGCTAGGGCGATTTTTAGTTTCGTTAAATTCCCAGCAGGAGCTAAGAGTTCGGGTTTTTTCAAATACATTCCTAGTGATTTTTTAAGCGCGATTTTACTACAATTTAGCCAAAATTTTATTTAAGGAGGCGCGATGAGGGTCGATCTGCACAACCACACCTATCTTTGCAACCACGCTAACGGCGAGCCGCGGCAGTATTTGGAAGCGGCGATCGCACGAGGCATAGAAATTTTCGGCTTTGCGGATCACGCGCCGATGAACTTCGATCAAAAATACCGAATGAGCTTCGAGCAGATGGAGCTTTACGAGCGGACGATTAGGGATCTGCGAGATGAGTTTAGCGGGCGGATCGACGTGCGGCTGGGATACGAGGTCGATTTTATGACGAAACGGGAGCTAATGGATGAGCGGATTTTCGCGCGCGAGATCGATTATCTCATCGGTTCGGTGCATTTTTTAAACAACTGGGGCTTTGATAACGAGGAATTTTTAGATCAATGGAGCGGGCGCGAAATAGACGACGTTTATCGCGAATACTTTGCGCTGATCTGTGCGCTGTGCAGAAGCGGTAAATTCGACATTTTAGGGCACATGGATCTGATTAAAATTTTTAAATTTACTCCGAAAAAAGATATTAGAGTTTTGGCGGGCGGCGCGATAAATGCGATCAAAAAAAGCGGCATCGTCGTGGAGCTAAACTCCGCGGGGCTTCGCAAACCCGCAAATGAAATTTATCCAAGCGACGCACTTTTGCAGATGCTTGCGGATGCGGACGTGTCGATCACGCTTGGCTCGGACGCGCACTCGGTAGCTCAAGTGGCGCTAAACTACGATAAAATTTACGCCAAAGCGCGCGAGTTCGGCTATGATAAGATCGCCGTTTTTAAAAATCGCGAGCGGCAGTTCGTAAATCTAGCGTAAATTTACGGCGGTCGCCTTTAAATTTTAAAAGCGGCGGCGGCGAGAAATTTTAAAATTTCAAAAGCTTCGGCGGCGCAAAATTTTAAAAATCGCACCGCGCAAAACAGCGCAGATAAAGTCGAATTTCAACTAAATAATGTTAAAATCCGCCGTTAAATTTAGCCCGAATACGGGCGGAAAAAAGGAAAAATATGGGAAAATTTGTTAATGACGTGAAGGAATTTTTTAAATTTTGCGATGAAAACGAGGTCGAGTTCGTGGATTTTAGATTTACCGATCTAAAGGGCACCTGGCACCACGTCTCCTACAACTACAAGCGCCTGCCGAAGGACTTCGCCGACGGAATTCCGTTTGATGCAAGCTCGGTAGAGGCGTGGCAGCCGATCGACAAGTCCGATATGATGCTAAAGCCTGATGTGCAAACGGCGTTTTTGGATCCATTCACCGCGGACGTTACGATCATCGTCATCTGCGACGTTTACGATATCTACAAAAACGAGCTTTACGAAAAATGTCCGCGCTCGATCGCTAAAAAAGCCGAGCAGTTTCTGCAAACTACGGGCCTTGGA
This sequence comes from uncultured Campylobacter sp., assembly GCA_963545665.1. GTDB lineage: Bacteria > Campylobacterota > Campylobacteria > Campylobacterales > Campylobacteraceae > Campylobacter_B. The sequence goes on along the minus strand of CAUUKU010000022.1, from coordinate 7,862 downwards.
GATACCTGCTATTTCGGGCCCGAGAATGAGTTTTTCGTTTTCGACGACGTAAAGATCATCGACGATATGAACTGCGCGATGTTTAAGGTAGATACCGAAGAGGGGCATTGGAACAGCGGCAAAAACTACAAAGACGGCTTTAATAGCGGCCACCGCCCGGGCGTAAAGGGCGGCTACTTCCCCGTCCAGCCCGTCGATTCGATGGTCGATCTGCGCGCCGAGATGCTAAAAGTGTTAGAGCAGATCGGGCTTGAAACCTTCATCTGCCACCACGAAGTAGCGCAAGGCCAGGGCGAGATCGGCGTCAAATACGGCACTCTCGTCGAGGCCGCCGATAACGTACAAAAATACAAATACGTAGTAAAGATGGTCGCGCACCTAAACGGCAAGACCGCGACCTTTATGCCAAAACCGCTCTACGGCGATAACGGCAGCGGAATGCACGTGCACCAATCGATCTGGAAAAAGGGCAAAAATACCTTTTACAAAAAGGGCAACTATGCAAATTTAAGCGACGCGGCGAGGTGGTATATCGGCGGCGTGCTAAAGCATGCGCGCAGCATCGCGGCGTTTACAAACCCGAGCACCAACAGCTATAAGCGCCTAATCCCGGGCTTTGAGGCGCCATCCATTCTAACTTATTCGAGCCAAAACCGCTCGGCTTCGATCCGTATCCCTTACGGCAGCGGCGAGCACTCCGTGCGCGCGGAGATGCGCTTCCCCGATAGCACGGCGTGCCCGTATTTGGCGTTTGCAGCGATGCTGATGGCCGGCATCGACGGTATCAAAAACAAAACCGAGCCGGTCGGGCCGATGGATGAGAATTTATTCAAACTGCACCTGGATGAGATCCGCGAGCGCGGCATCGAGCAGCTTCCGCACACGCTTCGCGGCAGCCTAGAGGCGGTGATCCGCGACAACGAGTATCTGCGCCCGATAATGAGCGAGCTTTTTATCGAGACCTATCAGCATTTTAAATTTGAAACGCAGGTTTGGCCTTACGAGGCACGCCCTACGCCGTTTGAGTTTGCGACGAATTATTCGTGCTAAGGCTAAATTTATGCCGCGCTGCCGGAATTCCAACGGGCGGAGCGGCATAGAGCCTTGGAATTTTAAAATTTCGCCGCGCGCGAGCTTTTGAAATTCCGTCGCGCGAACTGCGAACTTAGAAACCGTCCGTGAAGCTTCAACTCTTTTACTCTAAACGTGAAATTTTATACTTTCTGCTCATTTTGCTTGGAATTTTATCGATAAACTTAGGTCTAAAATTTTATGAATTCAGAGAATTTCGCGCGAAAAACTACGCCTTTTACGACGCGCAAATTTTAAACGCCTACGCCAAAACCAACGAGCGCGGTCGCACCTACACGGTGCTAAAGCTCAAAACGGCGGATTTCACCCTCTACACGACCGCTAAGCTCGGGCGGGAATTTCACCGCTTCGCTCGCGTAAATATCGGCATCGTAACGAAAAACGTAAAATTTTTAGATTTTTTAAAGCAGCGCTTTTACGCGCCAAGCTTTAAAATTTCAGCCGAGATCGCGCCCTCCGGGGCAAAATGGCGCGCGATAAACTTCGTTCGCGCTCAACACGAAGATGAGATAACGGCGGATCTTTACTCCGCGCTGTATTTTGCGACCGAAATTTCAAAACCGCTGCGCGCCTCCGTGACAAACTGGGGCATAGCGCACATCATCTCGATTAGCGGCTTTCATCTGGGCATTATCTTTAGCACGGTCTTTCTGCTTGCGATGCCGATCTACCGCTATTTTCAGGATCGCTACTTTCCGTACCGCAGCGCTAAGCGCGATCTTAGCATCTTTGTGATCGTGCTGATGAGCGGGTATCTCTTCGTGCTTGATTTTACGCCGAGCTTTCTGCGCTCGCTTGCAATGTGCTGCGTGGGGTTTTATCTCGCGATGCGTAATTTCTACATACTTAAATTTACGAACCTTTTTCTCACCATCGCGCTTCTGCTCGCGTTTTTCCCGCACCTAGCCTTTTCGATCGGATTTTATTTCTCCTGCCTCGGCGTGCTGTATATCTTCCTCTACCTGCACCACTTCGCGCCTAAATTTAAGCTCTGGCAGAACGTTATACTTTTCAACCTCTACGTTTGGCTCAGTATGAACGTAGCGGTCTATTATTTCTTCCCGACCGCTTCGTTGCAGCAGCTTAGCGTCATGCCTCTGGGATACGTGTTTGTGATCTTTTATCCGCTAAGCATATTTTTGCATCTATTCGGGCTCGGCGGCGCGCTCGATACGCCGCTGCTTGCGTTTTTAAACTTTGCTATGCCGAGCTTTCAGGCGCAAATTCCGCCGCTTCTTTTCGCGCTCGCAAACATCTGCGCGCTTGCTGCGATAAAGCTTCGCTACGCAGCACTCGGTTGCGCGATAATCGGAATTTCGCCGATATTTTTTATAACGTAGCGCGTGAAAATTCCGGTTGGAATTTTATCCGTTGGAATTTTATGCTAAAATCGCGCTTCAAATCTCACAAAGGATCAAAATGTTTATTGCAAACCTCACCTACGTCAAGGACGCAAGCGAAGCGGACCGCTTCATCAACGAGCATAACGCGTTTTTGGATAAATTTTTCGCGGCAGATAAATTTATCTGCTCGGGGCGCAAAGTCCCTCGCACGGGCGGCATCATCTTAATCAACGCCAAAGACCGCGCGGAGCTTGATGAGATCATCGCGCAAGATCCGTTCTTTCAAAACGGCGTCGCAAAATACGAGATCATAGAATTTGCGCCGACGAAATTTGCGCCCGAGTTTTGGCGACTTTTTAGCGAATAATAAGGATCGAATTTGACACGCTTTATCATAGACGACGAAAATATCGATGTCGATAATATATTCGACGTCGTAAATCTCAAAGAGGGCGACGAGCTGAATATCGTCTCCAACACCGCCAAAAAGATCGACGCCTTGACCCTTGCGCGCCTATCCAAGATGGGCGTTAGCATAGGCGAGGTCTTTACGATCGGCAAGCAAAGAAAGGACTTCGCCGATAAGATCATCGTGTTTTTGATGGGTAAGCTCTGCGGAGCCGAGGGCAAGATCGGTATCGTCAGCAACGACAAATTTTACGACGACGTGATAGAATTCTTTAACGATCTAAACTACCGCAAAAATCCGAAATTTGAAAAGATCAGTCTAGCCTCGCATGCCGCAGGAGCGGGCACAAAACAAAGCAAAACAAGCGGCGCGGCGGAGAAAAAAGCCCAAAAAGCGGAGCCGAAAACTGCAAAGCAGGAACCAAAGGCCAAAAAGCAAGGAGCAAAAGCCGCAAAACAAGAGCCTAAAACTGCGAAGCAGGAACAAAAAGCTACAAATTCTAAAATCGCCAAAGCGGACATTGCCGCGGCGGAGGCGCTGATCCCGCAGTGCGTGAGCCTGCAAGCCCTTTATGCCGCGTGCGTCGCGAAACTCGGCAGAGCCAAAGGCTGCGAGGCCTACCGCGAGATCAAGGACAGCGCGCGAACGCTATACGCGAGCATCGCCTACGATAGCGACTTAAAAGACGGCGCCGTAAGGCGAAACGCGATCAAGCTTTACCGCGAAAGCGGCGGTGATATGGCGGAATTTCACAACAGGCTGACGAGCGAATACAAACACGCAGGGCCTGAAATTTACAAGGAATTTAAAGAAAAACTCGTCGGAAAGATGATCTAGGCGCTTCAGGCGCAAGGGTTTGAGGCGCAGCGATAGAGCGCATCGCGACGTAGCGGCTAGAGCACGGCCTGGCGGCGTTAAGATGCGTCGTTGCGGCGCGTAGTATGATAAAGATCACCCATATGCAAGGTGCGGCGAAGCTTAATTCTGCAAAACGATATAAACGCGACAAACGCACATAATAGAGATAATGATAAAATTCAGCGCATGCCTTTTTAGATATAACAGATCAATCATAGAATTTGCCGATTTGATATAGCGATAAAAGTGGTGTCCTGCGTTGGATTCGAACCAACGACCCCCTCATTAAAAGTGAGATGCTCTACCGACTGAGCTAGCAAGACATCGTAAGAAAGTGGCGCGACGAATGGGGCTCGAACCCACGACCTCCGCCGTGACAGGGCGGCATTCTAACCAGCTGAACTACCGTCGCACCAAAAATTACACTCGCAGCGCAAGTGCTAAAGAAGTATGAAATCCAAGGATTTCAAATGGTGGTCGCTGTAGGGTTCGAACCTGCGACATCCACCTTGTAAGGGTGGCGCTCTACCAGCTGAGCTAAGCGACCGTTTGGGCTCAAAAAAGAAATGTGATTATATATACAATATGATTAATTTTCACTTAAACAATGGCTAAAAAACCCAAATTGTGCTATACTTGCAAAATAAAATTTCACCGAAGGTCGCGTAAATTTAGATGAAAAAGTCGGTTCTTGCCCTGTTTTTGACGCTTCAGGCGTTCGCCTACTCGCCGAATGAGATCGTAAATGCCATCGCCGCCGTGGCGCAAAACGAAGGCGTCAAGCCCGAGATCCTCTACACCATCGTCAAAATTGAAAGCGACTTCGAGCCCTTTACGATTTCGTTTTTGACGAACAAAGCAAACGCCGATTATTTCGCCGGCCTGCGCAATCAAAACGTGCAGATCAAAACAAGCAACTACAGCCTAAATCCAAGCAAATGGGTCGTCTCTATTAAGCCGGTCAATGAAATTTATGCAGTGCAGATCGCCAAGTATCTGTACGAGGACGGCTTTAGTATCGACGTGGGGCTCGGGCAGCTAAACGCCGTAAATTTCAGCCAAAACGAGATCGATTATATATTTAATCCGATGTACAACCTCACCAAATGCGCTAAAATCCTACGCAAATGCTGGAACGTCAAAAATAAAAATATCAAAGACACGATCGAGTGCTATAACTACGGCATGCGCAAACGCTACTCAAACCCCTACTACAAGCGCTTTTACGAGCATTACGAGAGATTTTTCGGCAATCCATATTGAGCGTTTAGTAAAATTTCGCTAAAATCGCGCAAATTTTAAAAAAGGATAATTTATGATACTGATCGCAGGACCCTGCGTGATCGAAAGCCGCGAGCTGATAATGCAAGTCGCGGAAAGTTTGCGCAAATTTAACGAAATGAGCGGGGTGGAATTTTACTTCAAAAGCAGCTTCGATAAAGCCAACCGCACCAGCATCTCAAGCTTCCGCGGCCCGGGGCTACAGCGCGGCTGTGAAATTTTAGCCGAAGTAAAAGAAAAATTCGGCTATAAAATTTTAACCGACATCCACGAGAGCTACCAGGCAGAACCTGTCGCGCGCGTCGCCGACGTGCTGCAAATACCCGCGTTTTTGTGCCGCCAAACCGACCTACTCGTCGCCGCAGCCGGCACGCAAGCGGTAGTAAATATCAAAAAAGGTCAGTTTCTATCGCCGCAGGCAATGAAACACAGCGTCGAAAAGGTGCTACAAACCCGCAGCGCACGGGCTTATACTCCGCAAAGCGGCGCGGCATCTAGCGGTACGAACGCCGCTCAAAACAGCGCCTGCTCCGGCGATACCGAAATTTGCGGCGCGCAAAACAGCGCCCGAAGCGGTGCAGATAGCGGCTCTTCCGCGCTAGACGCGCAAAATTCTTGCGGCGCGCAGCCAAACGCACAAAATTCCGCCCATGCTTGCAGTACTGGAGGCGCCGCAAGCGCAACTGAGGGTACGGCGACGCCTTGTGCCTCACAAAGCGATAACAAAAGCGAAACGCAAAGCACCTTGCAACCAAACTTCTCTCATACTTGCAACGCGCAAGACGGCTCGATAAGCGCCCCGCAACCAAGCGGCGACGGGATGCACGATCTGGCGCGCCGCTACGGCGTTTGGCTCACCGAGCGCGGCAGCACATTCGGCTACGGAAATTTGATCGTCGATATGCGCTCGCTGCCGATTATGCGGGAGTTTGCGCCGGTGATTTTCGACGCGACGCACAGCGTGCAGATGCCTAGTATCGGCGCTACGAGCGGCGGCGACTCGCGCTTCGTGCCGTACCTTGCGCGAGCGGCGGCGGCCGTGGGCGTGGACGGCTTTTTTTACGAAACGCACCCCGATCCCGCTCATGCGCTTTCGGACGGACCGAATATGCTAAATTTACAGCAGCTTGAGCGCGTCGTAGCTCAGACGCTCGCGATTCAAAAAGCGCTCGGATTTTAAAATTTTAATATATTGGCAAAATTTGCTTTTTCTTGATGCTTATTGAAAGGCGGTTTGAAATTTTAACGCTCGCCGAACGGGCGTTAAAATTTTTATAATACATGCATTGTTCGCACTCAAAAATGTAAAAACATCTGAGCATAAATCGATAAACTTATCAATTGCGCTTAATCATTGTCTGTTTTGCCAAAAATTCAAACCTTCAAGTTTATAAATTTTTAAGCTTTAAATTTAAAAATTTCGCCCACCTCAATGCCTAAAATTTTTGAAATTTTATAAATATGCTCAAGATTGAAGTGCTTGTCATAGCGGCAGCTCTCGCAGTTTGAGTAAAACGCGACCGACTTTATATCCATACTTAGCGCCATATCCAGCTGGCTCATACCTTTGCTTTCGCGTAGTTTGCGGACGTTGGCGGAGATTTGCAGATAAAAATTTCGTATCTCGTCGCCGTCAAAAAAGGCTAAATTTTCACTCATTTTTTTATCCTATAGGTAAAGTAAAAATTAAACTTTATTTGGATAAAATCCGCAAATCTATATCCTATAGGATAAACAATTAGTAAATTTCTAAAGAAAGGAGAAGAAATGAGCGCCACTATAAATCAATATGAAAAGCTATTCGGCAAAATTATTGAAGTTGTCGCAGGCCGAACTTGCGCTTGCTTTTGCTCATGCAGTTGCGGCATGTGCGTATGCTCGTGCCGCGGTCGCAGAAGTGAAAACGACGAAATTGCATGGGAAATATGCTAAAAATTTATCGGCGGACCAAAATCCGCCGATACTATTTCAAGGATTTTTATGATTTTTTCAAAATATGGCTTCGCCTTTCATGTAGGTAATGATGTAGCATTATATAACTCTTTAAGGATGAAGCCGATCTATTTAAGCGATAACAAATTTAAGAAAATAAAAGAGACCGTTGACAAAAACGTGAAATTATCACAAGACTTAAAATGCGAAATCGATGAATTGATAAAGTATAAAATTTTAGTCAAAGAGGGCGATGATGAAAAAATTTTAAATTTTGTAAAATCGGTTATTCCTCAGCCGCAAATAAACGTATGCTATTTTATTTTAAGCGAACAATGTAATCTGGCCTGTAAATATTGCTTTTTAGGCAACAATAATCAGGAAAAGAGAAAGCGCTTCAAAAAAGAAAATATGAGTAAGCAAACGGCAATGGATGGAATTTTATTTTTCATAAAACAGCTCGAAAGTGCAAATTTCGATGAAAATTCCAAGCCTACCATTTTATTTTACGGTGGTGAACCACTTTTAAATTTTGAAATACTTGTTTTTATAGTAAATAAAGTTAACGAGCTTAAAAAGAGTTATAAAGTTTTAGAAAAAGTTGAATTCGACTTGGTTACAAACGGGCTTTTATTAAACAAAGAAAGGCTATTAAAGCTAAACGAACTTGGCGTAAATATCGGTATTTCGATAGATGGCTGTAATGACGAAACAAATAAAATGCGCGTGGATATCGGCGGAAATTTTGTATTTGAAAAAATTATACAAAAGCTTGATTTGGCAAAGTCACTTGGGGTTCCGGTTTCGCTTTCCGTAACGCTTACGCAAGATAGTATCAAAAATAAAAAAGATATGCTTGAGCTTGTCAAAAAATACAATATAAAAGGCTTTGGTTTTAATATTTTAATGTCGGACAAGAATATCTCAGATTTACATTATCAAAAAAC
>CAUUKU010000021.1:0-20240 GCA_963545665.1 uncultured Campylobacter sp. | reverse complement strand
GTATATCGTCGCTATTCTTTAAAATCGATACATCGCGCGGCAAAGATAGCGGGGCGGGGGGGCATTTTTTCATCCTGATTTCGCCGCGCTCATAAACGTAGCTGAAATTTTTATTCGCTCTGATCGGCCCGAAGCCGTTGAGCTCAAAGCCGCTGATCACGCGCAGAGGCACATCAAGAGCGATGCTAAGCGTGCGCAAGATGACGTAGCTTACCTTCATACCCATGAAGCTGCCGGGAGTGTTTGCGTAGATGAGCTCTTTGATTTTATAGATTTTTAAAATTTCGCTAAATTTAGCGATCAGGAAGTTATCGGCTTTTTCGCCCTCGGCGCTTGCGAATTCCGCTATCTTGGCGCCGTTTTCATACACGCCGATCAAGCACGGGCTGCTAAGCGCGGCGATTAGAATTTCAACCTCTTTGATTTTGCGCCCTTAAGCAAAGACTTTTTGATACTCTAGCACGATCTCGGCGGTAAGATCGACTAGCTCGAAATTTTTCGCATCGGCCAAAACCGCTAAAGTTAATTTGTGATTTAGATCGTGGCTTCCGGCAAGCGCCGTGTAATCGCCCAAAATCGGAGCGCCCACCAGCGCCAAATCGCCGATCGCGTCTAAAATTTTATGACGGACGAACTCGTTTTCGAAGCGCAAACCCTCTGGGTTTAAAATTTTATTCTCATCGATTACGACGGCATTTTCCAAGCTGCCTCCAAGGGCCAGCCCCATGGAGCGTAGCGCCTGCACGTCTTTCAAAAATCCAAACGTGCGTGCGCGCGAAATTTCTTTAAGATAGGCTTTTTTGCTAAATTCAAAAACGTAATGCTGAGTGCCGATGAGCGGATGGTTAAATTTTATCGTATAGTCGAATTTTGGGCTCTTGCTAGGGCTCAGCCGCACGAGCTTATCGCCTTCGCGAACCTCCACGGCTCGCTTGATGATAAGGGCTTTTTTATTCGCGTCAAGCTCTCTTACTCCCGCCTCGTCCAACAGCATACAAAAGCTCGCCGAGCTGCCGTCCATCACGGGGATTTCGTTCGCATCGACGATGATGCGGATATTATCGATACCGTAACCGTTGATCGCGCTCATTAGATGCTCGATCGTCGATATATAGCCTTTGTCGTTGCCTACGACGGTCGCCATCTGCGTATTTACGACGTTTTCGGGGCTTGCTTTAAAACTAATGCCGAGGTCGCTTCTGTAAAAAACGATCCCGCTGTCCGCTTCAAGCGGCTCTAAAATTAGTTTTATCGGTTCGCCTTTGTGTAGCCCGATGCCCACGGTATGGACTTTTTTAGCTATCGTCGTCTGTCTCATTCCCATCCTCATTTTTATTTATCCGCGTATTATAGCAAAATTTTTAAAATTTATTTACCGTTTCGGATCACTTTTTTCGACGATTCCAAAACGTCCGAGATATTGTCTTTGATCCACTTCGGATCCATCCACTCCTCAGGCCTTACGTCCACTCCCTGCACGACCATGCCGAAGTGCAGATGATCTCCGAATGCAAAGCCGCTCGAGCCCGTTTGCGCTAGCGTATCGCCCGGCTTCACGTCGCTACCGACGCTTAGAGGGCTTGCCGAGCAGTGTCCGTAGATACCGTATAAACCGAAGCCGTAGTAAATCCCTAAATTTAATCCAAAAATTCCATTTTCCTGCGCGAAAACCACCTTGCCGTAGTTGCTCTCTTTGATGTCGGCGTTTGCGACGCTGGCTAGATCGAGCCCCATATGCCACGATTCGCTCACCTGCCGCTCATCCATGAAAAACAGCCTGTGATCGGCAAAGCTCGCTACCGCCGCGCCCTTTGCGAGCGGATAGAACGGCTTTGGCTCGAAGCTCTCTATTTTATCCTCGTGCACCGCGCTAGTAGCGGCGCGTAGATCCTCGCTGTTTTTGTTACGAAGGGTCTCATTTACGAATTTAAATTTATCCAAATCGCTCATCGAATTGAAATTTTGCGCGTACTGGCTGGCCAGGTCGTTTACTTTGCCGTTAATGAAATTTGCGCTTAGTTTGATGTTTGAGAGCTTGTATTTTTTATCCTGATAGAAATATTTGATCTGCGAGGTGCTGACGTTGCCTGCGCGATCGGTCGCGACTACCTCGGCGCGGAAATCCTGCAAATTTGCAGGCCACGCCACGAGCGAGGCGTAGTAGCCGTCTTTCACAAACGGCGTCGCTTTGAAATTTTTACCGTAATTCGTATGGACGTAGACCTGATCGAGCCTCTCGTCCGTCGCGCTGAAAACCACGACGGCGCTGCCTCCTTTGGTGATTTTGTAAGATTGCGCGATGACGTTGATGACGGGTTTTTTGCTATCGATTATTATGTTTGCGATTTTTTCGCTCTTGTTGCCTTGGGCAAAATTCCACATGCTGACGTCATTTACTATGACTTGCAATCTATAATTTTTATCTTTATTTAGGACCAAATTTTTTGGAAATTCTACCGCGATATCAAGCGTCCTTTGAGGGATGTTAGGCTCCTCATTTACGAGCGGGATCACGTTCGCACCGTCGTTTAGGTTTATGCGGATCAGCTTGATGCCCGTGTCGTCGGAAATACTAACTTTCAAAGGCGAGGTTAAATTCCAATAAATTTCACTTGCAAGCGCGATTTGCGGAGGGTTTTTTTCAAATTTCGGCGAGGTGAAAACTCTGAAAATTCCATAGATCAAAGCGCATAATATAATAAATAGTATTAAAATTTTAAATTTTGTCTTGCTGCCGCCTCTACGCATAATACACCCTTTGATATGATCTAGAAGCACGATTTTACAAGCTTAACGTAAATTATCGGTAAAGTTTAACGAAATTTAGTAGAAACGAGCTCTCTTCTGCAGCGCAGCTTTAACGGCGCGCGCCAAATCAAAAGCCGCAGTAAAATCCGTGAAATTTTTAGAATTTTTTAAGTAGGAGCCAAGCTCGCTCGCCGCACTCGGTCTTGATTGAGCGCTATGCCGTGCCTATCTGCGCCGCAGCGAAACTCATGCCGCCGCATCCCTGCCGCGCTTTGTCGCACCGAAATCAGGCGTCACGCCCCAAAGCCGCGCCCGCCCATCCTCACTACGATCTCGCGCCCGCAACCCGCCGCACGGGCAAGCCAAATCGGCAAGCGGCGCTAGCGCTCATCTATTGCCTGCAGCTCACGCACGGGCAGGCTTAAATTTGCGGTATCTCTAGCTAGAGCGATTAAATTTTAATAGGCCTAAAATTTATAAATCCCAGCCGGGCTTAAAATTTAAGAAGCGCAAAAAGCCTCTTAAAATTTTATCGGCCAAAATGCCGGCCGCGGATCTTGCAAGCTTTTAGGCCTCCTTTCGGGTTTAAAATTTTACCGATTAAACGAAACCGAAATCCGCGCAGACCGCTTCCTATCGCGCTTAAGCTTTACTAATTAAAACGCGAGCCGATGTTAAACTCAAACGTACTGGTCTCGTCGTGCGGCTTTTTATTAAGCGGCTTAGCGAAATACAGCTGCAAAGGCCCTATCGGCGTCATCCACTCGATGCCTGCACCCGTGCTGTAGCGCCTATTCTCATTCCAGCTATCGTCGCCGATCATACCGTAGTCAAAAAACGTAACGAACCTCATCTTCAATCTATCGATTATCGGGAAGCTTAGCTCAAACGAGTTATTGAAGCTCTGCATACCGCCCGTCTCGATATATTTGCATCTATTAGGGGCGATACAAATTTGCTTTTTAGGGATACTGCGGCTCTCGTAGCCTCGTATGCTGCGAATTCCTCCCAAAAACAGCTTCTCGTTGATAGGCGGTTTTTTATTGCTTTCTAAAATATAACCCGCTGCGGCCTTGTATCTAAAGATAATATCGTAGTCGATGTAGTCGCGCAAGCCGAAATAGTAATTGAGCGATCCGCGAGCTTTGGTGTATTTGATGTCGCCGCCGATGCCTGCGTATTCGAGGCTAGCGCTTGCGATCACGCCGCTGCGAGGCAGATAGTAATCGTCGGTATTATTAAAGGTGATGGACGGAATGATCGAGCTTTTAAGATGTCTGCCGTCCAGATAGCCCGCCTTGGCATAGTATGCATCAAGGCCTTTGATCCTGCTCTTTTCCAAATAATAGGTCAAATTTGCCGTCGTGTAGCGACCGAGTTTGCGACCGCCCGTGAGTGAAAATCCGTATGATCTCTCGCTGTAATCGTCCCAATCGTAGTCGTTGGCGAATATCATGCCGCCGAGACTGTATTCGGAGTCGAATACGCGCGGATTGGTTAGTCCGATGCGACCGCTTAAAGCGTCGTCGCTCTTCTCGACTGAGAAATCGCCCTGCAAGCCGGTGCCGAATACGTTTCTATCGCTGATACCGCCGCTTAGCAGCAAGCCGTCGTCGCTTCCGTAGCCGATACCTCCGGTGATCGAGCCCGTAGGGGCTTCTTTTACGACGACTTCTAGATCGATTTTATCGTTTGATACGCGATTTTCCTTGATCTCGACCTCATCGAAGTAGCCGGTGCGCTTAAGCGCACTAAGAGAGTCGTTATAATCCGTTTTGCTATATAAATTTCCCTCCGTTAGATACATCTCGCGGCGGATGACCTTATCTTCGGTCTTGTCGTTGCCCGAGATAGTCACGTTTCTGATATAGACCTTGCTTTCGGGGTCTACCACATAAACGATATCTACGGTATTTTTCTCTCTATCTTGCTTCATCTGCGGAGATACGTGCACATAGGCAAACCCTTGATCGGCCACCAGCGTCTCTAGCTTTTCGATATCGCGACGAAGAAACGAAGAGTTCATCTTATCGCCAGATTGAAGCTTGAAATCGTCTATTACATCTTTTTTATCGAGTTTGATCTCGCTTGGATACTCTATGTCGACGCTGCTTACGGTATATCGCTCGCCCTCGCTGATGTAGTAGGTAAGATCTGCCGTGTAGTTATTCATATCGGCATTAAGTAGCGGCGCCGAAACATGCGCGTCCAAATAGCCCTTTTTATAATACTCCTCTTGAATTCTATTTGCGTCGTTAGGAAGCTCGGCGGTTTTTACCTTTCCGTCGTTAAAGCCCCACATCCAGCCTAAAATTTCACGCTCTTTATTAGCTATGGCAGGCTCGATGTCGTCGTAGTCGAGCTTATCCGCGCCTACCAAATTTACCTTATCGATGATGATATTTTCGCCGCGATTTACCTCGATCGTTAGCAAGATGACCGACTTGTCCTCATTGATCGGCTTTGGATAAAATTCCACCACGGTGTCGAAAAAGCCCTTGACTTCGTAGTATTGTTTGATACGCGCCTCCGCTTTTTTGACGGCCACCTCGTCGTAAACCTGTCCCGAGCGCAGACCGATGAGCTCCTTGATCTTGTCGCGATCGTTAGTGACTACGTTTTTGATCTCGACTTTGGCGATGGTGGGCTTTTCGGTTACGTTGATCGTGACCGCGCCGCCCTGCTCGCTGATATAAACGTCGCTGAAATAGCCCTGTGCGAATAAATTTGAAATAGCGGCGTCTGTGTTTTCGCCGGTGATTTGATCTCCTACTTTAAGCCCCGAAATTTGCTGCGCGACCTGCGGAGAGAGGTGTCTAAGACCTTCAAATTTTATGGATTTGATCTGTGCGGCACATGCCGCGGAAATCCCGCCTACTAAGAGTAAAAAAACGCTTTTTTTCATAAAATTTTACCTAAAAATGAAAATAATTTGCGTATAATACCACATTAAAATTAAAACTTGCATATATTAATGAAGGATTTTAATGAGGATAGGGATTATCGGGCTGGGTCTCATCGGCGGCTCGCTGGGGCTGTGTCTTAAGAGCACCAAAATCATCAGCGCCGTCTACGGCTGCGACATCAGCCGCGAAAACGAAAAAGAGGCTCTGCGGCTGGGGCTCGTGCATGAAATTTTAAGCCTAAAGCAGATGAAGCAAAGCTGCGACGCGATATTTCTCGCGATCCCCGTAGAGGCGATCTTGCAGACCCTGCAAGAGCTAAGCGACTGCGGAAGCGAGACGACAATCATCGATCTGGGAAGCACGAAATTTAAAATTTTACAAAACTGCCCGCCGCAAATCAGACGAAATTTCATCGCGGCTCACCCGATGGCGGGCACCGAAAATTCCGGCCCGCAAGCGGCGTTTAAAGAGCTTTTAAACGGCGCAGTAGTCGTCATCTGCGACGATCACGGCGCGGACGAGACGCACGTCAAGCGCGCGGTCGAAATTTTTTCATTCGCGGGGATGAAGATCGTATTTATGGACGCAGAAAGCCACGATCACCACGTAGCGCTCATCTCGCACCTGCCCCACGCGATCAGCTACTCGCTCGTAAACAGCGTCCTAAAAGAGGAAAATCGCCGCAATATCATAAATTTAGCCGGCGGCAGCTTCTCGGGAATGAGCCGTATCGCCAAGAGCTCGCCGCAGATGTGGGTCGATATTTTTAAACAAAACCGCACGAACCTGCTAGGCGCGATCGAAGCCTTTAAAAACGAACTTGATCTTTGCGCAGGTATGATTGAGGGCGAGCGCTGGGACGAGCTTGAGGCGTGGATGTACGAAGCGCGCAAACTAAGGGATATTATTTAAAATTTACTCGCGCGATTTATTAAAATTCCACCTACGTTGCTTTTATGCGCCGCGGAATTTCTCCGACGATAGAATAGAATTTCGCGGCGAAATTCTGCGTGAATTTTAAAATTTCGCGCGCTAGGACTTGGGTGGATAGACCCGCTTTAAGACCTCCTTTACGACGATCATAAAAAGAACGATAGATATTAATACGCTAAGCAATGCGGCATAGAATGCGGCGAGACGCGAATCCGAAATGCAAACTGCCGCAATCATTATCCCTAAATATGGCGACAGTATCCAAATCGCCGCTGTCGGCAAGAATAGATTGACGAAAAAATCAGTGAGCTTACCAAAATCCTTTAGCTTTGCGGCGAGTACCGCACAGATCCCGCAGAAAAATATCCAAAAAAATAGGAAATATGCAAATTTTTTCTGCAGCCATTCTAGAGGGTCGTCATCCCAGACGCTAGACGTGTCAAAAATCTGCCCTGTCAAAAAACCCATCAAACTTGAAATGCACATCAAGCAAAAACCCATCGAAAACGCGCAGGCTATAATTTTTAGAAATACCATATCGCCCTCTGATTAGATTAAAATTTCATAAATTCCTTCCGGCTAGCCGAAAAATTCCTCGATTAGCCGAGTCATTTCGCTCTCAGCGGCGACGTGGTTGATCTGCTCGCGAAAGCTCGCGGCGTTTTCGCGCCCCTTGGAGTATTCGTGCAGATGCTTGCGAAATATCGCTACGCCATGGCTGCCGTAGTGGCTTAGCATTTGAGCGAAATGATAGAGCACGACCTCCCTTTTTAGCGCGTCGCTTGCGCGTTCGCCCGTTTTGATCTCGCGAAAGATCCAGGGTCTGCCGATGACCGCGCGACCGATCATCAGCGCGTCCGCGCCGCTAAGATCTCGCACTACGGGCGCATTGGCGGAGTTTATGTCGCCGTTTGCGATCACGGGGATTTGCAGCGCGCGCTTAGCTCTTGCAATCGCGCCGTAATCCACCGCGGCGCTGTATCCGCCCGCTCTAGTGCGCCCGTGAATCGCGATAAAATCGGCTCCTGCGCTCTGTACGGCGCGCGCGATATTTTCGATATCCACAGCACCAAAGCCCAGCCGTACCTTCGCGCTCGTAAATTTTTTATTCGAATACTTTTTGATAGTCTCAACCAGGCGCGATAGACGGGGTAGATCAAGCAGCAGCGCCGAGCCGGCACCCTGCTTTACGACCTTGGGAACGGGGCAGCCGCAGTTTAGATCGATGCCGTCGATGCCGTCAAATTTATTGATGAGCAAAACCGCCTTTTTTATGATTTCCGCATCGCTGCCCGCGATCTGTACGAAAAAAGGGGTTTCGGCGGCGTTTTTTTCGAGCATCTTTAGCGTCTTTTCGCCCTCGAAAACAAGGGCGTTTGCGCTTATCATCTCGCTTACGGTCGCGTCGCAGCCGAATTTTTTCACTACGCCCCGTAGCGGCGGATCTGAAAAGCCCGCCAAAGGCGCCAAAAATAGAGGGTCACTCTTAAAAAAATCTTTTGTCATTTTAAATTTCTTATTTTGATTTCGTCCGAATTTGAACCTTTAAATTTAATACCGCAGCGCTTGGAGTGGGTTTTGCCGCGAGCCAAGCGTTAATCTATTTTAATCTATCCTATTTTTTATCACAACGGTCTCTTATCGTCGTATCGCACAGCCTCAGTGCATATGCGGCGTATATATCATGCGAGCTTTAAAATTTTAAATTTCATCGTCTGCAAATCTGTATTTGCCGCTAAATTTATCTTTAAGTTTAGATCGTTAACACGGCGTAAAACAGCAGCAAGAGCTGATCGCCACCAAATTTTATCTACAATGCCGCGTAAATTCTAAATTTCAACGCTTATGGTACGACCGGCGAGGCTTGCGCGCAGGAGCTGATTTGCAAAATTTTAAAATTTTATCGCCTGCCTCGGCTTGCTTGCGGGGCGATCGCGATAAAATTTACGCGCCGCACCTAAAGCAAGCTGGCAGTCGCGATGAAATTTTACGCCGCATTTTCAGGAAACGCTCGCGCCTACCCAACTGCAAAATCTGTAAATCTCGCGCGAAATTTCATACCGCCGCATTACTCAGCGGCTATCAAATATGCTTGCTAGGCGGACGCGGTGAAATTTCGCACTGCCCTTTAATGCTCGCTCGAAGTAAAATTTCGCGCAGCCGTTTTAACGGTCCGTACTCGAAACGCTCTACATATCGCGCAAGGCCTAGTCGGAATCGCGGCTTCGGCAACCCATCCTAGAAGCGGGCACGATAAAATTTCGCGTCGCTGTTTTTCAACCCCGCGCAATAAAATTTCAGCAGCTTGCTGCCGCGAAATTTTGTGCTACCGCTCGCTCGCAGGATCTGTCCGAGCGCCGAGCTAGCACTCGCGGTGCGGTGCAATCAAAACCTACCTTTTGTAAAATTTTCTTAAAATTCCGCCTCCGATCTCTTTACTATTGCCGTCCTCGATCATTATCGCAGTTCGGTCTACATCGACGCTCTTATCGGTATTTACGATGAATTTTATCTCTATCTGGCGCGACGTGATCTGCACAGGCCTATCGATAAATAGCACGTTCACCGGTCTTTGGGAGCTTGCGGCGATATCTTTTATTAAATTTAAAAAATTAGCATAGCTCCAACTATTCGCATTGAGTTTATAAACGTCTGCGACTTCCTTTTGTAGGGCGTCGTCGTCGCATTTAACCGGAGCGCTAAACGAAATGCCTTTGCTCTTTTCTTCGTCAAATTTGCAAAGCTTATTCGCGGTTTGTAAAATTTTATCTTTATCAAACTGCGGCGAGTTTTGCGTTTTTAACCTTTCGTAACTATCGGATGCATATTTTAAGCTATTTTGCAAGCGCTTTTCTTGACTTTCCGCCTCCGAAGCGTATGCCTTCTCATAGGCAGCGTTAGCCCTGTCAAATTCCGCTTTTAACACCTCGGGGCTTACCTCGCAAGTCATCTTCACCGCCTGGATGCCGTTTTTGACGCTGATATCTTGCCAAGACACCTTCTTGCACTCGCTAGAGCCGTCGATTGCGTTGCCGATGGTCATGGACTTTTGTTGCGGCAGCGTGTATTCCTTGACGATCTTTACGTTATCCTCGCCGCAGCCGCACAGCACAAATGCCGCAATAGCCGCACCGAAAAAGACTTTTACTTTCATTTTTGCTCCTTGAAAAAAATGTCGAATTTTAAAAAAATAAAAATAATAAACGGTAAATTAGCGTGAAGATAAACTGCGGGGCGTCAAATTCAAAAACGTAAAATTTTAAAATTTCTAAAGCTTTTTGGCTCGATCCGCGCGCTAGAGCCGCCGCCCGCTCCCGCGAATAAACGTGCGCGATTTTAAAATTCCGCATCGATCGGACCTTGAAATTTGAAATAGAATTTAGCGTAGAATTTTATCGCAAAATGGCTGCCGGGTGGAATTTTGCCCGGCAGCAAAGTCTTTTTTTGCGCTAGATTTACCCCTCTGCGCGGATGATCCTTACCGCTTCGACCATATTTTTTAGGCTCGGCTCTACTTCTTCCCATTTGCGGGTTTTTAGGCCGCAGTCCGGGTTGATCCACAGCTGCTCTTTTGGAAGCACCTCAAGCAGCGCGCGGATCTGACTTACGAGCTCCTGTACGCTAGGAATTCGCGGACTGTGGATGTCGTAAACGCCGGGACCGACCTCCTGCTTGTAGCCGACCGATCTAAAAATTTTAAGCAGCTCGTTGCCGCTGCGAGCGGTCTCGATGCTGATAACGTCAGCATCCATCGCCTCTATCGTTTTGATTATGTCGTTAAACTCCGAATAGCACATATGCGTATGGATCTGCGTGTGAGCGCTTGCGGCGCTGACGGCGAGCTTAAAGGCGCTGACGGCAAATTTTTCGTACGCAGGGATGTTTTCGGATCTAAGCGGATAGCCCTCTTTAAACGCCGCCTCGTCCACCTGAATGATCTTGATGCCCGCGTCTTGCAGATCCGAAATTTCATCAAAAATCGCGAGCGCAAGCTGTTTTACGATCTGCTCGCGAGGCTTATCATCGCGCACGAAGCTCCAGTTCATGATCGTAACCGGACCCGTTAGCATGCCTTTCATGATCTTTTTAGTGCGACTTTGAGCGTATTTGATCCACTCTACGGTCATCGGCTTTGGGCGGCTGACGTCGCCGAAAAGTAGCGGCGGCTTCACGCAGCGGCTGCCGTAGCTCTGTACCCAGCCGTTGGCACTAAACGCGTATCCGCTCATCTGCTCGCCGAAATACTCGACCATATCGTTACGCTCCGGCTCGCCGTGAACCAGCACGTCCAGGCCGATCTCGTCTTGAAATTTGACGCAATTATCGATATAGGCTTTGATCTGCTTCTCGTAATCCTCGCGCGCTAAAAGTCCCTTTTTGTAGGCGTTGCGAACTTGGCGAAGCTCGGCAGTCTGCGGGAAGGAGCCGATCGTAGTGGTAGGTAAAATTCCATATCCAAGCTCTTTTTTCTGCACCTTGATGCGATCCTCGTAGCGATCGGTGCGCTCAAGCTTGCTTAGCGAGTTCACGCGAGCAGAGACCTTCTCGTCGTGGATGAGCGGCGAGCTAGCGCGAGTTTTGGCGGATTTTTGATTCTGCTCGTAAGCTTTCATGCCGTGCTCGCACATCGGAATTTCAAAGAAAAGATGGGTTAAAATCGAAATTTCGCTTAGTTTTTCGACCGCGAAGCTTAGCCAGGATTTGATCTCGGCGCTTAGTTTGTCCTCGTACTTTAGCGTAAAAGGCACGTGCAAAAGCGAGCAGGAGGTGCCCACGTAGATGCGCTCCTTAGGCACGTAGGCTTCGATGGCTCTGAGCTGAGCGAGCTTTTTGTCGATGTCGCTCTTCCAGATATTGCGCCCGTCGATCACGCCCGCAAAGAGCACGGTCTTAGCGTCCTTTAAAATTTGAAGCTCTTTTTTGATATTCTCTTCGCTTGCGTAAACAAAATCGAGCCCGATCGCCCAAACATCGGTCTTTACTATCTCGCGCACGGCCTCAGTCGCGTGCTCAAAATAGGTCATAAAGATGATTTTTACGTTGCTTGCAGCCTTGCTTAGGCGCTGATAGATCGGCGCGATCTTCGGCGCTAACTCAGCTGCGCGATCCGTCACGAAGATCGGCTCGTCGATCTGAACCACGACCTCGCTATCAAGCTCGCTAAGAAACTTTAGCAGCTCCTCGTATTTCGCGGCAAGGGCGCCCAGGTGCGCGAGTGGATCGCTTTTGTCGCTTGATTTGCTAAGCGCAAGATAGGTAATAGGTCCGATTAAATTTATCTTTAGCGCGCAGGAATCCTTAAAATCGTTATTCTTCGCAGCTTTGTACTCGCTTAAAATTTTACTAGGATTTAGGCTAAATTCCGTATATGCAGAGATCTCAGGCACGATATAGTGGTAGTTTGTGTTAAACCACTTCGTCATCTCCATCGCGACTGCATCTTTGCTGCCGCGCGCCATCGCAAAGTACCGCTCGTGTGCCGAAAGAGCAGCAAAGCGCTGCGGGATCACGCCGAAAAGCACGCTGGTATCGAGCATCAGATCGTAGTATGAAAAGTCGTTTACGCTAATTAGACCGCTCCAGGCATCCAGCTGATGTTTGATGTGGCGATCTTTTAGCTCTGCGGCAACCCGCTCCAGCGCGTCATAATCGCACTTGCCCGCCCAATAGCTCTCCAAAGCCTTCTTTAACTCGCGCTGCTCCCCGATACGCGGAAAGCCCGTGACGTAACTTTTCATTTCAATCCTTTACGTAAAATTTGGTACTAAAAATTGAATTTTATCTTAAAATTTCTTTTGCGGCTATTAAAAATTTGATCTAATCTTAGCGGTACTGCGGAATTTGCGCGGTATTGTGCGCACAGCGCCGCCGCGCAGAGAAACGGGTGCTGAAATAAAATTTGATTAAGGGCGCCTGTGAGCTCGCGCGAGATCAAAAGCGCCCGAAATGCGAGTTAAATCCGAATGTTTAGAATTTATAGTTGTATCCTGCGTAAACGCCGTATTTTTTGCCGTCGTTATCTTCTATATAATCGCCATCCTTATACCAAGCCTTGCTTGCTTTAAAGCCCATTTCGATCTCGCTGTTGGAGCCGACCTCATACAGGGCGCCGATTTTGCCGCCCAAGATAAAGCCGCTTAGCGTATCGTCCGCTCTAGCCCAGCTGCCGTTGCTATAGTCTATCTTAACCTCGGTATTTAGCACTGAAATTCCGGTGTAGGCGCCTAAAACAAGCTTAAATCTGCTGAAAAGCTCCGGCGTAAAATCCGCACCGCCTACGAAATCGTGCGTTCTCCATTTAACCTTTTTTTTGGCATGGGCGTTAGAGCTGGAATCCTCGCCCTTAAATCCGTAAAAATACCCGCCGTAAGCTCTAAACGTGCCGAAGTCATATCCGGCCTTAACGCCTATTTGAGGTTGCCCGTCATTAAAACCCGCAGCTTCGTTTTTAAAATTATAGCCGGCCTCGCCGCCTACGAAAAGCCCCTCCGCCATCGCGCTCGCCGCAACTAAAGAGCTAAGCAGCAGTGCTCTTGCAACAAAATTTCTCATCCTTGCTCCTTTCGGTGAAATTCGGTCTCAATAATAGCGTCCTACTTCAAAACCTGAGCTAAATTTAAAGTAAATGCACGGTATTTGCGGCTTTTTGGCAATGAAATCTTATGATATCTCAAGATCAATCCGCAACCCGCGTGAAATTTTAAAAAATACGGAATTTAAAGCCTTGCACATAGGCTTGCGAGCGCAAACTCTACCGCGTGAGAGTATAGAAATCGGGGCGGTTTGCGACGTATAAACGATATGTCAAGGGCGCTCGTGCAATGTCGCCTGCAATAACGCCTCAAAATTTATCGCAGCACCTTTGATCTTAAAATTTAGCTTTATCGCAGCAGCTTATAAATCCGCGCGGAATTACTTAAGTAAACAGGCTCAAACAGCTCTTTATCGTAGTTTTCCAGCACGAAAAGCTGAATGAACGTCGAGTTGAAGACCGTTTCGTCTAAGACTAAAATTCTTTGATAATCGGGCAAGAATATCACGTAGAGTTTAGAATTTTTATCTACCTGCTTCGATAATTTAACGAGCTTACCGTCTACTTCACCCACTTGGTAATATGAGTTGATAGGCATCTTTTTGCCGTCATGGATCAGATATTCGGGGTCGGCGCTAGGTAGCGTGCATTCGCTTCCTACTATTATGCTCACGCCGTCTTCGCCTATTTTAATATCATAGCCCACGTAGGCCAATGGCTCCCAAAATTCTTCACCCGTAGCTATATCTATGTTAGAAATTTTTAAAATATTAGGTAGTATATCCATCATATGCGGCACGAAATAATAATATACCTCTTTGGTTTTTTGAGGGAGTTTGAAATTTTTATCGCCTAAAGATTTTAAAAATTTATTTATATCGGGCTCGTTATAGTCCTTTTGCATCTGAAGCAGGCTCGAGTTATTTTCGCTATAATTTCTTTCGATATATTCGACATTTAGCCTTGCCATGTTAGCGGAGCTTATTTGATCTTTATTAATGGAAAATGCGGCTAAAAAAGAATAGATGCCTATTTGCCTATCTCCCGGGTCTGCTACTACCTTTACGTCAGAATAGTATCTGATCAAATACCCGTAATCCCACCACGATAGCACGTAATCCTCTCTGTCTGCTTTATTTTTCAGCTCGGCAAGCGGAGCAACGGCATCCTTCATAAGCACGGGCGCGACGCGAAATTTATAAATATAATCTAGACTT
Organism: uncultured Campylobacter sp.; assembly: GCA_963545665.1. GTDB lineage: Bacteria > Campylobacterota > Campylobacteria > Campylobacterales > Campylobacteraceae > Campylobacter_B. The sequence goes on along the minus strand of CAUUKU010000021.1, from coordinate 5,904 downwards.
GGTAGTAGCGCTAAACAAGTCAGCACGATTAACATGGAATTTTTAAGCCAAGCTCGTATCTCAAAATAATTTAATGTAAAATATACAAAATACGCAAAGCCAAATGCGATCATCGGCGTCATGTACATAGCAAATCTAACTCCGCCGAAAAGCGCCAAAAATCCAAGAGCTATCATCGGTAAGCTTAAAATAAACGAGCGAAATTTTATAAACATAAAAGCTAGGCCCGCTATAGCGCATATAAATATAAAAATATTTCCGCTGCAATAGTGCACAAATTTCATAAAATCCGCATTTGCTACTTCGTTAACCGTTTTTCTAACGCCGTAGAAATTAAAAGTCCCGAATGCTTGGCCCACATCCTTTCTAATATACGCCTCAATATGAATAAAAACGGGATTAAGCCCGCCGAAAGCGATATATAAAGCTATTATCAAAGCACCTAAAATCCAAAGAATTTTTTTGCTTTGAGAGCTCGGAATTTTGACCATCAAATAATATAGCGATACGATAAGTATGATTTTGAGCAATAAAATATAATTTACGATTATATCTTTGTAATATACATCAAAATTTATAACTGTCACCGCCATAAGTATCACGGCTTTATAGTTTATCTCATTTCGTCTATCAAATATCAAAGCGTAAAATAAGAACATGATTGTTATGGCTAAATTTAACGAATACGAGCTAGGATACCACCAATCATAAAGCGCCATAAAAACGGCAGGCAGGATCAAATTTCGCTGCGAGCCGTTTTGCGCAAGCCTGATTAGAGCCCAGATTGCCAGCATCGGCAGGACGATATTTAGCATATCGCTATCAAAATACCCGCCCAAAGTTCTGATATAATACCCTGGCAGCACGCAAGCAAGTAGCGCCGCGATGATGCCGGCGCCCAGGATCTTATACTCTCTTGCTATTAAAATAATCGGCACAGCCACTAGCGGCGCTAAAAACACGCTCATATAGATCGTAATGCTATTTAGACTGACGGGCAAAATTTTGCTAAGTAAAAATGCCGTGGTAGGGATCGACGCGCCGTACGGGCTAAGATCGCCCGGCTGATGAAAGCCCGCTATCATATCGCGCGCGCCCTCGGCGTTTGCAAAGGCGTCGTTGGTGGTCATGATGAGCTCGCCGTCAAAAGAAAACTGCTCGATCCCGCTAGCCCAATATATCCAAAAAAACCTGCATGCCACGCCGAATATATAAACCAGCGTCATGATCAGCAAAATATCCATGCGGGAGTATTCGCGGTTTAAAATTCTAAATTTTTGCATCTTTTTCCTTGATTTGCCGTTTGAAGTACCGAACGGAAGGTTAAAATTTGCCTCTACAAATTTTACTCGCCTTATTGCGCCTGCGCTAAATTTTAACGGCATTGTTTAATTTCCGTTTATTATAGCAGAATTTATTTGATTTACGATACAAGATGTAGAAATTTATAGGACAAATTATTGCGGAAAGCGCGAGGAAATCAAAATTTAATCCATCTCACTCGCGCTATAAAATTATGAAATTTACGCGATTTAATACGCGTCGCACATAAATTTACAGACGGTTTTTGTGCGCAGATTGAGCATGATCGAGCTTAGGCACCTGCCGTCCTTGTTGCCGCTTAGCAGGCGCACGGCGTCGCCCTCTTTCCACTGCGTGCTGTCGCCCTCGATCGTCCTGTAATGCGCGCCGTTAATGACAAGCGACTCGCCGCCTTTTAGAGTTTTGTCGATTTTCAGGTCGCTTGCGATCTGGCTTAGATCGCCTTTTAGGGCATTTGCGATTAGTTTTTCCTCGGCCTGCTCATGCGTCTTCATCGAGCTTTTAGCAAAGTCCGGCACCTGCACAGTTTCGGTCTGAGCCGAAGCAAACACGGCCAGCACGCAAGCGGCGTAAATTAGTTTCATATTTTCTCCTCGGTTTTTTCAAAATTCCGGCGATTATAGCAAAGTTTACTTAAAAATTTCGGTCTAAATTTAGCTAGAGTTTAAATTTAAGAAACCGCATTTAGAGCAATTAAACAAAAGTGTCAAGTTTGTAACAGGTTCAAAATTTTACTTTGTATCGCCAAAATTTTGAAGCACATTAATGTAAGGCGCGGTATTTTTCGCTTAGACGAGGCGAAATTTGATTTTTAAGCGGAGCGTATATGAAATACATAACCGAGCAAATTTAAATACAAGATTACAAGGCAAAGTATCGTGAGATGATTTTAAATGTTTTGAAGTAAATTTCGTCCCAAGACTAGACATATAGTCTGTCGCAGGGCGAAATTTACGAAATCATTTAAAAGCGCTCGCGAGACAAGCCTAAAAACTAAACTTCATACCTCTCGCCGGGTTTCATTTCGATTATCTCCCACGGCAAGCCCTGCTTATTTAGCTCATCCATGAAAGGCTTGGCGTCGAAATTTTCCATATTAAAGACGCCTTTTCCGCTCCAAATGCCTTTTGCCACCATCATCGAGCCGATCATCGCAGGTACGCCCGTCGTGTAGCTAACGGCCTGCGCGCCCGTCTCGGCGTAGCAAGCCTCATGGTCGCAGACATTATAGATGTAGACTTGGCGCTCTTTGCCGTCCTTGAGCCCGCGGATCACGCAGCCGATGTTGGTTTTGCCCTTCGTGCGAGAGCCTAGCGACGCAGGATCAGGCAAAAGCGTCTTTAAAAACTGTATCGGCACGATTTTTACGCCGTTATGCTCGATCTCGTCGATGCGAAGCATGCCGACGTTTTCTAGGCACTTCATATGCGTGAGGTAGCTCTGTCCGAAAGTCATAAAAAAGCGGATTCGCTTTAGTCCTTTGATGTTTTTAACGAGGCTCTCAAGCTCCTCGTGATAGAGCAGGTAGCTATCTTTGACGCCGACTTTCGGGTAGTCCCATTTGAACATTATCTGCATCGGCTCAGTCTCTTTCCACTCTCCACGCTCCCAGTAGCGGCCTTTTGCGCTTACTTCGCGCAGGTTGATTTCTGGGTTGAAATTCGTCGCAAACGGATATCCGTGATCGCCTGCGTTGCAGTCTAGGATGTCGATCTCATAGATCTCGTCAAAGAGATTTTGCTGTGCGTAGGCGCAAAATACGTTCGTCACGCCCGGGTCAAAGCCGCTTCCCAGTAGCGCCATCGTGTTTGTGGCTTTAAACTCGCCGTCCTTCGCCCACTGCAGCTTATACTCAAATTTTGCGGTGTCCGGGTGCTCGTAGTTTGCGGTGTCGATGTAGGGGATGCCGGCGCGAGAGCACGCGTCCATCAGCGTTAGGTCCTGGTACGGTAGCGCGACGTTTAGTAGTAGTTCGGCGCCCGTTTTTTTGATTAAATTTACGACCGCATCGGTGTCGTCCGCGTCGATCTGGGCGGTATCAATCTGCACGCCTAGGCGGTCTTTGATAAACTTAGCGATCGCGTCGCACTTGCTTTTCGTGCGGCTTGCAAGGGTGATCTTACTAAAAACGTCCGCGTTCATCGCGCATTTTACGGTCGCGACTTGGCTCACGCCGCCCGCGCCTATGATTAAGATATTTGACATTTGGGCTCCTTTAAATTTTAGTGATTTTATCTAAAGCTTATATAAAATTTGCTTTCAATAGTTACAATAGCGCGAAATTTTAAAGGAATTCTATGCGTAAAATTTTAATTTTTTGTTTGCCGATTTGGCTCTTTGGGGCGAGCTGCGAAGAGGCGATAGAGCTTAGTGTTGAAGAGTTTATCAAGGTCGAGCGCAACGCCACCGCTACGGCGACAGCGGGCGAAAAAGCCACCCAAATTTGCCTAGTTCAGTACGGCGAAGAGCATGAAAACACTATAATGGCGCTAAATAACGCAGGCGCGTTTTTTATGCTAGCAAACGAGCCGCAAAAGGCGCTCGCAGCCTACGAACGCTCGCTAAAAATTTTACAAAAAGGGCTCGGCAAAGAGCACAAAGCGCTAGCAAAGCCCTATCACGGCGTAGCTAGCGCGCAGGCGGCTCTTGGGCGATACGATGAGGCGATAGCGAATTTCGCCGCGGCGATTAGATGCTACGAGCTAGGCGGCGAGAAGATGCAAAAAGATCTGATGAGCTGCTACGCGGGGCTCGGCGATACGCTCTATAAAACGGGCGATTTTACCGGCGCATACGTAAAGCACGCTGCCGCGCTTAAAATTTTCGAAGAGGTTTTCGGCGCAGATAGCGTAAATTTACTACGCGCGAAGTATTATGCGCTGATGGCAGGCGATCTAGCGGGGCTCGGCAATAAAACAGAGGCGCTGCAAAACTACGAAAAAGCTCTTGAGCTCGCGAATAAAATTCTAGAAAAAAGCGACGACGAACACGCAAAACGCCTACGAAGCGAGATAGAGACCGAGCTAAGAAAGCTTTGATCAAAAACGCAGGCGAGCTTATCGGGTGCGAAACGATCAAACGACGAATTTAGCGCTTTTATGAAATTTTTCATCAAGGCGCCTTTTAAAGCGCACGGCAGCGCGTAATCTTAAAAAACCGTTGCGACCTTTCGCTCTATACGCGAAAGCCAAACGAAACCGCAACTCAAGCCGCCTCATAAACCCAAGAGCCCGACCGTGCCGCCGCTAGACTTCGACCCTAGCGCCGCGGCTTCAGCCTAATTCCGATAGCCGAGCGACGAAGCGAGCAGCCGGGCGCTCAAGTTCAAAGCCGCACAAATCCGCCTCATCGCCGCCTGCTCCGCGCGTTCAAATTTTAAAAATCAGGCTGCGGCGAGGATTTAAACGTTTCGCGATATGTCTTGCGCCATACATCGGTCGCTGTAGCGCGGATAAAATTTTAAAATTTAAAGGAGGCGGAGTGACGGGCCCGCAAGGCGGCGCAGCAATAGCGCAAAACGGCGGTCCGGTACGCGGCAGCGGGAGTTGCGATCCGTCCGCCCAGACGTAGCGACACGACAAAACATCGGCACGGCGGAACAACAATGCGCGAAAGGATAGATCGGCGATCGCAGATGAAATTTTAAAATTTCATCGCCGCTTTAAATTTCATCGACGCGGCAAAATTTTGCCGCACTTACAAAATTTGCGCGGAGAGGATTTTGCGAAACGGGACTTTGAAATTTTATCCGAAGCTTGCACGGCTCGGACTTTAGCCGATAAATTTCGCCCTTTCGGATTTTACTTTCATTTTAAAATTTACGGCACCGAACGCTGCGAGCGCGGTACCGGTGCGACGCTTGCGAAAAGCGCCTTAAGACTGCGCCCTGCATGATACTAGTGCCGAATGCGGCTCGTGCACGCGATATGTAAAAATGTAGCCTCAATCTCGCGCTGTTTAAATCAGATCTTGTAGCGATAAATTCTGCCGAAATTTTCATCCAGAGTGTAGCTAAACTCGCCGCCTGCGTAGTAGATTATCACGTCGTCAAGCTCAAAGCGCTGATACACGCGCAGCACGATCTCGTTTTCGCTGATGCCTTGGACGTGGATAAAGATATCGCTCTTCTTGCCTGCGGTCATCGCCATCTGATAAAGTTGGTTAAATAGCACGTATTCGTCGTCTTTCTCGGCATCCTCTTGGGATAAAAAGCCCTCCAACACGCCTAGCATCTCCGTGCGAAATTCCGTCCTAGCGCGCGCGTAGGCGTTTTGGATATTTTCAATCTGATTGGTATCGAATAAATTTAAAAGCGAGTGCTTCCCTACATAAAGCGTCGCGCTCGACGTGATCTTGCCGTCCTTGTCTGTAACTAGGCGCAGAGCTTTCTCTACGCGCCACAAAGCATCCTTGAGATCAAGCCCGCTTTCGATATCTATTTTCATTACGCATCCTTTATCAAGAATAAAAGATTTTAGCGTGAAATTTTAAATTTTAAAGATAAATTTCGCGATCAGATACGCCATGTATAGCATTAAAGCCCCCACGAGCGCATCGATTATGCGCCATGCCCTGCGGCTA
>CAUUKU010000020.1:0-20672 GCA_963545665.1 uncultured Campylobacter sp. | reverse complement strand
ATTTCTAAATTTTAAAATTCTAAATGCGATACGAGCTTGCCGGCTCGCTTGTCATAAGGTTCGTAAACTCCGCCGCCGCAGAAGCGACGAATTTATTCGATAAAAATAAGACAAAATTTTAGCTAGAGAACGCCCGCACAGAATCCCGATATTAGCGCGCCCTTAAACGCGCTGCGTTTGAAACCCAAAACCGACGAGGTGCGGCGAGGCTAGCCGCGAGCTTTGGCGATGCACGCCTCGATCGCCGCCATCACCGCTGCGCGAAACTCCGCTGCCTCCAGCGCCGCGAGTCCCTCAATCGTCGTGCCCGCAGGCGAGCAGACCGCGTCTTTAAGCTCCGATGGGCGCTTACTGCTTTGCGGCAGGCGCGCCGTGCCCTCTACCGCCGCCGCTACCGCGTCGTAGCACAGCGCCCGCGGTAGTCCGCCCCGCGCGCCAGCATCCGCCACCTCGATAAAGGCGCATACATACGCGGGTAGACTCCCTGCGATCCCCGTAAATGCGGCAAAACTAGCCTCGTCTATCTCGTAGAATTTCCCGATTTTGACGGCTAGAGCTCGCACGACCTCCCGACCGGTCTCATCAAAATACTCGCCGTAGCACGGCGCCGACGCGCCGATGCCCGCGGCGACGTTTGGCATCGCGCTGGCTACGAAAACGTCCGTATCTACGATATTTTGTGCGCACTCTAGCTTGAAATTCGGCGCTAAAAGAAGCAGGATTTGCTCGCAAGCTCTGCTGCGATCAGGCGTAAAATCCCCTCGTAGCTAGCGGGCTTGGTCGCGAGCACGATAATATCCGCTGCACGCGGTTTATCTACGTAAAAGCAAATTTTAGCTACAATCTCGCTTAAAATTTTATAAATCAAGGATGCGTTATGGCAATAAACGTTTTTTACGACAAAGATTGCGATTTGGGTTTGATTAAGGCTAAAAAGGTCGCTATGATCGGCTTTGGCTCGCAGGGACACGCTCACGCCGAAAATTTGCGAGATAGCGGCGTAGAGGTCATTGTGGGTCTTAAAAAGGGCGGCGCGAGCTGGAGCAAGGCCGAGGCGAAGGGCTTTAAAGTAATGAGCGTCGGCGAGGCTACGAAGGCCGCTGATCTTGTGATGATCCTAACGCCCGATGAGTTTCAAGGCGACATTTTCAAAGCGGAGATCGAGCCGAGCTTAAGCGAGGGCAACGCGATCGCGTTCGCACACGGCTTTAATATCCACTTCGGACAGATCGTCCCTCCAAAGGGTATCGACTGCATTATGATCGCTCCGAAAGCCCCGGGCCACACCGTTCGCAACGAGTTCGTAAGCGGGGGCGGCGTGCCGATGCTGATCGCCGTTTCGCAAAACGAAAGCGGCAGAGCCAAAGAGCTTGCTCTAAGTTACGCAAGCGCGATCGGCGGCGGCCGCACCGGCATCATCGAAACGACCTTCAAAGCAGAGACCGAGACCGATCTTTTCGGCGAACAGGCTGTACTTTGCGGCGGACTTTGCGCGCTCATCAACGCGGGCTTTGAGACCCTCGTAGAGGCTGGATATGAGCCCGAGATGGCGTATTTTGAGTGCCAGCACGAGATGAAGCTGATCGTGGATCTCATCTATCAAGGCGGTATGGCGGATATGCGCTACTCGATCTCAAACACCGCAGAATACGGCGATTACGTAAGCGGAAACCGCGTCGTAAACGAAAGCAGCAAAGCGGCGATGAAAGAGGTGCTAAAAGAGATCCAAAACGGCAAATTTGCAAAAGACTTCATCCTCGAGCGCAAGGCGGGCTACGTGCGAATGAACGCCGAGCGCAACATCACGGCAAACAGCTTGCTTAGCAAAACCGGCGATAAGCTTCGCGCAATGATGCCGTGGATCGCTAAGGGTAAGCTCGTAAATAAAGATAAAAACTGATTTCGGCTGAGCTTTGGCTAATAGAAATCCACGCGGGCGCCGCAAAAAGCGCCCGATCAACTACGCAACGATCGCCTTTGTCGTAATCTTATGCTTTTTAAGCGGTGCGGTTACCTACGTGGTTTTGGATCTCGTATTTTCGGGCAATAAAGCCGCGTTGCAGCAAAGCTCGCGCAAGCAAGCCTCCGAAAGCGCTTCCGATTCTCGCGGCAAACGACCGCGTTTAAGCGCTGCACAGAAGGAAGCTCTGATTCAAAAGGAGCTTGATAAGATCGCCGAGCAAAACGTAACTACGCCCAAGATGAGCATCGAGCCTGCGCGGCAGAACTCCGCAGGAGAAAATTCCGCAAACGGCAATTTACAAAATTCCGTAAATTCTATGGCTTCCGCAAATTCCGTCGCCGTAAATTCGGCGAGTGACGGACCTGACGTAAATTTTACCGCGGCAAATTCCGCGCCCAAAAATTCCATAAATTCTACCGCGCAAAGCCACGTTTCTAGCGGCACGGACGATCTTTCTAAATCGCCGCGCAAAGCACTGCCCGCAGGCTCTCGCGCAAAGCTAGCGATCATCATTGACGACGTAGGCACCGGCGAGCAGGCACAAAAGATCGCTGCGCTGCCCGTGCGCGTGACGCCGTCCATCTTCCCGCCCGAGTATCAGCGCAAGGACACGAGCTCGCTCGCTCGCGGCTTTGAGCATTACGCGATCCACCTGCCGATGGAGGCGAGCTCTGCTAAAAATAACTCCGCGACGCTGCGAGCTTCGGATAATTATGAGAAGCTGCGCGGCGTCATAGCCAAGCTGCGCGCGGACTTTCCGAACGCTAAATTTATAAACAACCACACCGGTTCTAAATTTACCGCCGACGAGCGCGCGATGCAAAACCTCCTGCGCGCGATGAACGAGCATGGATTTTTATTTATCGACTCGCGCACTAGCCCCGCTACGAAGGCTAAGGCGGCGATGAAGGGGCTTGGCATGCGATACGTGCATCGCGACGTGTTTTTAGATAATCAAAACAGCGTCGCTGCGGTGCGCAAAAAGCTGCGCGAAGCCGTGACGCTTGCTAAAAAGCAGGGTTACGCCATCGCTATCGGCCATCCCAAAAGCTCTACTTTGCGCGCGCTTGCAAACAGCGCCGACATCCTAGGCGAGGTCGATTTAGTGTATTTGGATGAAATTTATGAGTACTACGAGTGAGCTCGGTTTTAAAATTCCAAGTTTAAAAAGGCTCGGTGCGAGCGAGCCCGCGCGGCTGTATTTTAGGGGCGAGCCGGCGATGTTACAAAAGCGCCGCATCTCGATCGTGGGCTCGCGCAAGATGAGCGTTTATAGCAAAAATTTGATTCTGCGCCTCGCGCGCGAGCTAAGCAATGCGGACTTTTGCGTCGTAAGCGGCGCGGCGATCGGCTGCGACATAGTCGCGCACGAAGGGGCGTTTCCAAACACGATTGCGGTTTTTGGCAACGGCCTTGATCAAATTTATCCCGCGCAAAACGCTGCTATGATCGGCAAAATTTACGAGCGTAGCCTCGCGCTTAGCGAGTATGAGGACGGCGTGAGCGCGCGCGGATTTCAGTTTTTGCAGCGCAACCGTATCGTCGTGGCGCTGTCCGAGGCGCTCATCGTCGCTCAAGCCGAGCCCCGCAGCGGCTCGCTGCAAAGCGCGCGCCTGGCTCGCGAGATGGGCGTGCCCGTGTACGTGCTGCCGCACCGCATGGACGAGAGCGCGGGCACGAACGATCTGCTCGTAAAATCTCAGGCGCGGCTGATCGCGGATTTTGGCGAGTTTGTTGCGTCTTTAGCTCCGCAGACGCCGCAAAATACTGAGCGCGCGCAGGATGAGGTGATGGAATTTTTAGCGCTAAATTCCGATCTGCAAGCGGCGATCGAGCGCTTCGGCGATAAAATTTACGAATACGAGCTTGAAGGCAGGATTGAAATTTTAGGCGCAAAGATAGTGGCAAAGTAGCCGGCGGCTGGCGCTTGCTTGCCGTGGTTTGATCGGCGCGCTCGCCGGCACGGCTTGTTTGCACTGCGCGTAGTCTGCGAGGCCTGAGTTTAAATTTAGAAAAAAGGCGGCTCGGTAAAATTTTACCTTCCGCGAGTCGCGCTCGAGCTTAAAACAAACCCGCGCGGCTTGCCGAAGCCGAACTAGAAGAAAGGATGAAATTTTGATAGTTGCGATCGATCTTGGGCTTAAACGTATCGGCGTGGCGGCGGCACCGGATGATAAGACGCCGCTTCCGTGCGAGCCGATCCTGCGCAAAAATCGCACCCAAGCCGCACGCGAGCTAAGCGAACTGCTGCGCGAAAAGGGCGCCAGCGTGCTCGTGCTGGGCGTGCCGCGCGGCGGGGCGAGCGAGGAGGAGATGAGCAGGCGCATACGACACTTCGCCTCGCTGCTGGATTTTGACGGCGAGATAAAATTCCAAGACGAGAGCTTTTCGAGCGCCGAAGCGGCGGAGTTTGCAAGCAAAGGCGCTAAGGGCGGCGGCAAGGATCCGCGCTTTGATAGTATCGCCGCGACGATAATTTTGCAGAGGTTTTTGGCGAGCAAGGGCTAGGCGCATGTGCAGCAACGCAAGAGGGTTGCCGCTCGTCCGCTTTATCGCTTTTTGAATGCTCGTGGATATTATCTCGCCCCTTAAAACGAGGAGAATTTATGCGCGTCAAAAGTCCGTAAAATTTCATCGTCCGCCAAAGCTTGGCGAAATTTCGCCTACAAAGAGCTCATAGATTTGGTTTTACACGGCTGAATTATCAAAATTAAAAGGAGTGAAAATGAAAATTTTAGCAACTATCGTCGTTTTGCTCGTCGGAGCTTACACGCTTGCGCAGATATTTTTCCCGCAGGCGATCTCGTTTGTCGGATGCAGCGTCGGTAGGGCTAATTCGTGCGAAGACTACGGAGCGTATTTGCTTGAGGAACGCGATTATGAGGCGGCAAAAAAGCCGTTTGAAAAAGCTTGTGAAGCGGGGCTGGGAAATAGCTGTGCTATCGCGGCAGATTTATATTACGATGACGCAAATATATACAAAACGACAAAAAATCTAAACAAAGCTACTCGGCTTTATTCCAAGGCCTGCGAGTTGGGAAGCCGCAAAGCTTGCTACAACACCGCAATAATCTTTTATAGAAACGAGGATAAGGAAAATTCGTTCTTGTTTTTTGCCAAATCATGCGATATGGGGCTGGGCGAAGGCTGCATAAGCGCTGCGGACGCTAGTTACGAGAAAAAAGATTATCAGGGCGCTCTTGGGTTTTTTATAAAATCTTGCGATGCGGACTTGGCGGACGGATGCGAGAAAGTGGGATTAGCGTATTCAAAGAAAGAATTCGGCGAGCCCGATTTAAATAAGGCGATGATTTATTACGATAAGGCTTGCAAAATAGGAGCGGAGTTTAGCTGCAACGTGGTCGCCGCGATGAATAAAATAAATGAGACCAACGCGACCAAATAGCCCGGGCGGCGCGGTAGGGTTGAAATTCGCTTTGGAATTCTATGGAATTTCGTCACTAAAATTTCGCCGTTCGTAATTGCGGCAAATTTGAAATTTTTGGCTGGTTGATTTGAAAATTTAAAAGTCAAGGCACGGGATTTTTGCTTTGACTTGGCATCGTTATCGGCTTTTTAAGAAGTAATAGCAAGCAGCTAAGCCTTGTTACGAGGAAATGAGCCGAATAAAGGAGCGTAATCGTGTGCTTTAGATAGAATTTGCGGTAAAATGAGGCGGAAAGGCGTAAATTTTGAAAATATTCAAGACATATGATGTGTAGTTTTGATAAATTTTTATTGCTTGCAAAGGAGCGGACTATTTGTCTGCGACTGCAGCAAGTAGTAAAAATTTATCAAAAATCCATAGCGAATGGGGAATTAACAAGATGGAAAAATACGAAGGCTACAATCTCAGGCTACGCGACGCTCTCGTCGGCGTACAGTTTCTATTCGTCGCGTTCGGCGCGCTCGTGCTGGTGCCGATCTTAACGGGGCTTGATACGTCCGTGGCGCTGTTTACGGCGGGTATCGGCACGCTGCTGTTTCAGCTCATCACGCGCAAAAACGTCCCGCCGATCTTTCTCGCGTCTAGCTTTGCATTCATCGCGCCGCTTAGCTTTGGCGTGAAGGAGTGGGGCATCGCCGCGACGATGGGCGGAGTGATCGCGGCAGGGCTATTTTACGTGGTTCTGAGCCTTCTTATCAGGCTCAAAGGCGAGGACTTTTTGCATAAAATTTTACCGCCCGTGGTCGTCGGGCCTGTCATTATGACGATCGGCCTCATCCTCTCGCCCGCAGCCGTAAGTATGGTCATGGGTAAGGAGGGGGCGCCCTACACGCAGGGGCAGTCGCTTACCATCGCGTTCATTTCGCTTGCGACGGTCATCGTCATCATGATGTTCGGCCGCGGCATGCTGCGCCTCGTGCCGATACTTTGCGGCATCGCGGCGGGATACTGCGCGTCGCTATTTGTCGGGATAGTGGATTTTACGCCGATTCTAAATGCGCCGTGGTTTGCGCTGCCAAATTTCACCGCACCGGTTTTTAAGCTCGAAGCCGTGATCTACATGGTGCCTATCGCTATCGCCCCTGCGATCGAGCACATCGGCGATATGCTTGCCATCAGCAACGTCACGAAGGAAAATTTCCTCAAAAATCCAGGGCTTAAAAGCACGCTGTTAGGCGACGGGCTCGCGACGTCGCTGGCAGGCTGCTTTGGCGGGCCGCCGAACACCACCTACTCCGAGGTCACGGGCGCAGTCAGCATCACGAAAGCCTACAATCCCGCCATCATGACCTTTGCCGCGCTTGCGGCGATACTGCTCGCCTTCGTGGGTAAGCTCGGCGCCGCGCTCTCCACGATCCCCGCTCCCGTCATCGGCGGCATTATGCTGCTGCTTTTCGGTATCATCGCTAGCGTGGGCATGGAAACGCTCATAAAAAACAGCGTGGATCTGGCCGAGCCGCGCAATATGATCATCGTCGCGCTCATCTTCGTCTGCGCGATCGGCGGCATGGTGTTGGATTTTGGCGCGATGAGCTTTAGCGGCGTTGGGCTTGGCGCGCTCATCGGCATTACGCTAAATTTGGTGCTGCCAAAAACCAAGCATTTTGACGGGTACTAAGTTAAATTTGCGCGGAGCTTGCGTCGTTTCGCGCAGTTGCGGATAAATTTGAGCTTAAATTTCGTCGCCAAATTTACCCGCGGCTTTTCGTCGCCAAATTTACCGCACTCTAAATTTTAAAATTTCCCCCGCAAACGCTTTTAAATTTCTAACGTTTTAAACTAGCAAGATATATAATTGCCTTATGAAAAAGGCGAATAATTTAAGCAGATTTGATAAAAAGGCGCTAAAGCTCCTCTTTGCGGTACTTTTCGTGCCGCTCTTCGTCTCGCTCGTTTTTATCTATGAGCTATCGGTGTATGACCGCTCGCGCGAGCTACCCGCGGACGCGCAAAAGATCGGCCGCAGCGATTATTTCAACATCGGCGGCAAAATTTACCTACGCTCTTGGAATCTCTCTCCCTACGAGCTAGAAGGCGGCGCGGACGCGGCGAGTTTTCGCGCGCTTGATACCGGCAGATACTCCTACGCAAACGTCGGTATGGACGCTAGTAGCGTATTTTGCGGCGCTCGCAAGATGTCGGGGCTAGATCCCGCTCGCACGCAAAAGATCGGCGCGCGATACTACAGCGACGGGCGCGTGAGCTACTTCTGCTCGGACGTCACGCAGCGCACGGGCGGTGCGATAAGCTACATTTACAAGGTATTTTTTCACGCCTTTGGGCTCTCAAAATGGCCGCAGGAGTACAACTACCCCTACGCCAGACTTGATACTAGCGCGCCCATCTTGCCGCTGACCGAGAGCCCGTATGTCGCCACGGACGGCGAGCGGGTATTTTACGAGGGTAAAATTTTAGCGGGAGCCGACGCAAAAAACCTAAAACAGATAAGACGAAAAATCATATACGAAGACGGCCTCGAGCTACCCGCGCACTTTCGCTCGGTCGATAATTGGCTAAGCGACGGACGCAGCGTTTATAAGGGCGGCGAGAGGCTAAATTTCACGCCTAGCGAGCAGATGTATCTCGCGGAGCCAAACGCGGGCATAGAGTTTCTTTATGATCCCGCTGCGGGCGCGGTGTTTATGGACGGCGAGAGATTTGAGGCCGCAAACGAGCCCTATACGCCGCTAAATTTTCAGAGCGGGCATCAGGAATACATGCTGTTTGCGAGCAAAAACGGCATATTTTATCTAAGCAAGGATAAAATTTTAAATCGCCCGCGCGGCGGCGGCATTGAGGGTCGGCTCAAAGACGCATTTTGGTACGTTTATTATAAATTTGGCGCAGACCGCAGTGGGCTAAACGCGCTAAAAAGGGCGGGCGATAATCCGTTTAAAGGCGCCGTGCGGCAGATCTCGGAAAAGCTTTTTAAGGACGACGCGGGATTTTATTATCTAAATTTTTACTCGCATAGCGTTTACGTCACGGGTCGCAGCGGCAGGCATCTGGATAAGCGGACGAATTTCATCGATCTGCGAAAGATCACGCTAGACGTTCATGATGATGAGGTGATGGCGCAGATCGCGGACGAGGCAGCGCGAAATCCCGAGATGTCGCAGCTGATCTTTAGCGCGCAGGACGTGGAGTATGAAAACGGCGCGGCCTTTTATATGTATTGCCTCGCGGCGGTTTTGTTGCTCGGAGCTTGGGTTTATAGCTACCTTAAAAAACGCAGCTTGCGGCGCGGTTAAATTTAGCGGAGCGACGGAAGATAAATTTAAGAGCAAGACGGCGCGGCAGAGCAGTAAATTTAAGAGTGCTGCGGTTGTCGGCACGGCAATGCGGCAAATTTATGGACGCTGCGATTGCGAGTACGGCAGTATGGCGGCGGGATGCGATTGAATGTGTTGTCAAGCTTGGCGGTACCGAGTTGTCGGTTTATCGGCGCGCAGTAAGCTAGCTAGATGGTGTGAGGCGGAATGATAGTAAGCCGAAACGACGACGCTTTTGCGCCGTTAAATTGCACTACCTATTTTGGTCGGAATTTTGAAAATTATGCGGATAAAGCTTTAGCTAAAATTTGCAAAACACTACAAATACGATGTTTTATTCTAAACCGCCTTTGTCGCTTATCTAAATTTAAGGGGTAAAAATATAAACTTCAATATTCATAGCCTGAAAAAATAGAATTTCTGGCGCTGTGTAAATCTACTCCGCTGGAGTTTGAAACTCAAGCCCGAGGAGATGGGAAAATGGGCAGAGCAAAACGTGTAAATTTTCTCCATTGGAGTTTGAAACTGCTCTCGTGTTTGTGCGCGTGGCACCACTGATGGTGTAAATTTTCTCCGCTGGAGTTTGAAACCTACGAACTTCAAACCTTAAGCCCTTTAAAATCGGCGTTTAAAGCACTGCTCATTTTGTTACGCTTTGATTTGTGCCCCGCCTGATAAAATTTAGACTAAAAATACATTATTGACGACCCCGGCTTGGATCTTAGCGGATTTAAATTTTGTCGTGCATCAGGATCAATCATACCGACGCCAAAGCCCGGCTGTCTATGAATTTTAAATTTGCCGGGCGTTCAAAGAGTAAAAAGAGTAAATTATATCGGCGTTTTGCTCTAGCTCTCGATATAGGTTTTGAGTTTGCGGCCGATCTTTGGGTGTTTTAGTTTTTTGATCGCCGAGCTTTCGATCTGGCGGACGCGCTCGCGAGTGATGTTAAGCTCCTTGCCGATCTCTTCAAGCGTGCGGTCGCTCTCGTCGTCAAGCAGTCCGAATCGCATGCGAATCACCGTGCGCTCGCGGTCGTTGAGCTGTTCTAAGATGTCGTCGATCTGCTCTTTGAGATCGGATTTTAAAATTTGCTCGATCGGCGAAACCGAGCTTTTGTCCTCGACGAAATCGCCGAATTTGCCGTCATCCTCGTTTCCGATCGGCGCTTCTAGGCTGATCGGCTCCTTTGTGATTTTGATGACTTGCTTTACCTTATCGACGCTAAGGCCTACTTCTTGCGCGATGACGTTGATATCGGGCTCCTTGCCGCCCTCTTGCATATATTTGCGCGTGATTTTATTAATTCGATTTATCGTCTCGATCATATGGATCGGGATGCGGATCGTGCGGGCCTGATCGGCGATGGCGCGGCTGATCGCCTGGCGGATCCACCACGTCGCATAGGTCGAAAATTTATAGCCGCGCTTGTATTCAAATTTATCCACAGCCTTCATAAGCCCGATATTACCCTCCTGGATGAGGTCTAAAAACGGCAGCCCGCGGTTCGTGTAGCGCTTAGCGATGGAGACGACCAGGCGCAGGTTGGACTTCGCCATGCGCGCCTTTGCGTTATCACTGATGCGCTTGCCGCGTTTGATCTGCTCTAAAATTTCTTTCAGCCGTTCGGGCTCGAGATTAAAGCTTTTTTTGCTCGCCTCTTTTGTCAAAAAGAGCTTTTTTATATCGACATAGGTCGAGACCATCGTAGCTTCCGGCACGCGCGCGATGATGTCGTCTTTGCTAAGTCTCGTGATCTCTTTTAGAATTTTTTTGTGGTTTTCGCGCAGTTCGGCGCTAAACATCGGCAGCTTGTATTCTAAGCGCTTAAGCTCTTTTTCGAAGCCCTCGTCGCTTTTTAGCGCGGTCTCCATCGATTTTACGATCTCGGTGATAAGCTTGCTAGTTGGCCCCAGATCCATGAGCTTTTCTTTTAAAATTTTCTTTTTAAACGCCAAGTTTAGCTTCGATAAAATTCCCTTGCTCTCCTTAATCGCTTCGGCGTTTTTCTCGGCAAATTTCATCCAGTCTTTTTTAGCTTTTTCGAGAGCCTTGAAGCTTTCGATGACCTTTAGAGCACGCTTGTCGTTCTTTCTAGAGCGCTTTTGCTTCGCCTCATCCTCATCCGTGCTCTCCTCCTCATCATCGTAATCGTCCTCCGACAACTCCTCTTCGTCCTCATCTTCACTCTCCTCGTCGCTGTCGTCAAAGCTCTTGAAAAGCTCCTTGACGCGGCGTTCGCGGTTGATGAGCGGCTCTTTGTAATCCAAAATGAAATCGATCAGATATGGCACCGAGCAAAACGCGTCGATGATGATGTCTTCGCCGAGCTCGATTTTTTTGCTGATCTCGATCTCCTCTTCTTTGGTCAGCAGCGGGATCTGTCCCATTTCGCGCAGATACATCCGCACCGGGCTGTCCGAACGGCTCCACTCCAAAAGCTCGACGTCGCTGGATAGGTCAAACTCCTCGTCCCAGCCCTCGTCCAGCAGCTTTTTTTGCGTGGCTTCTTTGAGTTTCGCGTCCTCTAAATTTTTGATTTTGGAGATTTCTGCGGCGGAGATCAGCTCGACGTCGAATTTTTTCGTAAGCGCTTCGACCTTCTTAACGGCCGTTGCGGTGGGAGCCTTGTCAAAAAATTTTATCAGTCTTTCGTAGGTGATGTAGCTTTTTTGATTGTCGTCGAAAAATTGCTCGATGGGGCTTAGGGCGTCTTTTGGGCTCGCCATAAAATCTCCTTGCATTTTGTAGTGAAAAATGGATTATACCGAAATTTTATTATGTCCAGCTTATATACGGTGTAAAAGCTCTGAATTTAAGGATTTGCAAAATTCTAAGCAGCAGAGTAAATTTTAAAATTTCAGTTATATTTTTATCTAAATTTAAGATTTCTTCTCCGCTTTTGCACCGCCGATCCATGCCCGCCTTGTCGATCCACGCCGTTGCGTCTGCCCCGGTATCCGCACATGCCGTGAAATTTCGCGACGGAGAGCGCTTGGAATTTTAAAGCAATTGAGCGGATTTTAATAAATTTATCGGTAAAATCGTGCATTCACTTTAAAATTTAAGGCGAGAGTATGTCAAAAGTATGGAAATTCGGCGATGATATCGACACCGACATCATTATCGCGGCGCGCTACCTAAATACCTCGGATGCGGCGGTGCTTGCGACGCACATCATGGAGGATGCGGACGGGGATTTTTCGTCCAAAATCACTCGCGGCGACATCATCGTAGCGGGGAAAAATTTCGGCTGCGGCAGCTCGCGCGAGCACGCTCCGATGGCGCTTAAGGCCGCCGGAATTTCATGCGTGATCGCAAAAAACTTCGCTAGGATTTTTTATCGAAACAGCTTCAACACGGGCTTTTTGATCCTCGAATGCGACGAGACGGATAAGATCGCGCAGGGCGACGAGCTTAGCATCGATCTAAAGGGCGGCGTAATTAAAAATTTAACTCAAAAAACGCAGTATAAATTCGGCGCGATACCGGAGTTTATGCAAAAGCTCCTCGATGCCGGCGGAGCGATAAATTACGCAAAAACAAAGATAAACTTGTAAGGAATTTGGATGAAAAAATACGACGTATGCGTGATAAAAGGCGATGGAATCGGCCCTGAGATCATCGAAGAAGCGATCAAGGTGCTCGATGCCGTAAGCCATAAATTTAATTTCGAGCTAAATTTTGACTATCGCTTGATGGGCGGCGCGGCGATTGACATTATGGGCGTTCCGCTTCCGGATGAAACGCTAAATACCGCTAAATCGAGCGATGCGGTGCTTTTCGGTGCGATCGGCGGCGCTAAATGGGACGGTCTGCCGCGCGAACTGCGCCCCGAAAGCGGACTGCTAAAAATTCGCAAAGAGCTCGGAGCATTTGCAAATCTGCGCCCTGCGATGATTTTTGATGAGCTGATAAACGCTTCGACGCTAAAGCCGGAGATCATCAAAGGCGTCGATATAATGGTGGTGCGCGAGCTTACGGGCGGGATTTATTTCGGGCAGCCGCGCGCAAAAAACGAAAAGGACGCGCTAAATACGATGTGCTACAACGTCTCTGAGATCGAGCGCGTGGCTAAGGTCGCGTTTGAGGCCGCGCTTTTGCGAAATAAAAAGATAACGCTCGTGGATAAGGCCAACGTGCTTGAAACAAGCCAGCTGTGGCGCGAGGTCGTAAGCGAGCTAGCGGGAAATTATGCGGGGATAAATTTGGAGTTTATGTACGTCGATAACGCCGCGATGCAGCTAGTGCGGGCGCCGGCGCAGTTTGACGTGATTTTGACGGAGAATTTGTTCGGCGATATTTTAAGCGACGAAGCGAGTATGATCTGCGGCTCGATCGGGTTGCTTCCGAGTGCGAGTATCGGCGGCAAAGTAGGCATCTACGAGCCGATCCACGGCAGCGCGCCCGACATCGCGGGGCATGGGATCGCAAACCCGATCGCTACGATCTTAAGTGCGGCGATGATGCTAAAATACGCATTCGGCGAAAATGAGGCCGCAGAAGCGATCGAGAGCGCCGTACGCGCCGTGCTTCGCGACGGATACCGCACCAAGGATATCGCGCAGTACGACGCTAAAGAGATCTGCTCGACCGTCGAGATCGGCTCGATCATCGCGGATTACGCGGCTAAAGCTTAGATTATGAACGACGCGCTTGGCTACGCCTTGGAGCTTGAGGGGGAGGGCGATATCTACGCTGCGGCTCGTATCTGTCGCGGCGCGCTACGACAGAGCCCAGGCGATGCCCGCGCCGCAGCGCTTTTTGCGCGGCTCAATCTCAATCGCCAAATAAGCTCGGGCGTCGATATGGCGATGCTGCAGCGCTTCATGAGCGAGGACGAACGGGAGCGGCGAGAGTTTAAAAGGTGGCTGATAGATGGATTATAAAAACGAATTTGAAGGCATTATCGAGGCGGTAAAAAGCGAGATGCGGGCGCAAAAATCTGCTTTGCAAAATGAGGAAAATTCCGTGCGGGACGCGGAGGGTTTTGAAAAGGCGCAAAGCATCGCGCCGAAAGAGGGCGATGGCGCTGCCGCAGGAGCTTCGCAAGATGAACAAAGCTTCGTTTCGCAAGAAGAGGGGCTCTTGCGCGGCGATGATTTGAGCGGCAGGCAAAATTCCGGCTCGCAAGCCGCGCATTTGCGTGCCGTGAGCGATAAAATTTTAAGCACTGCGCGAGATGAGCATTTGCACGCTGCGGACGATGGCGCAGATGACGGGCGTTTACGCGACGGCGAGGGTGAGGCGGCGGGCGAGAATTTTAAAATTTCTGCCGACGCCGCGGATGAAATTTACGAACGCCTAGGCAGTGACATCAATGTGCCCCCCTTCGCACGGGCCGCCGCGCAGAATTTTACTCAAAATTCGGCGCAAAGCTCTAAAAATAGCTCGCCTCAAAATTTCACAAATGACCCGCCCCGCTCGTCGCAAAATTCGGCGCAAAGTGCGGCTGAAAATTCCATGCCCGCTCCTTCGTCTGAAAATGTCGCCGTGCAGGATCTAGCGAGCGAATTTGAAGAAGCGAGCGAGAGCTTTGATCTGGCCTTTAAAGAATTTCACGAGATCGAAAGCCCGCAAAATTCTTCGCTATTCGGCTCTAAAGCTAACGCTTTAGGCGCAGAGGGCGAGCAGGCCTCTTCCGCTTCGCCGCAGCTTTCGAGCGCTTCTGGGGCCCGCTTTTCGTCGCAAATCTCAAGCACCTCTAGGGCCGATGCTAGAGCGCAAATTTTGGGCGCTTGCGAAGCCTGCGCGGACGGTGCGAATGAAATTTCAAGCGAGGCTGAGTTTTTAAGCGCGCTGAAAGAGCGCATTTTGGTGCTTTTTGAGGGGCTGAACGCCTTTGATCAGGGCGATATCGAGGCGCGCGTGGAGCTAAATTTGAAATTTATGGAATTTTTACTTGCGAGTATCGACGACAGACTTGAGCATCTATCAAAACGATGATTTTAGGGCGCTTCTAAACTATCTCAACCGCTTTAGCTCGCGCATCTATTTGGTGGGCGGCTTCGTGCGCGATCTGTTTTTGGGCCGCAAAGGCGGCGAAAGTGCGGATCTAGATATTGAGCTTTACGACGTCAGCCCGCAGAAATTCGACGAAATCATGCAGAGCTTCGGCGCACAGGGCGTCGGCAAAAGCTACTTCGTATATAAATATAAAAATTTCGACGTTTCGCTGCCACGCACCGAGAGTAAGACGGGCGTCGGGCACAAGGGCTTTAGCGTGGCTCTGGCCGCGGATGAGCGCGAGGCCAGCAAGAGGCGCGATTTTACGATTAATTCGATTATGCTAAATGCACTTAGCGGCGAAATTTTGGACTTTTACGGCGGCATTAGCGATATAAAATCGCGTGTGCTGCGCCTTGTAGATGAGCGCAGCTTTAAAGAGGACAGCCTGCGCGTCTTTCGCGCGGTGCAGTTTGCGGCGAGATTTAATCTGCAAATCGAAGCAAAAACGCTGCAAATCATGCGTGCGATGGATACCTCCGATCTAAGCAGGGAGCGCATAAAATGCGAGCTTATAAAGCTTTTCGGCGCGAAATTTTGCTCCGTGGGGCTTGGTGCGCTGCAAAAGCTAGGGCTATTTCATAAAATTTTTGACACTCACATCTCGGATGAGCGTTGCGTGCAGCTCGGAGCCTTTATCGATCAGGGCAAAGCGCTCGTGCAAAGCGATATGTTTTTCCTCTACGCGCTGCTAAATTTACTGCGGCTAAATAAGCAAGAAATTTTAAAGAACCTCGGGCTAAACGCGCTTTACAAAAGGGTGATCGACGAGCCGTTTTACGCCGAGATAAACGATGAAATTTTATGCAAGATCGCGCTTAAAATGCCGCTTAAGCGCTGGCTAGGACTTTATACGCCGGCGCGCGTAAAAGCCGCGCAAAGGCTTGGAATTTACGAGGCTAAATTTAAAAGCGCGGTAAGCGGCGCACAGCTCGCGCGCGAGGGCTTTAGCGGCGCGCAGATCGGTAAAGAGCTCGCTAGTCGGCAAGAGGCTGAGATAAAGGCGTTTCTTGCGGGGCTAAAAGCGTAAATTTAGAGAGATTTTTGTAAAATTAGCACTTTATTCGGGAGTTAAAATTTTATGAAAAAATTCTACCGCCGCGGCGATGGTTGCGGACAAGACGGCAAAATTTACAAATCGCTCATTGAGATTTACGAGCAAAAGGGCGAGGTTTGCGAGCTCGGCGACGAAATTTACGAGTTAGGCGGCGACATTTGTAAATCTAGCGATGAAATTTATAAACCGAGAGGCGAAGCTCGCGACTTCGGCGATGAAATTTACGGGCTAGTAGGTACGGCTCATAAACAGATCTGCGAGCGATCTTGCGGCGCAAAAGCGGCGGTCGGCGATGTTTAATATCGTGCTGGTCTATCCGCAGATCCACACAAACACCGGCTCCATCGGGCGTATGTGCGTCAATGCGGGATGTCGCTTACATCTGATCAAGCCGCTGGGATTTGTCATCGACGATAAGCATCTGCGCCGCGCGGGGCTCGATTACTGGGCGAACTTGGATCTTAAAATTTGGGAAAATTGGGACGAGTTTATGGCAGCGAACGAGAAATTTAAGCAGCGCTTCTTTTTTGCGACGACAAAGACGAACAAGCTCTACTACGAGGCGGAATTTCAGACGGGCGATTTTTTGATTTTCGGCTCTGAAGGGCATGGTCTGCCGCTTGAAATAATGCGCACAAACCGCGAAAACTGCATCACGATCCCGATGAGCGGGGCGGGGCGCAGTTTAAATTTAGCCACCGGCGTAGGTATCGTAACCTACGAAGCGATCCGTCAAAATATCGATAAATTCGATTTTAGGAGCGCGGTTTGCGAGTTTTAGCGCTACTTTTTGCGATGTTTTTCTGCGGCGCGGGTGCAGCGGAGCTGAAAATCGCATCGTTTAACGTGCAAAATTTATTCGACGACGTAAACGACGGCACGGAGTACGCGGATTTTAAGATCGGGCGCGGCTCATGGAGCAAGCAAAAATACGAGCGCAAGCTGCAAGCGGTAGCGGACGAGATAAAAGCGCTCAACGCCGATATTTTGGGGCTGCAAGAGATCGAAAACGAAGCCGTGCTAAAAGCGCTTGCGCAGAAGGCGGGCTACAGCTTTTATAAATTTTCGCGCGCGCAAACCGCGCCCGTGGGTATCGCGGTGCTATCGCGCGTGCCGGTGAAATCGTGGAAATTTTACCGCGCGCAGGAGCTTAAAACTCGCGATATTTTGCGGGCGGATTTCGCGCTTGGGCGCGGCGATTTTAGCCTCTACGTGGTGCACATGCTCTCCGCGCGCAACCCGCTTAGCGAGCGTAAAAAGAACTTTCGCTTTTTAAATGAAATTTTAAAAGGTCAAAAGACCGCGGTCGTTTTGGGTGATTTTAATACGAATTTCGGCAAAAACTCCCTGCTTAGCGAGCTTGTGCGGCAGCACGGCTTTACCGATTTATGGACGCTTCATCCATGCTCGCGGCTGAAGCTTTACGGCTCGTGTGCCTCTCACGAAAGCGGCGCGGCGCTCGATCATATCCTGCTTAGCGACGATCTGTTCGGCGCCGCAAAGATCGGTTATAAAAACGGCAGTTACGAGGCGCAAAGCTCTTCCGCGGCTTCGGATCACTTTCCGATCAGCTTCGTTTTGACGGACGAGCAGGACGAAATTTTAAAAACTGCGCCTGAGAAAACGGCGTTTTTAAGCGGTGGCGCAAAAGACGAGCGAGCGGACAACGAGCGCGCGCCGGGCTTTGAAAAAATCTCCAGCGTGGATGAAATTTACGGACGGACGGATCTTGACGCACCGGTGATCCTAAAGGGCGCGGTGGTTACGTTCGTGGGTCGCTACGGCTTTGCGGTCTCGCAAAACGGACGCGGAGTGTTCGTCTATGGCGATGTGAGCGAGCACAGAATAGGAGATAGGCTCGATATAAGGGTGAAAAAGACGAAATTTTACAAGAAAAATTTTGAAATTTACGACTACGACATCGTCTCAAAAGGCGGCAACGTAGGCTCTATCGCGCCTTACGTGATGAAGCAAGACAAAATAAACGAGCTACGCGCGGGTGATACGGTAAGCGTGATCAAAGGCGACGTAAAAAACGGCGAGATCTGGATAAAATCTGCGGGCAAATTTAAAATTTTTAGCAAAAAATCGCGCGTTAAAAACGGCAAAAATTTAGAGTTTAAAAACGCATATTTTACGATTTACAAAGGGCAAAGTGAGTTTATCGTCGAATGATACATTACGTTATAGTCACGCTTTTTGTGGCATTTATGATATTTTTAATCGTCGGATTTAATAAACAGATGCTTGAACGAAATGAAAAACGAAATCAACGAAAAAAGGATTAAAATGGAACTACTTATTGAAATCGCAGTCGAGGAGCTGCCCGCGATCCCGTTTTTAAAAGAGCGCGCAAATATCGCTCCGAAATGGCAGGCCGTGCTGCAAAAACACGGCTTGCAAAGCGAGTTTGAGTTTGAATACAGCCCGCGCAGGCTCGTGTTTTTTCACAAAGACTTCGCCGAGCGGCAAAGCGACGGCACCGTAGTAAGCACCGGCGCGCCAAAGAGCGTCGCGCTAAAGGACGGTGCGTGGACCGCCGCGGCGCTAAGCTTTGCCAAAAAATGCGGCATCGATGAAAGCGAGCTGGAGTTTCGGCAGGTGGGCGGCAAAGAGGTGCTGTATCACGCCGCGGTGCAAAAAGGGCGCGCGAGCCGTGAAATTTTAGGCGAGATGATAGAGGAGCTCTTAGAATCCCTAAATTTCGGTCGTGCGATGCGCTGGGGCGAGGGCGAGTTTGAGTTCATCCGCCCGATCAGGGGCGTGGCGTGTCTGCTCGGCGGAGCGAACGTGGATTTTGAAATTTACGGCGTGCGCAGCGAGGCGGCGTTTTTCCCGCACCGAAAATTCGGCTACGAAAAGATAAAATTTAAAAGCGCGGCGCAATATTTTGAGCTTTTGGAAAAAAACGGCGTGATCTTAAGCGCGCGCAAAAGACGTGAGAAAATTTTAAACGAATTTGTAAATTTGGAGAAAAAGCATGGCTTTAAGATCGATGCGGACGAGGATCTGCTTGATGAAGTGGTGGCGATCACGGAGTTTCCGACCGCACTACTGGGGGGCTTTGATGAGGAATTTTTAAGCGTGCCGAAGGAGGCGATCATCACTTCGATGAAGGAAAATCAGCGCTATTTTCCAGTTTTTGAAGGGGGAAGACTGAGCAATCACTTCGTCGTCGTAAGCAACGCCGTAACGCAGGATAACGATCTCATCGTAAAGGGCAACGAAAAGGTCTTACGCGCGCGTCTAAGCGACGCGATGTTTTTTTGGCAAAGCGATCTGAAGGCCGAATTTAGCGCCGAGAAGCTAAAGCAAATTTCATATCTGGACGGGCTCGGTTCGGTTTATGATAAACAGCTGCGCGAGCTGGCCGTAGCGCAAATTTTAGCCGAGGCTTATGCGCCGCGGCTGCAAAGCGAGCTTGCAGGCGCCGATATGAACGCCTGCGTCAAAGACGCCGTGATGCTTAGCAAGGCCGATCTTACTAGCACTATGGTGGGCGAGTTTAGCGAGCTGCAGGGCATTATGGGCGGATACTATGCCGAGCACGCGGGGCTTTGCGAGCCGGTTTGTCGTGCGATACGTGAGCAGTATCTGCCTAGCGGCGAGGACAGCGCGTTGCCTAGCGGCGTATTTAGCAGCGTGATCGCCGCTGCGATGAAATTTGAAACGCTCGTGGGGCTTTTTAGCATAGGCAAGGCTCCAAGCGGCAACAAAGACCCGTATGCGCTCCGTCGCGCCGCTGCGGGGCTTATCAAGATCGTGCTGAACGAGGGCTTGAGCTTCGATACGGCGGTTCTGATAAAACGGATCGCGTCGAATTATAAGAATTTCGATCAGCAAAAGCTGCTCGATTTCATAAAAGATAGGCTCTACGGCATCTACGAGGACGTCAATCCGTCCGTGATCAAGGCGTGCATCGGCAGCGGCGAAAACGATCTGCTGCGCCTAAGCGGGGCGATTTCGGCGCTTAGCAAGATCGCGTCAGCGGATGATTTTAAGGAAAATTTCGCCACTTTCAAGCGATTAGCCAATATCATCAAGGACGAAAAGATCGGCTCCGTGGATGAGCGGCTGTTCGAGCACGACACCGAGCGGGCGCTAAATGCGGCGTTTGGCGCGATAAAATTTGACGGCTTGGATTACGAAGGCTATCTGCGCTCGCTATTTAATTTAAAAAACAGGATCGATCAATTCTTCGATAGCGTGATGATAAATGCCGAGGATGCCGCAGTGCGCGCAAACCGCATCGCAAATATCGGTCAAATTTACGAAGGATTTTTAAAGATCGCCGATATAAAAGAGATCGGATTTTAGATGGTTTTGCTGGGGTTTGCCTGATTTTCGCGCAAAATTTTCGATCGATTTTAAAGGAACTTTGATTAGAATTTAAACAGAAACTCGATCGATTTTGAAAAATTTTGATCGAGTTTTAGCGAAATTTTATTAATTTTTTGAGTGCGATTTTGGATAAATTTCCTAGGCGAAATTCCAAGCGGCTTTTAAATTAATTCTCGGCGAGTTTACCTGCGCAAGATACCTGCGACAAGGATCAGACGTCTTATTGCATGGAACTTTTTGAGCCGTTAAAAACAAAATACGATTTGCGGGCGGAGCTGAGGTTTAAATTTTATTCATGCCGTCCGCATCGCAAATTTCATCTCTTCGCTGCTGCTTTAAAATTTTAGGTGCCCGACTCGCATTCATGCGATGAAATTTTGCCTCCGCCCCCCCGTCCTCCCCATACCACCCCCCGCTATCCGTGCCTCACACGCCTTAATTCAAAGCGTGCAGTCGCTGCATCGTTGCACCGAAACTGCGGTAAAATTCCAAACGCTCCGCCGCGCAATGTCCTATGTTGCCGCACGAGCGCCGTAGATGCTGTCTCTTATACACATCTCCGAGCCCACGAGACCGATCAGTATC
>CAUUKU010000019.1:0-22094 GCA_963545665.1 uncultured Campylobacter sp. | reverse complement strand
CGGCGCGAAACGGAAATGTGATTATACAAGAGCGATGCTTAAAGGGGGCTGAATACGCATTAGAAATTTTAAAAACAAAATTGGAAAATTTCAAATTTTATAATGAAATTTTAAGCTTAGCATGCCTGGGACAAATTTCATCTCCAGCCTCCGTAAAAATTTTATACATTTCGCAAACGATCGCATCCAAACTAAAATTTCATTATACCGCGATATACCTCAATATCGCGACCGCCGCCCCATTCGCCAAAAAACCCGCCTACAAAACGCTTAAGCGCACGATTATAAGATTTCGCTATAATCACGTCCGATTTAAAATTTATCAAAATTTAAAAGGATTTCTATGCGCGCAATTTTTTCTATCTATATCTTCATCATCGCAGCCCTTATCGGCATTGAGCTCTCGCTCGGCGCACTCGTTGCACCCGTGGTATTTTTCCCGCAGCAGATTATCGGAGAGGGCGTGCTATCGCACTTTCAAAGCGGCAAGCTAATGAGCGAGATCTTCGTAAAATACGGCGGCATCCTCATCGCCGTCTCGATCATCTGCCTCGTTTTTGAGATGATAAATTTTAATAACAACAAATCCCAATCCTTTCGTTTGCGCCTTTCAACCCTGATGCTGACGCTTGTGAATATCATACTTGCCCTGCTTTTCGTGCTTTACTTTACCGACTACGTCATAAGCGCCCAAAAGATCGGCGCAGAAGCGACGATGACGCCGGAATTTGCCCAAATCCACGCGGCTAGCGAGTGGTGCATGAAACTCATCATCGTGTTTCAAACGATGTTGTTTTTCGCAAAAATCCTCCCCGCCCTCGCCGCAAAAAAGGCAGCACCGGAGCAAAGCGCAGCCGATGCAGATTAAAATTTACTACGAAGACACCGACGCGCAGGGCATCGTGTATCACGCCAACTACATAAAATTTTGCGAGCGGGCGCGCAGCGAGGCGCTTATGCAGGCCGGGGTGGACTTCGCGCGCACAGACGCATACTTCGTAGTTAGCGAGCTTTGCGCTAAATTTCTCCGCCCCGCGCGCCTCGGCGATACGCTTGAAATTCGCACGAGCCTAGCCGCGCTCAAAAACGCCAGCGCCCTTTTGCGACAAGAAATTTACAAGATCAAAGATATTAAAAACACGGATTTTAGCGAGCTTTTATACGCGCAAGACGTAAAGATCGCATTCGTAAAAGACGGCAAGCCGATCAAATTTAGCGCCGAAATTTTAGAATTTTTCAAATCTTTGAGATAAATTTATTTCGCGAGTTCAAATTTACCTAGTCGTGTGCGGCACAAACATAACGCAGATCGGCTTTTAGCGCAAAAGCCATGAATATGCAGGGTTTTTGGTAGCATAAAATTTTGTGGACTTGTTTGCGGCATAGAATTTGCTCGAAATTGAAGGTCTAAATTTAGCGCCCGTATCGCGACATAAACCCCTCACGCGCCCCGAGATAGCCAGATAGAAAACAAAATTAAAATATCAGAATTTTTCAATGGCGTTAAATTTTGTTCTACTCCGCCGTTTCGCGAAATTTTCTCGCTTTTAAATTTAAACTCGCCGCGGTTCGAATCCGTGTTTTACTCCGCTAAAATCCCGCTCGCCCGTAAAATTTAAGCAGATCAAATTCGCCCCGTCCGCTCGCTCGCCGCAATGAAAATCGCGGCGCCCACGCAAAAAGCTGCGCGCAAAATCAAAATAGCGCGCAAAGAAAGCGCCAAAATGCGCCTCACATCAGCTCTTTTATCTTTTGCAAATCCTCTTTGAAAAGCTCCGCCTTGCTCGGATTTTGCGCGATGAATGCAGGATCGAAGCTCGGCACGAAGCTGATGCCGTCCTCGTTAAAGACCGAGCCGTGCAGCACGTCCATGCCCGCTAGATCGCCGTTTCGCAGCACGATTTTACAGCAGAGCTCCCCTAGGCAAAGCACGACTTTGGGCTTTAAAATTTTGATCTCGTCGGTCAGATAGGGCGCGCATTTTAAAATTATTTCCGAGCTTATGCGCCTATTTTGCGGCACCGCGCATCTTATCAGAAAACTAAAATAGATCTGCTCGGGCGTGCAAATTTGATCTAGCGCCGCCCCCATCTCAGCCTCCAAACCGCCGCCAAAACCCTCGTTAGCGCCTGGCGCAAGAGCTACGATCATAAGTTTTACGTTCGCGGGAGTTTTAGAATTTTTAAAATTTTTGATGGTCTTGAAATTTTTAAAATTTTGCTCGCCGCTTCCCGTGCGCGTCTTGGCGAGCTCGCAGAGATTGCACTCGGCGGTAGCGGATTTTAGCGCATCCAGCGCCTTAAAAAATCGCTCGCCGCCGCTTAAAATTTCAGCGCCTACGTAGCGGTAGCCGAACGCTTTGTAATAAAGCAGCCTGCGTAGTTGCGAGCTTTGCACGGCGCGCCTACGATCTGTTTAAATTTCGCGCGACGAATCCGCGATCAAACTGCGCCAAATCTTTGTAAAATTCCGCTCTAAAGCCCTGCTCGCGCAAAA
The DNA here is from genome assembly GCA_963545665.1 of uncultured Campylobacter sp. Taxonomy (GTDB): domain Bacteria; phylum Campylobacterota; class Campylobacteria; order Campylobacterales; family Campylobacteraceae; genus Campylobacter_B. The sequence continues at coordinate 19,598 of CAUUKU010000019.1, read as the reverse complement.
ACGCCGACAAGCTCTGCTTTTGATCGTAGCCCATCTCGCAGGCTAGAAATTTTGCGCGCCGTGCGGCGATCAGCACGATGCGTTTTAAAATTTCATCCCCCCGCTCGCCGCCAAACAGCGCCTGTTTCGGCTCCTGCAGCACGCGCGCGTCCAATTCGTAGGAATTTGCGATGTATGGGGGATTTGAGACGATGAGATCAAACTCGCCCGCAATCTCATCTGCATAGGCGCAGTGTATAAATTCGACGTCCGCGTCTAAGCTTGCAGCGTTTGCGCGCGCCACTTCAAGCGCATCCGCGCTGATGTCGCTAGCCGTGATGCGGCAAGAAGGAAGGAGCTTTTTTAAATAGATAGCGATTATGCCGCTGCCCGTGCCGATCTCGCAAATGCGCGACTCGCCCAAGCTCTGTGCCAAAGTAAGCGCCTTTTTTACTAAAATTTCGGTCTCGCAGCGCGGTATCAGCACCCGCTCGTCAACGTAAAATTTAAAGCCCATGAACTCGCAGCTTTGCGTGATGTATTCAAGCGGGCGACCGTCTTTAAATTCAGCGATCTTAGCGCGAAATTCCGCTTCGTACGCGAGCTCTTCCGAGCATTTTAGCACGAGCTCTTCGCTGCTAAGTCGCTCGCAAAGCTTTAAAATTTCGCGCACGACGTATTTTGAGCCGCACTGCCCCAAGCCCCATCTTAGCGCCTCAGCGATCCTCATCAAGCTCTCTTATGCGCTCATACAGGCTCGGGTGCGAATGATACACCGCGGCGTAAATTTTATGAGCGAGCGGAAATGCCTTGTTTTCGCTGCCCAGCTTCTTTAGCGCGCCGATCATGCTCTCTTTATCCTGCATGCTGGCGCCATGTCGGTCCGCGCTAAATTCGTGCATGCGGCTAAGCTTGGAGATCACCGGCTCAAAAAACGCATGCAAAATCGGTGCAAACAAAATCATAAAAACCAGCGTCGCGCCGCCGTCTGCGTTAAGTCCTAGCGCGCCGAATACGCCTGCGGGGAGGTTTCCGAATACTGCAAACATCGCGCCCAAAAGCACGAAGCTAAGCGCTAAATTTTTCAAAATATCGCCGTGTTTGAAATGCCCGAGCTCGTGCCCTAAAACGGCCAAAATTTCATCCTCGCTCAGCTTTTCTATGAGCGTGTCGAAAAGCACGACCTTTTTCGTCGCGCCAAAGCCGCCGAAATAGGCGTTTAGGCGCTTGTCGCGCTTGCTTGCGTCGATCGTAAAAACACCGCTACTTTTAAAGCCGCAGCGCTGCAAAAGCCCCTCTATGCGCTCTTTTAGCTCGCTTTGCTCTAGCGGCTGCATCTTATTAAACAGCGGCGCGATAACGGTCGGATATATTAAATTTATCAGTAAAACTATGCCGAAGCTTAGCAGAAAGCCCCAGACCCACCAGTGCGCGCCCAAGCTATTTACGCAAAAAACGAGCGCGGAGGCTACCGCAAAGCCAAAAACCAGCGTGAGCGTGAGCGATTTTAGCGCGTCTTTTACGAAAACGGCGGGCGTGATCGTGGAAAAGCCTAAGCGGCGATCTTTGACGAAGGTTTTGTAGATCTCAAGTGGAAGCGATATCGCGCCGCCGATGATTAAAAACGCTGTTACAAAGCAGCTCCCCGCCAAAATCCCATCGCCCGCTAGATCATATATCGCGCGCTGTAACGCGCCCGCGCCCGCAAGTATCCAAATAAGCGCCACCGCAAAAGAGAAGCAGTGTGAAAATATATTAAATTTTAAATTTACCGCGCCGACCTCGCCGGCCTTGCGATAATCCTCCTCGCTAAGCACCACCGCAGGCTCTTTTAGCTTGGTGCGGATGAAGCTTAGCTCAAGCAGATCGAGCGAAATTTTATAAATCGTGTAAAGCGCGTATAAAAAGATCAAAAACCAAACCATCGCGCCTACTTTAGGCTCTCGGCGAGCGAAAGCACTTCGTAATATTCATTTTCCATACTGTTTAACGTTCCTCTTTTTTCTTCAAGTTCTTCAAAAAGCCCCTGCATACCGAGCTTTTGATAAATTTCAGGCGTCGAAAGCGCGTGATTTAGCTCCTTTATGCGCGCCTCGATAGCCTCTATTTTAGCGGGATACTCCTCTAAAATTTTATTCTGTTTGTAGCTAAGTTTTGCAGCGCTCGTTTTTTCCTTTTTATTTTCGCGGCCGCCCTCCTCCGCGCTCGCGCTCGCGCTCGCATCGGCCTCGATCTGATCAATCTCCGCCATCTCGTCTTCAAACTCCAAATACTGCGAATAGGGCATTTGAATTTGATCGATAACGCCGTTTTTTTCGAAAACCCAAAGCTTATTCGTGATCTTATCGATGAAATAGCGATCGTGGCTTACGATGATTACCGCACCTTCGAAGCTTAGCAGATAATCCTCCAAAATATTGATCGTCGCGATATCAAGATCGTTCGTCGGCTCGTCCAAGATCAGACAATCGTACTGCTCGGTAAAGAGCTTGGCAAGAGCCAGACGGTTCTTTTCGCCGCCGCTAAGCACGCCCACGGGCTTATCCAAAAACTCCTTCGGAAACAAGAAATTTTTCAAATACCCATAGACGTGCATGTAGCTGCCGCGGACATTGATGTGATCGCCGCCGTTGGGACAGAAAATTTCGATTATACTTTTATCGTCCGTAATGCCGCTGCGGGTCTGATCGAAGTAGCCGATCCTGATCTCGCCGCGTTTGATCTCGCCCGCATCGATCTTACTGCGGCCGAGTAAAATTTTAAGCAGAGTGCTTTTGCCCGCACCGTTAGCGCCTACGATACCGATGCGCTCGCCCTGCAAAACTCGCGCCGAAAAGCCCTTAAAAAGCACTTTGCCGTTTAAAATTTTACCGATATTCGTGCATTCAAAGAGCATCTTTTTGCGATTGTCGCCGCCCGTGCCGTTAAAGCTCCTGCTCGCGCGCTCCAGCTCGAGCCGCACGCGACGGATCGCGCCCGGGTTTTTCTTCGCATCCTGCCTCATCTGCATGATACGCGCCTTGCGCCCTTCGTTGCGCTTTAGGCGCGCCTTTACGCCGCGGTGCAGCCACTCCTCCTCGGCGCGCAGCTGTTTAAGCAGCGTCTCGTGGGACTTCTCTAGCGAAGCAAGCATCTCTTGCTTGCGCCTCAGATAGTTCTCATATCCGCCGTCGAAATTTGAAATTTTACCCTCTTCGATCTCGATACTGCGCGTCGCCAAGCGGTCTATGAAGTAACGATCGTGGCTGATAAAAACGATCGTCTGCTTCGAGCTAAGCAGCATGTCCTCTAGAAATTTCACCATATAAACGTCGAGGTGATTCGTGGGCTCGTCCAGCAGCAGCACGTCGGGCTTTTTAAGCACCAGCGCGCCCAGCGCCACGCGACGAATTTCGCCGCCGCTAAGCGTACAGACGGAGCGGTTTTCGTAAATTTTAAGCCCGAAATTTTGCAACACCTGCTCGATCTTATTGTCGATCTGCCAGCCGTCCTTGGCTTCGATAAATTTAATCAGCTCGTCTTGCCGCGCCAAAAGCTCCTTGTTTTCGGGCTGTGCGGCGATTTTGCTCGAGATCGCGTCGTATTCGCTAAGGGCGGCGTAAATTTCAGCTAGCTCCCTTCGCAGCGCGTCTTTGACCGAGAGATTGTCTTCAAATTTCGGCGTTTGAGCGAGCATCTGGATATTTAGCCCGTTTTGAGTGATCACGCGCCCCTCGTCGGTCTCGCACAACCCCGCGACGATCTTTATCAGCGTAGATTTGCCGCCGCCGTTTTTGCCGATCACAGCGACGCGCTCGTTAGCGTCCAGTGCGAAATTTACGCCGTCTAAAACGACGTGAGAGCCGAATTTTTTCGTAACATCGATAAGCTCGATCAAAGCCAATTTTAAGTTCCTCTAGTGTTAAATTCGGTGATTTTACACAAAATTCTATTAAATTTTAATAACTTTTAAAGGTTTAGCGATGCAAAGTTTGGAATTTGACGGCCTGCGCGTAGAAATTTTTGCCCCGCACGCGCAGTCTTTTGCGGCTGCGCCCTCCTTTACAAAAGAAGCCGCGTCCGCACCGATCATCTACCTGCACGTCTTGGACTTTGACGCGACCGGCATGGGCGAAATTTACGAGCTCGTCTCGCGAGGCGCGGATTTCGTGCTTGCGGCGATCTATCTAAACGAAGCGCAGTGGGGCGATAAGCTCAGCCCGTGGGTGGCAAAATCGCCGTTTAAGGGGGTGTGCGATTTCGCAGGCGGCGGCGCGGCGCACTTAGAAAAATTTACGGACGAGCTGATCCCACGTATCGAGCGGCACGTATTGGGTGCGGGTAAACCTGTGTGGCGAGCGTGCGCGGGATACTCGCTGGCAGGGCTTTTTAGCGCATACGCGGCGTTTGCAAGCGATAAATTTCAAAAGATCGCCTGCGTCTCGGCGTCGTTTTGGTTCGGCGGATTTGACGCCTTCGTCGCCGCACACTCGCCGCAAAGGGGGCTAGCGCACGTCTACGCGTCCTTGGGCGAGGCCGAGATGAACCCGAAAAATCCGCGCGGAGCACTCTGCGGCGAGACGGCGCGAAATTTCATCGCAAAATGCCGCAGCGCGGGCGCAAAAGCGGAGTTTGAGCAAAATCCGGGCGGGCATATGCAAGATGAGATCGCAAGAATTTCAAAGGCGCTTTTGAGCCTCGTAAACTCCTAAAATTCGGGTAAATTTTAAAATTTGCAGCGCAGTAGAACAGGAGCGGCGAGAGATTGAATAGACGAGCTGAGAAGCGTCACGAAACGTAAATTTGCCGTTATAATTTCTCACGCAACGGTTTTTTGCGCGATGCAATGGAATTTAAGACAAACCCGCGTTAAATTTTATAGCATGAGCAATGCGGCAAAAATGGCGTTACGCAATTCGGCGCAAATGACACAGCGCGTCGTCGGTGCTTTAGCTACTTTGGATAAGTGCGATATCGTTTTAGCGTAAATCATGCGACGCGGCGCCGATGCAGCACAGGCGGCGTGGTGCAATGCAGATTTCAGGCGGGATGTCGCTAAATTTTTGCAGGTTGCGATAATGGTTTAAAATTTAAAGCGAGCCATCATTGTAAAATTTAAAGCGAATGGTGTCGCGGCTAGGATTTAGCGCACCTGCGAGCTAAATTTAAACAGCGACGCGGCGCAGTGTATGATCCCGCCCGTTTTGTTTAGTGTACCGGCGAACTAAATTTACCGCTGAAATTTCAAAATTTACACTGCACCAAAGAGCGCTTTGGCGCTACGATACGCGCCGCTAGGTTTAAATTTTAAAATTTAGCAGTTAGTGAGTACTCAGCAGACACTTGCTGAATTTGCGGCGGCGTAATATGCGGAATTTCGCGAATTATCGTTTGCAGAATTTTGCCCTATGAAATTTCGCGACACATACTTCATTATCAGCTCTCTACTGAGCGCTTTGCCCGACGCACGTTTCGCCTTTTCTCTCGCTATACAGACAGCGCCGACCGCCCCATTACTCGCGCTCACTATGTCATTTGCTACATTTGCTCGGAACCAACTGCGAAAAGCTGCAAATACACCGAATTCTAACCGCAACACCCTAAATTTCACCGCCTACGCAAAGGGCAGAATTTTTTTGTAGTTACTCCACAGCTCGCTATCCTCGCCGAAATACGCGAGCAGTCCGCGCGCGTTGCGATCGAATGGGTTGGGCTCTTTATGCAGCGCGATACGCTGCGACAGGCGCAGATCGTAGGTGTTGTATATCGCAGAATACGGCACCGGAAAGTCCGAAGCGTAAAGCAAGCGCGAGTGCACGTCCGTTTGGCTTGCTAGATGCGGCAGGGCTTTCGCGCGCACCGGCGTCATCAGCGCGGAAACGTCGGCGTAGAGGTTTTTGTGCGTGCGCAGGAGCGCCAGAAGCGCGAAATAATCGTGTCCGAAATTTCGCGGGCGGCGCGAGAGCGCACGAAAAATATGCGAATACTCGTAGTTAATCGCCATGTGCGCGCACACCGTCGTAACGCCCAGCTCAAGCGGCGCGTAGATCATCTCCAGCGCTTCGCAGCGGCGCGTGCTCGGCACCGAGCTTTCGTTGCCGACGTGGATCACTAGCGGCAAGCCGAGCTTGGCGAGCTTTTCAAAATACGGCACGTAGCGAGGCAGCCTCGTATCCAGATCCCAATAATTTTGTAAAAATTTCGCCCCCTTAAATCCGAGCTCGAAGCAGCGATCGATCTCATCTAGCGCGTCCGCTCGCTTCGGATTGATGCTAAAAAACGGCACGATGAGACCTGGGTTTTTTTGATAAATTTCAAACACGCTGTCGTTGTCCGCGCAGACGGTCTTATCGCGATGGATTAGCTTACCTGCGTCGCTAAATTTAGCATCCACGCCGAAAAGCACCGCTTTTTTAACGTATTTTGAAGCTCTAAGCCCGCCGAGCAGAGCGTCCACATAGGCCTCGTATGGCTCTTTGATCGCGCGCGATACGTCTATGCCGAAGCGCCTGCCGAAAAGGCGCAGCGCGAGCCTGTCGTAAGGGCGGTCGAAGCGCACCTCCTTGCTTAGCAGATGGACGTGAAAATCAAGCGTTTGCATCGGGGATCCTTGGAAAAATTTTGTCGAGTTTATATCAAATTGCGGTAAATAGTTAGAATTTTAAATTCGGGTTTAAATTTACGCACAGCGCCCTGCCGCGCCTTTAAATTTTAAAATTTAAACCTCGCCGCAAGAGCCGCTAATTGATATTTAATGCCGTTTTAAAGCTACGGTGATATACTTGCGATTTGAAAAGCTATTTCAATTAAGGAGCGAAGATGGAGTTTAAAATTTTAGAAAATTCCGCTGATTTTAAGCCTAGCGATCTGGATGAGATAATGATCTCGATCGGCTGGGATACGGAACAAAACGCAGCCTCCGTGCCGCCGCACGTGACATACAAGGTGTGGCGCACCTATGATTACGTGGCGATCGCCAAAACGCAAGGCAAGACCGTGGGGGTGCTGGAGGCGTTTTGCGACCGCGACAACTTCGCTACGAGCTATCTTTACTGCGTGATAGTTCATAAGGATTATCAAAGGCGCGGTATCGGCACGGCGCTCGTGAATGCCTTTAATAAACGCTTTGCGCACACCACCACCTTTGTCGTTACTCCTCTGCACAAGGCTGAGGGCGCCGGAGAATTCCTAAAAAAGTGCGGTTTTAAGGACGCGTCGGAGCACTTCACGGTCCACTTGAGGAAGCGAAATTCGATCTAGCGGAAAGCGAAATTTACTCCAACCAGCGTGAATTTAGTAAACTTCCACGCGACTTTTAAATTTTAAATCGCGTGAAAGTCTGCGCCGCTTCCTTACTTCTTTACTACAGATCGCCGCGCGAGATATGCGGCTACGTATGCTCTCGCTCGTCCGCGCTAAATCACCGCATATTCGCGCCGGGTGCCGTAAATTCTAATTTTACGTATGCCGCACGGCGTGCAAAAACAACTCCGCTCGCTCCCTGCGTAAAAGCAAACCTAAAAGAATTTTCGGCTACAATTTCCCCCAATAAAGGCAAAATATGAAAGAAATCTCGCTACTAAGGCTCTCGCTAGCAATCTACGTCGATATGTTTTTGCGCCTCGTGACTACGTTTATCAACACCTACATGATCTCACGCGTGGACGTCTCGCTAGTAGGCGCGCTGGGCGCGGGCAACGAGATATTTTTGCTCTTCGTCACCGTTTTCGGTTTCCTCGCCGTGGGCTGCTCGGTTCTCGTAGCGCAGGCGCTGGGGGCGAAAAACAAAGTCCTAGCCATGCGCGCGATCCACACGAGCATCGCATTCAACGCGCTCGTAGGGCTTTGCAGCGGCGTTTTCGTCTTTAGCTGCGCGCCATTTTTACTCCGCGCGCTGCAGGTGCCCGCCGAACTTTTGAGCGAAAGCACGATCTATCTTAAGGTCATTAGCATCGTCTTTGCGATAGATGCCGTCGCGATCGTGCTTAGCGCCATCGTGCGCGTCTACGGATACGCAAATTTCATCATCGCAGTCTCCGTGGCGATGAATCTAGTGACGCTCGCGGGCAACTACGTCGTGCTCTTTAGGCCGTTCGGACTGCCGTATTACGGGCTTGAAGGCATCGGCGTGAGCACCATCGCGGGGCGCATGATCGGCGTATTTTTATTCTTCCTCATCATCACGAAGGTGCTAAAGATAAAATTTTACCTCACGATGTTTTTAAAGATCAAGCTCGCCACGCTGCGCAAAATTCTATCCGTAGGGCTTCCTAGCGCAGGCGAAAACATGCTGTGGATCGTGCAGTATCTGGTCGCCTTCGCCTTCGTCGCGAGCATGGGCGAGGCGAGCCTTACCGTGCAGACGATCTATTTTCAAATTTCATCATTCATCTTCTTCGGCGGAAGCGCGATCAGTATGGCAAACGAAGTGATCGTAGGCCGCCTCGTAGGCGCCGCCAAGCCGCAGGAGGCGTACCGGCACACTTTTACCGCGCTGCGCTTTGGGCTCGGGGCGACGGCGCTTTTCGTCGCGATCGTATTTTTAGCGCGCGAGCAGATTATGGAGATGTTGAGCCTAAACGAGGCGCACAAGCAGGTCATGCGGCCGCTTTTTTACCTCACGCTCGGGCTTGAGTTCGGGCGGACGCTTAATATCGTGTTCGTAAACGCCCTGCGCGCAAGCGGCGACGCGAGGTTTCCCTTTGCGATGGGCGTGATCTTTATGTGGGGCGTCTCGATCCCGGTGGGCTGGCTTTTGGGCATTCATTTAGGGTATGGAATTTTGGGCGTTTGGATTGGGTTTTTCTGCGACGAGTGGCTGCGCGGCAGCGCGAATACGGCGCGATGGATAAGTAAAAAATGGCAGAGCAAAAAGTTAGTCTAAATTTGCTAGGCTTGCCGATAAGTCTGCGTTTTAAGCGGATGAAATACGCGCGCATTCGCATTAGCAAGGACTGCGAAATCAGCGTGAGCGTGCCACGCTCCTACACCGCGGCGCAGGCAGAAAATTTCATCCTAAAGCACGAAAGCTGGATCCGCCGGACGCTAGAGCGGCTGCGAAGCAAACTTTTAGCGAGCGATCAGGTTAGAATTTTAGGCAAAATTTACAAGCTGAAATTTAGCTGCGAGGCTGAACTCGGCGCAAACTGCGGCGCGAATAAAAATTTAGACAATGGCGGCACGCAAGGCTGCGTGAACTGGGCGAATGGCGATGCGAATAGTGACGCGGGCGGCGTAAATTCGGCTCATTTACAAAGCGGCGCGGGCATAAGCGGTAGCGGCGCCGATGTGAGAGGCAGCGCAAATAACGGCACGGGCGACATGGGCGACGGTGCGTGCGGCGGCACGGGAAGTGAAATTTTAAAATTTCACTCGGACGGGCGCGCTCCGCAAAGCAATGATGCGGGTAAATTTAACTCCGCTTCAAGCGGTGAAATTTTAAAATTTGATCCCGCCGCAAGGGACGGAATTTTAAAATTTAAACCTATCGCGGGTGAGGGAATTTCAAATTTTAAACCCGCTGCAAGCGGAGAAATTTCAAATCTTAGCTCTGTCATGGGCGAAGAAATTCCGTTCATGAGCGAAAAAATTTCAAAATCCGCGAGCGAAAATGCGCCGCAAAATGTAGCACAAAGCGTGCAAATGTCTGAGCGCAACGAGCCCGATTTTACGATCAAAAATTTTATCCAAAGCTCTAAATTTAAAGATAAAATTTTCGTATCGGGGGGTGCGATCTTTTGCGAGAGCGAGGGCGAGTTCGCGGCGTTTAAAAAGACCTTTGCGCTTGAGCTTTATCTGCGCTATATCGCGAAATTTTCGCCGCGGATAGGCCGCAAGATCGCGCGGGTGCGGGTGCGCAAAATGCAGACGCGCTGGGGCAGCTGCAACCACGCCAAGGGCTATCTCAACTTCTCGCTAAGCCTGATAGAGCGGGATCTGCGCTTCGTCGAATACGTCGTGCTGCACGAGCTCGCGCACCTCATCCACGCAAATCACGGAGCGGATTTTTACGCGCTCATCGCGCAGATCATGCCCGATTTTAGGGCACGTATCAAGCTAGGCAAGGGCTAGTTAGCGAATGGGCGCTCGTTTAAATTTCACGCCGCTGCGTCGCAGTTCTTGCCGCAGTCGATAAATTTCAACCGATCTTTCACTCCTATTTCACCCCGCTGTAGCAGGCCGCAGCCCGCCCCGAACTCGTGCGATACAGGCGAAGTAAAATTTCGCAAATTTTCGCGGATCCAAACGCTAATCTAAAGCCGCAAATTCCACGTATTTCTCCATGGCAACCAGCAGGAGCCAGCGCGCGGTAGGGCTGAAAAAATAGTGGTGTTCGGGAACCTGCTCCATTATAAATTTTAAAAAATCGTGAAAGTATTCGGGCGCAAATTTAACCTCGGCGCTCGTTAGACTATCGCCCAGATAGTGGATTTCGCCGCTCAAAATCCTCGCTTTTACCGCGGGATTTGCGTCTATGAAGCTCTTAGCATCAGCAAAGCTCATACAGTCCGCGGTCGCGTAATCTTTCAATCCCCGCAAGACGGGTTTGGAGCCGATGAAGGCGAAATTCTCCTCTATAAAGCGCGCTCCGCCCTCGCTTACCCGCCAGCAATCGCCCAAGCTCGATAAAAACGCAAACATCTCATCATCCGCGGATTTGAAATTTATAGGCTCATTTTTGCGATCCATCTTCGTCCTTTTTAAATTTGTAGTCGCTTTTGCGGCGCGACTATCGCTTAACGCCACAGTAACATTCAAAGACAGCTGCGGACACAGATAAAATTCTACTCGCAAGTATTACCTTATAAAGCCGCGCAGTGTTTGCGACGATCAGGCAGAGAGTGCTTAGCAAAAGGCGGTTAAACGATAGGCAGTAGCTAAACGAACAGCGGCTAAATTTAAAATTCCGTAGCCCGCTAAATTAGAACTTAAACAATCGCCGTACAAGGCAGATCAAGGTAGATTACTTGAAAAAATTCTTGATTTTATCGAGTATCCCCTCGTCGTCTCCGCCCTTGCTACCGAAGCTTTCTTGAAGCTCGCGCAAAAGCGCCTCTTGCTTCTCATTCAATTTTTTAGGCGTCTGGACGTTTACCTGCACGATCAGATCGCCGTTTTTCTTGGTGCGGATATTCGGCGCGCCCTCGCCGCAGATCGTAAAGCGCTGCTTATCCTTGGTGCCTACTTTGAGTTTCAGCTCCGCCTTGCCGCGCGGCGTCGGCACCTCTATGCTCTCGCCCAAGATCGCCTGCGTGAAAAATACCGGCACCTCGATATACAGGTCGTCTCCGTCGCGCAGGAAGTGGCTATCCTCCTTAACGCGCACTATCACGTACAGATCCCCGATCTCGCCGGTTTTAGAAACGTTGCCCTTGCCGCTTAGGCGCACGCGCTGTCCGTCGTCGATACCTGCGGGAATGTCAAATTTAAGGCTCACGTCCTCCTCGGTAAAGCCTTTGCCGCCGCAATCCTTGCACCTGTCTTTTACGATCTCGCCCGTACCGCCGCATTCGGAGCAGCTTTGGATAAAGCTCATATATCCGCGCCTGACCGCGACGCGCCCCGTGCCGCCGCAAGCGGAGCAGGTATGCTTCTTTTTGTCCTTCGAGCCGGTGGCGTCGCAGGTCGAGCACGGCTTTTTGATCTTGTATTTTATCTCCTTGTGAACGCCCTCTAAAGCCTCTTTAAACTCCAGCGTTACGGCCAGTTCGGTATCTATGCCGTATGGATCGCTAGGGCGTGAGCGACCGCCTCCGCCAAATGCTTGTTCGAAAAAATCGCCGAAAATGGAGCCGAAGTCAAACCCTCCGCCGCCCGTGCCGCCGTATGCGCCGCTGATGCCCTCTTTGCCGTAGCGATCATGCATCCTGCGCTTTTGATCGTCGCTTAAAATTTGATACGCTTCGTTGATCTTTTTAAATTTCTCCTCCGACTCCTTGTCGCCTTGGTTGCGGTCGGGGTGGAATTCCAAAGCGAGTTTTCGAAACGCCTTTTTTATCGTCTCGGCGCTCGCATCGCGCGCCACGCCTAAAATTTCATAATAATCTTCTTGCACGAAATTCTCCTTAAACTATACAAAAGGAGCAATTTTATCTAAATTTAATAAAACGCAAGTTAAGACTTAACTATTTTTATGTATAATGTATTTTCAAAATTTCAAATCAACGATTTAAAGGATAAGAGATGATAAATGTTTTGATGATAGAAGACGACAGCGAGTTCGCACAGCTTCTAACCGAATATCTGGCTAAATTTAATATCCAAGTTACAAACTTCGAAGATCCGTATCTGGGCATTAGCGCAGGGATCAAAAACTACGATCTGCTGATTTTAGATCTTACGCTTCCTGGGATGGACGGACTTGAAGTCTGCAAAGAGATCCGCGAGAAATACGATATCCCGATCATCATCAGCTCGGCCAGAAGCGACGTGAGTGATCGCGTCGTGGGCCTTCAGATCGGCGCGGACGATTACCTGCCGAAGCCTTATGATCCAAAGGAGATGCACGCGCGCATCATGAGCCTAATCCGCCGCTACAAAAAAGCTAGCGAAAAGGAGGAAACCGCCGCAGACAGCGTATTTCGTATCGACGACAAGCGCCATGAAATTTACTTCGGCGAGGAGTCTCTAGTGCTAACGCCTGCGGAGTATGAAATTTTAGAATACCTCATCAAGCAGCACAGCTTCTCCGTCTCTCGCGAGCAGCTGGTATATCACTGCAAAAGCTTAAAGGACAAGGATTCAAAGAGCTTAGATGTCATCATCGGACGTCTGCGCACCAAAATAGGCGACAGTTCCAAGGCGCCTAAGCATATTTTTTCGGTTCGCGGCATCGGCTACAAGCTCATCGGATGAAGCACTCTTTAATCACCAAAGTTACGGTATTTTTCGTAATCGCGCTTATTTTGGTATGCATGCTCTTTATTACCTTCGGGCGCATCCAGATGAGCAAAGCCCTAGGGGCGATGCAGGCAAACCAGATAAACGCGGTAAATTATCTGCTCGAGCTTTATAAGCGCAACACCCCGCCTAGCGACATCGAGCAATATTTTTCAAATTTCGGACTCGAGCTCGTCAAAGACAAAAACGTGATCCAAAATATCGGCACCAGCGGGAAGAAATTTTTCGTCCAAGACACCTCCATCGGGGAGTTTAGCTCGGTCGAGTATAACAACTCACTCTTTTTAAATATCAAAAACAACTCCTTCATCGTCGTTTTTGAAAGCATCGGCACCAAAAATTTAAACGATCCGCTCTGGGTCGGGTTTTTCCTCACCGTCGCGGTTTTGATCTCGCTATATCTTTCGATCCTGCGAAGCTTCACGCCGCTAAAAAAATTAAGCAAAAATATCAAAAAATTCGCCCAGGGCAACTTGGACGTAAATTTAGCCGAGATCCAGCGCGAGGACGAGATCGGGCAGGTCGCGCAGGAATTTAACAACGCGATTGCTAAAATTCAAGAGCTGATCCGCTCGCGCCAGCTGTTTTTGCGCACCATCATGCATGAGCTCAAAACCCCGATCGGCAAGGGCAGGCTCATCACGGAGATGGTCAATGACGAGACGCAAAAGGTACGGCTTGTAAATGTTTTTGAGCGGCTTGAAATTTTAATCAACGAGTTTGCTAAGATCGAACAGCTGCTATCAAAAAGCTACTCGCTAAATTATCAGGATTATCATTTCAGCCTCATCTTAGAGCAGGTAAGAGATATGTCGATGCTCGATAACTGGGACGAACTCATTAGCGCGGATATCGAGTGCGACGCGGTGATAAACGTCGATTTCGGGCTGTTTGCGCTAGCGATTAAAAATTTAATCGATAACGCCCTAAAATACTCCACCGACAAAAGAGTGCACATCATCTGCGACGAGGATAAGATCAGCGTCGCCAACAGCGGCGCGGCCCTTGCGAAGTCCTTCGAGCACTATAAGCAGGCCTTCATCCGCAACAAGAGCGAAAAGGCCACCGGCATGGGGCTCGGGCTTTACATCATCGATAAAATTTGCGAGCTGCATAAGTTTCGCTTCGACTACAACTACAGCGACGGTACGCACTACTTCTCGATCGTCTTTTCGCCGAAGGGCGCCAAATGAGCGGCACGGACAGGTTCGAAGAGCTCGTCGCGAGCTTTGAAAAGCTTCCGGGCGTGGGTAAAAAATCCGCCCTGCGCTTTGCGTACTACGTAAGCGTGCAAAATTCCTTCCTAGGGCTAAATTTAGCGCATAATATCGAAGAGGCTGTACGCGTGCTGCACAGATGCCGCATCTGCGGAGCGGTCTGTGAGGGCGAGATCTGCGAATACTGCGCCGATGAGGAGCGCGAAAGCGATAAAATTTGCATCGTCGAAAACCCCAAAGATATTTTTATTTTAGAGAGTAATAAAATTTACGACGGGCGCTACTTCGTGCTAGAAAGTGCGAGCGAAGAGACGGTGAGCGCGCTACGCGACATGGTGAGCCGAAACGGCGCGCGCGAGCTGATATTTGCGCTGACGCCGGGCATCAACTCCGACGGGATCATGCTCTACGTCGAGGACAAGCTGGCGGATCTGGATTTGAAATTTACCAAGCTCGCTCAGGGCGTGCCTACGGGCGTGAGCTTAGATAACGTCGATATGCTCTCGCTAATAAAGGCGATCAACGGGCGCACCGATATTTAAAATGCGGTCAAATTTATCGGCTAAATTTAAAGCGCAAAGCGGCGAATAGATTTTGCCGCAAAGCCCAAGCGGCGAAATTTTAGGCGTTAAATTTAAAGCGGCGGCGCGCGATGAAATTTACTGAAATTTACGCGGCTTCGGCGGCGCGATACGATGCGGCAGGCGGGGCGACAAACAGCACCTCGCTAGCAGCGAGGTTTTAACGGCGAGTTTGAGCCGTAAAATTTTAAGCGCGCCGTTTTGAAGCGGATTTGAGTGCGGAATTTCAAGCGCTCAAATTTTAAAAGGCAAAATTCTAAACGGCGAATTTCGGGCGCTAAATTTTAAAAGCGGATTTGGAAGTAGCGAGATGGGATTGCGCGACGCTGCGAGCTCGTAAAATTTAAAGACGAATTTCAAGGCGCGCGGAATAGCTTAAATTTTTAAATTTCGCCGGCGCGGGCGAAATTTAAAAATTTAAACGTAATTATCTATTATACTATTTAAGGACAAAGGTGAAAAAGGTTCATTTTATCGGCATCGGCGGCATAGGTATATCGGCATTAGCGAGATTTTTACACGAGAAAAATTTTATCATTTCGGGTTCAGATATCAAAGAGAGCGAGACGACCTACAAGCTAAGAGCGGACGGCATGGAGATCATCACGCCACACGACGCTTCGGCGATCAAGGATCAGGAGATCGTCATCTACTCGGCCGCGATCAAAGAGGACAACGTCGAGCTGCAAGCCGCGCGCAAAAAGGGGATCGTCTGCCTCTCGCGCAAGGAGGCCCTGCCCTTCGTGCTAAAAGACAAGCGCGTCTTCGCAGTCGCCGGCGCGCACGGCAAAAGCACGACGAGCGCGATAACCTCGGCGCTGATAAACGGCTCGGTCATCATCGGCGCGATCTCCAAGCAGTTCGGCTCGAATATGAAGTACGAAAACAGCGAAAACATCATCTTCGAAGCCGACGAGAGCGATTCGAGCTTTTTAAATTCCAACCCATACGTCGCGGTCGTGACCAACGCTGAGCCCGAGCATATGGATCATTACGACAACGATTTGGATAAATTTCACGCGGCGTATCGCGGCTTTTTGGAGCGCGCCAAGATCCGCGTGATAAACGCCGAGGATGAGTTTTTAAGCTCCATAAAGCTTGGCTGTATCAAGCTCTTTCCTTCGCGCGATATAACGGATCTAAAGGTGCTGCTGCGCGATCATCAGCCGTTCATGAGCTTTAATCTTAAAGAACTCGGACGCTTCGAGGTTTACGGGCTAGGAAGGCACATCGCCATAGACGCGTCGCTAGCGATCCTTGCCGCGGCGTGCGAGACGGGACTAGAGAAGATCCGTAAAAATTTACTAAATTACAAGGGGATCAAAAAGCGCTTCGACATCCTATGCGCCACCCCGAGCTTCGTGCTGATCGACGACTACGGCCACCATCCCACCGAGATCAGAGCGACGCTGCAAAGCGCGCGCGAATACGCGGCTCTGCTAGGTCTTAGCAAGATCACGGCGATCTTTCAGCCGCACCGCTTCAGCAGGCTTAAGGCGAATTTAAACGCTTTTAAGGAGTGCTTTGCGGGCGCTTTAGAGCTAGTGGTGCTACCCGTTTACGCCGCTGGCGAGCCTAGCAACGGCATCGATCTGAAAGAGGAGTTTAAGGGGCTCGGGGCACTATTTACCGAGCGGGTCTTTAGAAACGGCGAGAAGATAGAATTTAGCGATATTTTCGGCGTCCGCCACATCATAAACGATGGGCTCGTGATCGGATTTGGCGCAGGCGACATCACCTATCAGCTGCGCGGAGAATTTTAAGCT
This sequence comes from uncultured Campylobacter sp., assembly GCA_963545665.1. Taxonomy (GTDB): domain Bacteria; phylum Campylobacterota; class Campylobacteria; order Campylobacterales; family Campylobacteraceae; genus Campylobacter_B. The sequence continues at coordinate 3,176 of CAUUKU010000019.1, read as the reverse complement.
TGAAAACTCTCGCTGAATTTATGAGCCAAACTCCGCTGCGGGCGGGCAAGGATAAAATTTGAGATTTTTGGTGTTTATTTTCGCATTTTTATTTATCGCGGCGATCTTTTTCGTGCGGGACGAAATTTTGAGCAAAAGGGCCAAAATCATCGCCACGGCGTTGATCGTGCTGCTGTGCGCGGGGGCGTATTTTTACGAAAGCGCGAGCGAGCGCTCCGCCAAGCTTGAGGAGGAGATGGTGTTTAAATTTAACGCGGGCGCCAGATTAAGATGCGGCGGCGCTATAAATTCCGCTGCCGAAGCTCGCGGCGCGGCAAATTTCTTCTCCGAAAAACACAGCGCGGATACGAAAAATTTAGGTTCGCAAGACGGCGAAGCAAATTTAAACGCACAAAGCAAAGCTGCTTCCGCCGCGCAAGCAAATGATGTGCAAAACCCTACCGCACAAACGAACGAGCAGGCTTCCGCTGTGCAAACTAGCGGCGCCGTCTCGGACGGGCAGAATTCCGCACAAAGCCCTACTTCGCAAAATTCCGCGCAACTAGACGACACGCAAAACTCTAATCCGCAAAGCTCTGCGCAGATCGTGACGCGAGAGAGCTTCACCTACTCCTTTTCGCTGGGCGCTTTCATCGCCAAAAAAAGCGCGGGCGCGGAGTTTAAGGGCAAAACTTATAAAATCAAAGAGTGCGTTTATGATCAGTGACGAACTCTTTACACGCCTCGATTTGAGCGAGTATCTAGAGAAATTTAAAAGCTTTTTGGCGCGCGAAAAACCGCTGTTTTTAAGCGGCGATAGCAAGCTAAATTTTGAAAAAATTTCGGAGCTTACGAAATTTGATCTGGCGCAGTGCGAGAGCGTTGCAAACCTAGACGACGCGCTGATGCGCATCTCAAAGCACGGCGTGCTTCATATCAGCGAAATTTACGAGTTCAGCAAGATCGTCCGATATTTTCTGTATCTGAAAAAGCAGCCTTTTGAGGGCAAACTCGCCGCCTGGCTTGCCAAGATCGAAATTCCTGCGCCTATCGCGCAATTAAAGGATTATTTTGACGATCAGGGCGGCTTTCGCGACGCGATAGACGAGCGCTTCGGCGCGCTGAACGAGGCGTTTAAGATAAAGCGTGACGAGATAGAGCAGACGCTAAAAAGGCTGATCTATTCCAAAGCCCTTTCGCCCTATCTCGCCGACACGCAGATCCACTACATAAGCGACACCGAGGCCCTGCTGGTGCGCGGCGGTTTCAACCACGTGCTAAAAGGCAGCGTCGTAGCGCGCTCAAGCGGAGGCTATTTTTACGTGCTTCCCGACGCGATCGCGGCTCTGAAGTCCGCTCAAAGCGCGATTTTGGATAAAAAAGAGCAGATCGTTTTCGAGCACTGCAAGCAGATCAGCGCGGTTTTTAATAAGAATTTAGCTTTTTTAAAATTTATAAACGCCGCTTTCGACGCGATCGATGCGCTGATTGCGCGCGCCGCGATGGCAAGAGCGAGCGATTATGAGTTCGTCCTGCCCGAGCCTTCGCGCGACATCGTCCTAGATAGCTTCGCCCACCCCGCGCTTAAAAATCCAAAGCGCGTGAGCGTGGAATTTAGCGGAAAAATTCTGCTCATCACCGGCGTGAATGCGGGTGGAAAATCGATGCTTTTAAAAAGCATTCTAAGCGCGGCGCTGTTAGCCAAATACCTCCTTCCGATGCCTATTCGCGCAAGCCTCAGCCGCATCGGCACCTTTAAAGAGTTCGAGCTCATAATGGAGGATCCGCAAAACTCCAAAAACGACATCTCGACCTTTGCGGGCAGGATGGTTGCCTTTAGCAAGCTGTTCAGGCGCAAAGAGATTTTAATCGGCGTCGATGAGATCGAGCTTGGTACCGATTTTGAGGAGGCTGCGAGCCTATACGGCGCGATGATCGAGCAGCTGATGAGCGGCGACGTGAAGATGATCATCACCACGCATCACAAGCGCCTGGCGATGCTGCTAGCGAAAGATCCGCGCGTGGAGCTGCTAGCGGCGCTTTACGACGAGAAAAACAGCGCGCCGAAATATGAGTTTTTAAAGGGCACGATCGGCAAATCCTACGCCTTTGAAACCGCGCTGCGCTACGGCATAGCGCAAAACCTAATCGCTGCGGCGCGCAAAAACTACGGCGAAAACAAAGAGAACCTAAACGAAGCGATCTCAAAAGCGATAAATTTGGAGCTTGAGCTAAAACAAAAGCTGGCGCAGACGCAACAAAAAGAGGAGAAGTTGGATGCGCTGAGCGAAGCGCTAAAAGATCAGCGCGAGCGAGCGCAAAGCGAGCTGAAGGCGGAGCTTTCAAGGCTGCAAAACGAATACTACCGCGCGATTTCAGAGGCCAAACGCAGCGTGAGCCTAAGCGACGTGCGCGAAAAGCAGCGCGCCATAAACCGCGCAAACGAGCTCGCACGGGCCGTGCAGCAGCCCGAATTTAGCGCGCCTGAGCCGCAAAGCTTCAAGGTGGGCGATCGCGTCAAATACGGCAAGATCAAGGGCGAAATTTTATCGCTCAGCAAAACCCAGGCGCTGATGCTAAGCGACGGCATCAGGCTGCGCGTGCCGCTTAGCGAGCTAAAGCGCAGCGGCGCGACGCCCGCGCCCGCAAAAAACATCAGCATCAAGGTGCAAAAGCCCTCCTCCGCGTCGCTGAGCCTCGATCTGCACGGCTTGCGCGCCGAGGAAGCGATCAGCAGGCTTGATAAATTTATCAGCCAAAGCCTTGTGATGGGCTTTGATGAGATCATCGTCAAGCACGGCATCGGCACGGGCAAGCTCGCGTTCGCGGTCAAGGAGTTTTTAAAATCGCACCCGAGCGTCAAGGGCTTTCGCGACGGCACGCCCGCAGAAGGAGGCTTCGGCTCAAAGGTCGTCTCGCTTTAGGCTCTAGCTCAAAGGCCCTTTCGCTTCAGACGTGAGCGCGGATGATGCGGAATTCGCTCATTTCATCCATGCCTTCGCCGAGGTTTTGCAAGAGCATGGGTGCTTTTAACGTAGAATTTCGCCGCGGAATTTATAGCTTGGCTTTTACACTAAAATTTTATGCGGCGTGAGCCGCAATTTAAATAACGCGGACGTAGTCCGCACCGCTAGCGTCGCGCGGGTGGGGGTCTGTCTCTTATACACATCTCCGAGCCCACGAGACCGATCAGTATC
>CAUUKU010000018.1:0-22116 GCA_963545665.1 uncultured Campylobacter sp. | reverse complement strand
TAAATACGAAAGCGTCCGTTCGCAAAGCCCTGCTCAAGATGCGCAACGCCTCGGCCGTTTCGATGCGGGAGTTCTTGGCGCATGTACGAGATTTCGGCGCGGCACGGATACTTCAAAGCCCCGTCTTTTAAGTGCGGCAGGAAAGAGTATGGGGCATGAAGAAGTCCTTGGTTTCACTCTTTTCTGTTGAGCACCATCGGCGCCGCCCTGCCTTGTTTAAAGTCTCGAAGATAGCTGCCTTGGTGGGCGCTAGGGCAACTGTCGTTAAAGCCCTAGAGATGACCGTCTTCTTTCGGCATTGGCTTTATTTGCTGTTATTGAGCAATTTAGCTTTAGCTTCCCCACCTGCCTTATTGCTTTGTTTTTGAAGGTCGAGAAGAAAGCGGAGTGCGCAAGAGGAGTAGAGGTAAGAAGCGTAGAGATAAATTCTTGCCCGCCTTTCCGATGCCATATTTGTCATTCCTGATCCTTTCGCCGCATTTTAGCCCCCTCTTTTTTCCGTCTCGCTCCGTTTGTCTTTCCCGTTCGTGCATTTTTACCGCTTTTTTTGCCCAATTGCACTTGTCGTTAAAATTCTGCCGCTCGGCTAATTCATAAATTCTAAATCCGTTTTGCGTTATCATTGCGCTAAATTTAAAATTTTACGCAAAGGGGATCACATGAAAAATACGGCATTCATCACGGGCGCTACGAGTGGCTTTGGAGAGGCGATCGCCAGGGCTCTTAGCGCGCAGGGCTATAAGATCATAGCACTCGGGCGCCGCAAGGAGCGGCTACAGAAGCTAGCCAGCGAGCTAGGCAACACGCACATTATCGCCGCGGACATTCGCGATAAAGCTGCGGTATTTGATGCTGTAAGCGCGCTACCGCAAAATTTCAAAGACGTCGAGGTGCTCGTAAATAATGCAGGCCTTGCGCTCGGGCTTGAGGGGATCGCGCAGACGCCCGTAGAGGATTTGGAGACGATGGTCGATACGAATATCAAAGGCGTGCTGTATTCGACCAAGGCGGTGCTGCCGCTGATGATCGCGCGCAAAAGCGGCTATATCTTCAATCTCGGCTCGACTGCGGGCGCGTGGCCCTATCCGGGTAGCCACGTTTACGGCGCGAGCAAGGCGTTTATCAAGCAGTTTAGCCGCAATATCCGCAACGACCTGCGCGGCACTGGCATCCGCGTGACGGAGATCGCGCCCGGCATCTGCAAGAGCGAGTTTAGCGAGGTGCGCTTTAAAGGCGATCTAGCGCGCGCTGCGGCCGTGTATGAGGGGGTCGATGCGATCCTGCCCGAGGATATCGCGCAGATCGTGCTAAGCTGCCTAGCGATGCCGCACCGAGTAAATATCAACGTCGTAGAGGCTATGGCGACGCAGCAGAGCTGGGCGAGGCTTTTTATCGAGAAGGACTAGCGGCGATTGTGATGTATTTGCGCGCGGCGCGTTTAGTCGCTTAGGCTACATATCGTCGTCTGCCGTGATAGTGCACATCTGCGCCGAGCGCCGTGTTTGCTAGCAAGGTGGCGTGCCGCGCATCGTATATGCCGCCGTCCGCAAGGCGATCTGCCTACACATGCCGCTTTTTACGGGTGCGGTTTGTTCGTGTCTGCCGCCTGCCCCGATCGCGCGGTAAAATTTTAAATTTAGTAGCGCAGTAGCATGCAAGGACCTCGTTGGTTTAAGCGCCGCGAGGCGAAATTTGCCGCACTCCTTATCGTCGCTCAACTCTAAAATTCTATGCCGTCGCGTCTTGCACAAAATATTTTCTGCCTCGATCGTTCGCCGAAAATCTCCGTCGCCGTAAAATTATATCTCGGAGCCCTGGCGTATCGGGATTTACAAAGCGTTTTTCTTCGCGAATTCCGAGCCGCAAAATTTTATAAATTTAGCCGCGCTTTTGTATAATTCCGCGACAAGTACCGCGCAATCTGCGGCGAGATTAAATTTGAGGCAAAAGATGTATGAGGATTTTACGCAAGAGCTAAAGGACGAGCGCGCGCAAAAGAGGCGCGAGGCAAGAGCAAAAAGCCGCGAGCCGGTGCGAGACGGGCCCAGAGGCATGCGACTGCGGCGCAAGATCGCGCTTGGTATAACGTTTGTATTCGCGGCTTTTAGCGCGCTTATTCTGGCGGCGGTTATAAATTCCGCAGACGACTACTCGCCGAGGGATGATGAGCAGATCAAATACAGCGATTTTTACAAAAAAGGAGATGAAATTTACGCTCTCGTGGTGGGTGCGGGCTATTTTGCGATATCGGGCGCGGATGCGGCGAGCTTTCGGGTTTTGGATTTCGGCTCCGGCTACCGCTCTAACGTCGCGGCGGATAAAAACGCCGTATATTGCGGCAACATTGCAATGAGCGAGCTGGAGCCTGCGCGCACGAAAGCCGTGGCGTTCGGATACGTAAGCGACGGGCGAGTTAGCTACTTTTGCGACGGCGAGGCGGTGTGGAGCGACGCGCTGGGGGCGATAGAGCTTGCTTATCAAACCTTGGCGCACTGGCTCTGGGATGCGCCCAAGCCGCAAAGCTACGTCTATAAATTTAAACGAATGGACGCTACGGATCTGCGCCAAATCGCGGGTTTGTATTACGCGGCGGAGGGTTCGCGCGCGTTTTATAAGGGAGAGGTTTTGGCGGGCGCCGATGCCGCGAACTTACAGGCTATAAAAGGCTCTGACGGAAGGGCTAGCAGCGTTTATGCCGCAGACGGCGCGAGCGTGTATTTTAAAAATCTACGCCTTGACGCGCAGGACAACGGCGGGCATTACGAACTTTTGAGGCAGCGGCTGAGCTATTTTTTGTGGGATGCGAAAGGCGGCGACGTTTTTGCGAACGATTTAAAATTTGAGCTCGCCGCCGCGCCCTATACTCCGCTAAATAGGCAGCTCGCGCACTCAAACCATCTACTTTTTGCCTCTCCAGGCGGCATCTATTATTTCGACGAGAACGACGGAAAGCAAAGGCGCGCGGGAGACAACCCCTTTGCAGGCGAGATTCGAGCGCTTAGCGGCAGCGTGTTTCAAAGCGGCGAGCGGATATATTTTTTGGAGCGCGCGGATGTTTGGGGCGGCGGCCGCAGCACTCGCAGGATGGTCGCTCGCAAAAGCGGGCTTTTCGCGCTCGAGCTGCCGCATGAGTGGCGCAAGGTAGGCGGCGTGCACGGCGGGCTATACGGCTGGATCTATTCAAACGGCGGGCGATTTTTTTACTTCGACGATCTGGGCTCTTCGCAGCTGATAGATCGGTGCATTTATGAGATCAGGGATCTAGATTTGGTTGAAATTTTGCTTCAAAAAAGCAGCCTTGGCACGAGTAAAATTCGCGAGATGATAAAAAGCGGCGGGCTTGAGGCGGTGGACGGCGAGCTGCTTTTCGAGGTAAAGACGAAGGTGCGATAGCTCGGCTTGGTGCAAATCGGACGGTAAATGTATATTAGCGCGGCGCGAGCAGGGCTTAAAAGAGCGCGAGCGCGGCGATGAAATTTACGCATTGCGGTGGGTCGCCTCGGAATAAAGTGCAGGAGCGGCGATGAAATCCTATCATGACTTAAATTTTATCTCGAGACAAAATTTTAAATTTGCCGTCACGCAATTTAAACGGCGAGCGGGGTTTGAAACAAGGCGCAGGCTAGGTAATTTCGGCGTATCCCTTACGTATCGCCGTGGATACGAAGCCTTTTTTTCAGAAAAGCATGAACGGCAATAGGCTCGGCTCGCAGACAGGGCGGAGAGTGAAATTTTACGCGAAATGCGGCACAGATCGAGCGCGATGATTAAAATTTTAAATTCCAAACGCCTTAAAATGTGGGTTCAGACAGCGTGGGAAATGTGCGCGCTACGGTATCCCGCCGCGTTCGCTTGATTTCGCGCACGCCCGCAGCGTTTTAAAAAATTTAGCCGAGTTAAATTTCTCGCGCCGCCATATGCGGACGGCGTTAAGATCGCGCGTTTGGCGCTTGGGCCGGCGCAGGCGTGCGGCGCAAAGAGCGAATATCAAAAAAAGCTAGCCCCGAGGCGCTTCACGAGCTGCGAGCGCAAACCCGCAAGGGCTTGTAAAGCTATCCGCACCGCTTTGCGAAGCGAAAAAAAAGATGAAATTTGCCCTCGTGCCCGGCTCTGCTTGCGCGGCGGCGTTTTAAATTTTTCGTATATTTCGCTTGTGCTGCGTTAGTAAAATTTCATCGCGGCGCATTTGCGCAGTTCGCGCTGTTTGGCTGCGCGCCTGCCGTTTGCTCGCCGCTCGGCCGCGATGCCATCGCGCGGCGGTTGTTGCGCAAATTTTACGCCTTATAGAGCCGCTTTCTCTTGGTGCCGTGCTCCTACTACCTAAGCGGCGCCCATCATTTTTTGCACACTATCGGCTCGCTTCGGCATGTCGTGCTGCGGCTTGCTTTCGGCGCGCGCTTGCTTCGGGCTCTAAACAGAGGCAAAATTCGGCGGCAAATTTTGATTAATTCGATTTCACATCGCCCGCCGTGCTGCCGCTACTTGCGCTGCTTTACGGTATCGGTTGCGTCCGTATCTTTCGCTTTTAAAAATCTCATAGGCCGAAACGTTTAGCATTTGGTCGAAACACAGCGCCTCAAACGGAGAAATTTGCTTATCGCCGTTTGAAAGGCCCGTGCGTGCCGCTTAGCCGCAAAATCAAGCACTAATTCATAATCGTTCGTAAAAGGTACCGCTCGTACGCCCAAAGGGCCGATCTTTTGCATAGATTTTAAAATTTCATCTCGAGCTAAAACCGCTTTCTGTGCCGTGCTAGATAAAATTTCACCGCTTCCGCGCAGCTAAATTTAAACAAAAGCTATCAAAATACAGGTTTCGTCTCGTCGCATAAAATTTTAAGTAGGCCCGGCAGTTTAAATGCTTCTCTCATGCCATTTACGAGCCTTGCCGCTTTGTCTAAATCGGTCTTGATTGCGCTTCGGTCTTGATCGCGCTTATGAAAAGCATTTTACTCGCGCCTTCGCAAATTTTTATTATGAGTTTTCGGACAAAAGCCGTTTTTTGGCTAGATCCCTTACGTAAAGGGATCTACAACCGATTTCGTTTTGCTTTTTTCGTTGAATTTAGCCGCGCCGGCTCAGCTAAAATTTTGATTAAATCCGACCTTTTTATCCTCGCCGAAGCCCGAGCTAAGCTCTCTTTTGATCTCGGCCTCGAAGTCGCTTAGGCTAAAAATCGCGCGCTCCCTTATTGCGACTTTTAGCGCCGTGTTTTTCATTACAAGAGCGATCTGGGCGCCGCTAAGCTCATAGTTCGCGAGCGCTTCGAGGCTAAAATCGGCTTCGAAACTCGCATTTTGCGGAACGATCTTGCGCCAAATTTCTAAGCGCTGCTTAAGGCCGGGCTTTTTAAATTCGATCTTATAATCAAACCTGCGCGAAAACGCGGTGTCGATGTTTTGCAACAAATTCGTCGTAGCGATCAGCACGCCGTTAAATTTCTCGATCCGCTCCAAAAAGATATTTTGCATCTGATTATGCATCTGCTCCGAGCCGCCCAGCCCGCTGCTTAGGCGCGATGAGAGGAACTGATCGGCTTCGTTTAGCAGCAGCACCGGCTCGGTCTTGCTTTTGGCGCAAATTTCATCGTAAACGTCGAAAATCTTACGGACGTTTTGCTCGCTCTCGCCTACGTATTTGCTTAAAATTTTAGAGCAGTCAAAGCTCAAAACCTGCTTCTTCAGGCTCTTTGCGAGGCTAAGCGCGCTCATCGTTTTGCCCGTGCCGGCAAGGCCGTAGAAGATGATTTTCGCGTCCACGCCGCGTCTAGATTTGATACCCCACGAGCTAAGCCTCGCGATCGCTCTTTTATCCACTTGTTTTAAAATCGTGTTTAAAAGCTCCTTCGTCTGCGCGTTTAGCACGACGTCGTCGATGTCCGTCTGCGGCTCTACTAGCTCGAAAATTTCACTTTGTTTGACGATATTTTCGATGATAGCCTTTTTCGTTTTTTTGCTCTTTTTGGGGTGCATTATGTTTTGCAAAGCCTCTTCGCCGATGAAGAAATTCCGCACTATGCCGCCGTGGCTCGCGATCGTCTCGTCGTAATCGACGAGGTTGTTTTCGATCAAATTCGAGCCCTCTTCGAGCAGCGCGCGGTTCGCCATACGCTCGATCTCGTTTTCGCTGACGAGCGATAGTAGCGCGTTCGTGTCGCGAAAGCTCTCAAAATCGCCCGAGTATTCCTCGCGCAACAGGCTTAGGAAGATGATCTGCTCCTTTTCGTTCAGTAGGCAGGATTTAAAAATCTCCTCCGTCTCGAAAGAAATTTTACTAAGCTTGATGCGCTTTGCGATGATCTTTTCCAGGCTTTTTATCTTTTCGCCGAGGCTTTTGCGGATGCCCGCCGAGCCGCCTAGGCGCTTGCGATACAGCTCGACGCGGTAGAATTGATCTTTTAGATATTCTAAATGATCGCCGTAGGGCGCGATTTGCGGCAGATACAGCTCGATTTTTTCATCCTGCAAGATTTGCAAAAAGTGCTCGCTAAGCTCGATCTCCGTGTGCAAAAGCGCGAGCAGGGGCGTTTTTTTATTAAATTCCGCGCTTTTAAAGCCCGTAAAATTTTGCGTCACGAACCCTAGCTCCAAAAGCGAACGAACGTCGCGCAAATGCTCCAAGTAATCGTATTTTTCAGCCGCCTCTTCCGTGACGGTGCATTTTTGCGCGTCGTTTAGAGACGGCGCATTTTTCGCGCCTTTTGTGCGCCGCGAGCCGTTCCTGATGCCGCTAGAGCCTTGTGTCGAGCGAGCTTTTACATCGCCGCATGCGAGCTTTTCGTTCTGCGCGTCTTCGTTCTGCGCGAGCGCGCGGCTCGAAGCGCCTGCGCCGCTTATCGCGTCCGCGTCGTCAAAATTTAAAAAGTCCCCGTCCCGGAGCCCGCCTCGCTCGCCGCAAAAAAGCCTTTGCAAAAGCTCGCTAACGGGCACGCTCGACTCTGCGCTTAAAAATTTGTGCGCTAGAAATCTTAAAATTTTAACCTCATCCTCGCCGATTTCGAGCGTCTTTTTTATCTCCTCGCCGTCTTGTATAAATTTTACGATACCGTGCATTTTCTACCTTTTTTAAAATTTTAATTTCGCGCCGTTCGCCTCGGTATTCGGCGCGCGCGAAAATCGCGTTTGAATTTTAAAACCGCGCCGATCCGCCCCTGCCGCGTCTGTATCGATCAGATCGCTTAAGGATCGGGCCGCGCAAATTTTAAAATTTCGCCGCGCTTGCGCATACGGGCCGTCCCGCACGCACTATCTTTACTGTGCGCCCTGCGCATCGCGCTAACGATGCCCGTCGCGATACCGATGCGACGGCAGTGTCGCGGCACGATACGACTGCGGCGCGATCAATGTCGCACGACACGGCACGCAGCGCATAAATCGCAGCCGATACGTACGGCGCGGCGCGATAGTGTGCCGAGACGATCCGTGCACTTCGGCGCGATAATGTGTTGAGACGACGCGCGTCGCGATGAAATTTTTCCGCTCGTATCCGCGGCGACCGCTGCATAAATTCTACGCGCCGTATCGGCCGCCGCTTCTTCTGCGCCCTGATTTTGCAGATCTGCACGCACCGTCGCCGCTTGCGCCTTATAAAATTTCGTGTAGCGCAGACTGCTTTGCTTCGCAAATTTCTTGCAGCACGCCGTCGCTCGCCCGCGCTTTAAAATTTCACGCCGCATAGGTTGCTATTGCTTGAATTGCACGGCTCGTAAAATTTCACGCCGACGCTTGCTTGCGTTGCGCGGCTCGTCGCTGTATTTTCATACCGCGCGGGCGTCCGCCGCATTTTAAAATTTTAATCGCGCGGCATTGCGTTAGCCCCGTAAAATTTCGCGCCGCGCAGCCCGCACGCCGTATCTCAAAATTTTTCATCATGCACCGCCGTTTGCACCTCATAAAATTCTACGCTGCGCGCCTCGCCTCCGCATTGTGAAATTCCGCGCCGCCATTGCTCGCATCCGATAAAATTCCTAGCCGCCCGCTACGAGATACGCCGCGTGCGTCCGTTCCGCCATAAGATCGGCCTGTCGCCGCCGCTCGGTGCGACGCGCTATGTCCGCTCGCTATACATCGCCCTTTGCCGCTCAATATATCGCGCGTCGCATCCTGCGCCGCAGTCGCGTCGTGAGCCGCAAAACAAGCCTCGTGCGGCGCTATTTTATCATCGCCCGAAGCATTGCGATCTCCTCCGCCCAGAGGCTATCGTCGATCGTTTCTAAAATCAGCGGGATCTCGTCGATGTTCGGGTCGTTCATGATGTTTTCAAACGCTGCGAGCCCCAAAAATCCGCGTCCGAGGCTCTCGTGCCGATCTTTGCGCACGCCAAGCTCGTTTTTCGTGTCGTTTAGGTGCATGCCGCTTAAAAATTTATAGCCGATCGCGCGGTCAAACTCGCTCATCGTGCGCTCATAGGCCTGCGGGCTGCGCAGATCGTATCCTGCGGCGAACGCGTGACAGGTGTCGATGCAAACGCCGATGCGATCTTTGTTTGAAATTTTATCGATCACGTAAGCAAGCTGAGCGAAATCATAGCCGAGATTGGAACCCTGGCCGGCGGTATTTTCGAGCACGAGCTTGACGCCTGCGGTGTTTGCGATGGCGAAATTTAGCGACTCTGCGATATTATCCAGGCACACTTGAGCTGAAATTTCATTTAGATGCGAGCCTGGATGAAAGTTCAAAAGCCTAAGCCCGAGCGCCTCGCAGCGGCGGATCTCGCCAATGAAGGCGTTTAGGGACTTCTCGCGCTCCGCCTCGCGCGGATGGCCCAAGTTTATGAGGTAGCTGTCGTGCACCAAGACATGCTCCGCGCGGATGCCGCTTTGCCTCAGCGCGTCCTTAAATGCGGCGATTTCCTCCGCGCTAAGCGGCGGCGCGTCCCATCTGCGCTGATTTTTGACGAACATCGCAAACGCGTCCGCTCCGATCTTTGCGGCGTTTAACGGTGCGTTAGAAACCCCGCCGCTAGCGCTCACGTGCGCTCCGATCCGCTTCATTCTGCCTCCTAAATTTTATTTTACGCCGCACGGAAAAATTTTATAACCTCCGCCGCGCGCGAATTTTATAATTTTAAATGCGCGCTTTTTCTTTCGCATATACGCTGCTTGGTAAATTTCGCCGCGAAGAGCCGGCGCAGAGTATAATAAAACTGCACCGTTTGCACAGCCTAGGCAGTTACCCCGCCGAGTAATGGAATTTTGACCGCTCGCGCCGTGTTTTGAGGCGGCGACCGAAGCGCATTATTCTCGCGCGCTTACAAACACCCGCCGCGCAAAATTTTACTGCAGTTCGCGGATTTTGATCTTTACGCCTCGTTTTGCGTCGGCGAAGCTTATGGACCTTCCGCCGCCGTCCTTGCCGCGGCAAACTTTATAATCGATAGAGCCGTCTTGCAGGCTTTGCGCTAGGCAACGGCGCTCGCCCGCGTCGCTGCCGCCGAAGATCGGCTTGCCGTCTAGGATTTCGCCCAGAAGTCCGCGGTAGTGCTCGGTGCCGAAGAATTTTTTATTGAAAACGAGCTCGTCGTCGCACGCGCCGTTCATGCAAATTTTATCGCCTTTTAATACCAGGCTTAGCACGCTGATGCCGCTTGCGTAAATTTGAACCTCGGTTTGGTTTTTAAATTTGCGCATAAAGCCCGCGTCGCTGGTGCGGGTAAGCGGCGAAACGACGGTGAAGTTCACGGCGTTGGTTTTCTGCGGCGCGATTTTAGCGCATCCTGCGAGCATTAGGATCGCACAAAGTAGCAAAATTTTTCGTTTCATAATTTTTCCTTAATTTAATCACGCTTTAAGTTAGTTTTATATAAAATACGTTTTCTCAATTTATCCCCATTTGGCCCCTTCGTCTAACGGTTAGGACATCGCCCTTTCACGGCGGTAAAACGAGTTCGAATCTCGTAGGGGTCACCAAAATTTCCTCTGATTTTACCCTTTTAAATTTAATTTTTCCAGAAAATTTTGATTAAATTTGATGAATTTTACTCGCGTGCGGCAGGTATGAAATTTTAAAATTCCATCGACGACATCGAAATTTAGCTCGCTCTAAAAATTTTATGCTAAATTTGCGCTTATGCAAAATTTTCAAAACCATGTAAATGAAATTTTAAAAAACCATTCGGGCGAGCGAATTTTCGGCTTTGAATACGGCGGGCAAAAATACTGGCTCAAACAGCCCGAATTCCGCATCAGAGGCGGGCTGCTTACGAAGATTTTTAAGCGAAATCCCAAAAAAGCGTTTGATTACGAGGCGAGAAAGTATGAAATTTTATGCGATGCGGGCCTGCCCGTGCCCCGCTTGGTATTGCGCGGGCAGGATTATTTCGTGCTGCAGGATGCAGGCGAGCCGCTAGATGCGGTGCTGCACAACGCTACGGACGAAAATAAAACAGCTCTGATCGCTCGGTATGCGAGCGCGCTAGCTGGGCTGCACGCGCGAAGCTTTACCCACGGCAGGCCCGCGCTGCGCGACATTCTTTTCAAAGATGGCGAGCTTAAATTTATAGATTTTGAAAACGACGGCGAGCGCGGCGATCCGCAGGAGCTTAAAACGCGCGATTTCTTGCTTTTCGTATACGACCTCTGCCGCGAGGGGCTGAGCGAAAGCTTGGTGCGCGAAGGCGTCCGCAGCTACGCCGCAAACGGCGGAGTGGACGTAGTGCAAAAAGCGTGGACTAAAGTGCTGAGGCTGCGCCCGCTATATCTGCTTTTAAGGCTCTTACCGGCTAAATTTAAAGATCTAAACGCCGCCATTCGCACGTTTGAGCTTTGTTTGAAGATGATGAAGGACGGCGGTGGAAAAGGCTAGCCTGAGCAAATTTGCCAAGATCAAGCTCGTCGTCATACTCGCCTATATGTCGGCATTGGCGCCACTTTCTACCGATATGTATCTGCCCGCGCCGCAAAGGCTCAAGCAAAGCTTCGCCGCGAGCGAGTTTTACGCGCAGCTTTCGGTCGCGAGCTTTTTCGTCGCGTTTGCGCTAGGACAGCTTGTATATGGGCCGCTAAGCGATAAATTCGGTCGGCGAGCCTCTACTTGCCGGCACGACGATCGTCTGCAAGCTATACGCCGACGCAATCTACTTCATCATGCGCGAAAAAAGATGAAATTTACAAATTTAATATTTTTTAAATTTAAGGTTAAGGATTGATTGGTTAAAATTAATCTTTATTATTCGGTAAAAAGGGAAACGAGTCAATGAGCGATATTATCGCGTATAAATTTAACGATGAAATTTACGATACTCAAAGTATCGGCGAGCGCGCAAGCGAGGCGCAGCCGATATATTTCGATAACTCCGAGGACGCACTAAAGGTGATCCGCCACTCCTGTGCGCACCTTTTGGCGCAGGCGGTGCGCGAGCTCTATGCGGGCGCTAAATTTTTCGTGGGACCGGCGATCGAGGATGGGTTTTACTACGACATCCGCGTCAGCAAAGATAACGGCGAGAAGCTCGGTGAAGAGGATCTAAAGACGATCGAAAAAAAGATGCGCGCGCTTGCCGAGGCAAATTTAGAGATTAAAAAGATAGCCTCCACAAAAGAGGCGGTCGCGAAAAAATATGCAAACGACGATCTTAAGCAGGAGGTTTTAAAGCGCATCCCCGAAGGCCCGGTTAGCTTATACGCGCAGGGCGAGTTTGAGGACATCTGCCGCGGTCCGCATGTGCAAAATACGAAATTTTTGAAAAATTTCGCCCTTACGCGCATCGCGGGGGCGTATCTAGGCGGCGACGAGAAGCGCGAGATGCTAACTCGCATCTACGGCGTCGTATTTGCCGACAAAGATAGCCTTAAAAAACACCTTACGATGCTAGAAGAAGCCAAAAAGCGCGATCACCGAAAGCTCGGAGCCGAGATGAAATTTTTCACTTTCGACGAGCAGATTGGCGCAGGACTTCCGATCTGGCTTCCTGCGGGCACAAGGATGCGCATAAAGCTCGAGGAGCGCCTTTATAGGCAGCTTCGCAAGCGCGGCTACGAGCCGGTGCGCGGCCCTGAAATTTTAAAATCCGACGCATGGAAGATCAGCGGACACTACAGCAATTACAAAGAAAATATGTATTTTACGACGATCGAGGATCAAGAATACGGCATCAAGCCGATGAACTGCGTCGGTCATATCAAGGTTTATCAAAGCGAGATCCGCTCATATCGCGATCTGCCGCTTAAATTTTGCGAGTACGGCGTCGTGCACCGCCACGAAAAAAGCGGCGTCTTGCACGGGCTTTTCCGCGTGCGCGAGTTCACGCAGGACGACGCGCATCTATTTGTGATGCCGAGCCAGATCAAAGAAAACGTCTATGAAATTTTAGATTTCGTCGAGCTTTTAATGAAAGCTTTCGGATTTGAATACGAGCTTGAAATTTCGACCAAACCGCAAAAGGCGGTCGGCGACGACGAGGTTTGGGAGATCGCGACGAAGGCCTTAAAAGACGCGCTTGACGAAAAGGGCTTAAAATACGGCTTAGACGAGGGTGGCGGCGCATTTTACGGGCCTAAGATCGATATTAAAATCACCGACGCGCTCGGGCGAAAGTGGCAGTGCGGCACGGTGCAGGTCGATTTTAACCTGCCTGCGCGCTTCGAGCTTGGCTACATCGACGAAAATAACGAAAAAAAGCAGCCCGTGATGCTGCATCGCGCGATTTTGGGAAGCTTCGAGCGGTTCGTGGGGATTTTGCTCGAGCACACTGCGGGCGAGCTTCCGTTTTGGATCTGTCCTACGCAAGTATCGATCGTGCCGATCGGTGAGGCGCACGCAAGCTATGCGAAAGAAATTTTAAATTTGCTCCGCGCGGCGGACATTGACGGCGAAATTTTAGATAAAAATGAAACGCTAAATAAACGAATCAGAACGGCTGAAAAGCAGAAGGTGCCGCTCATCATCGTCCTAGGCGATAATGAAGTTTCGGCTCGCAGCGTGGCCCTGCGCGATCGCAGGGCGCGCGAACAGCGAAATTTAGGGCTGGATGAGTTTTTAAATTTCGTAAAAGCTAAATTAAACGAGGTGAATTTTTGAGCAGAGAGAAAGAGGTTTTTCTAAACGAGGACATTCCGGCTAGCGAAGTCAGGTGCATAGGCGACAACGGCGAGGTTTACGGCATAATTTCAAAGGCTCAGGCGCTGCAAATCGCCGAGCGAGAGGGTGTGGATCTGGTATTGATAGCGCCCGATGCAAAGCCGCCCGTTTGCAAGGTCATGAACTACAGCAAATTTCGCTATCAGCAGGAAAAAAAGCTCAAAGAGGCGAAAAAAAAGCAAAAAATCATCGAGGTCAAAGAGATCAAGCTGTCCGCCAAAATCGCTCAAAACGACATTAATTACAAAGTAAAACACGCGAAAGAATTCCTTAGTAGCGGCAAACACGTCAAGCTTCGCGTATTTTTAAAAGGGCGCGAGATGTCAAGCCCCGAAATCGGAGTAAATTTGCTCAATAAAATTTGGGATGAATTTTTCGCTGAAGTTGCCGACCGCGATAAGGCGCCCGCACTGGAGGGCCGCTACGTAAATATGCTGATCACGCCGAAGAAGGCGTAGCGTAAATTTAGCGGTATTTGCGCTACGTGCGGCAAAATTTTAAAATTTCGCGCTGTTTTTCTCCGCGGTACAGCGCGTAAATTTAAGCCGAATAGCGTAGTTTTAAAATTTAATGCGGGCTAAGTTTATCTCTAAATTTAGCCCTTTAAATTTGTATAAAATTTTTCATATCAAGCGAAATTGAATCTTGAGTAGGCGGTAAAATTTAACTTTAAATTTATCTTGCGTTAATTTAAGCTACAAAATTCCTTAAATTCAAATTTTTCAAAGAAACTTTATTATATACTTTCTGTTCACTTTAAAAAAAGGACGACCATGCCAAAGATGAAAAGCGTGCGCGGTGCCGTCAAGCGTTTTAAAGCGGGCAAGAATAAGATCAAAAGAGGCTCGGCGTTTCGCAGCCACATTTTGACGAAGATGTCTCAAAAACGCAAGAGGAATTTGCGCGAGGCCCAATACGTCGATTCTACGAACGTATCTGCGGTTAAAAGAATGCTTTGCAAATAGTGCGAAGTTAGTTTTTGACGAAAGTCATTCAAACTCCCCTAAATTTATGGATTTTAGGGCAAGATCCCAAAAGGGACGCCGATTAAGAAAGGATTAATATGGCAAGAGTAAAAACGGGCATCGTTAGACGCCGCCGTCACAACAAGGTGCTAAAGCTTGCGCGCGGATTTTATAGCGCAAGACGCAAACATTTCAGAAAGGCTAAAGAGCAGCTAGAAAGAAGCCTCGTTTACGCCTTCCGTGACAGACGCGCGAAAAAACGCGATTTCCGCAGACTTTGGATAGTGCGCATCAATGCAGCTTGCAGGCTAAACGACATCAGCTATTCTAAATTTATAAACGGACTTAGAAAAGCAGGCATCGAACTTGATAGAAAAATTTTAGCAAATATGGCTATGAACGACGCCGAAGCTTTCGCAACCGTCGCGAAGAAAGCAAAAGCGGCATTAAAATAAGCTTTAAAATTTAGCCGTCTCCAAGGCGGCTAAATTTTTTGGATTTCAACAAAACACCCCCCCCCTATTTTAAAATCACACTTACTAAAATTTTAAATTCGCATAATCTTATTTGAGGCCAAGACGGTGCAAAATACGAATATTTTAAAAAACCTTTCGCCTCTTGCGCTTTTTGGGCGCATCAAATTTTGCTACGCAAACAAGCATGAGCGTAGGCTCGCGAAAATGCAATGAAATTTGACCTGTGCATGTTTTAAAACAAGCAAGCAGCCGGCGCCTAACGAAAATCAAAACGCGCAAGGCAAGGCAGTGCGTAGAAAACATACAGATAAGGAAGCCGTAGCGTATAAAAGTGATGCGAGAGGGAGTACTCGCTCAGCAGCATACGGGGCGTGAAAGGCGGATGCAGCGGCGGCTTCCTTCACGCGGCGCTTTAGACATTATATCAAGCAGTGCGCGGTGCATGGGGGTCGGCATATATAGTTAGTGCGGCAGTCCGGGCGGTATAACAAAAAGAGGCGGCGGCATAAAGAAGCAGTGCTTAAAATTTTACAAATTTACTCGCCGTGTTGCAAGACGGCAACCCAAATTTCACTCTAATATTTCACATACGATCAGCTTCCTAAAATTCGGTTGGGGGTAGGGTGAAATTTTATCTTTGTATTATGCGCGCAGCCAGCGCAAAACATCAAGATCCGAATAGTGCGAGCAAGACCGAGAGATGCTAGCGAAACTAAGACGCAATAGGGCTTGAAAGAAACGGAGCCGAAAAGAAGCTGTTTGGAAACGACGGGGTCTGAAAGAGAAGTAAAGTCTGAAGGAAATGGGCCCTCAGACAATGAAATCAAGAGATAATTTTGCGGATCGGCTCCGCAAAATTTGAAAGATTATTTTAGCTTATCCGCCTCGATGATGAACGGTACGGAATTTACGCCCGCGGCGAAATACTTACCGGCCAGGGCTTTGGCTCCGTCTAGCTCGGCTGCGCTTACGTCGGAGGCGCCCACTTTGTTGTTTTCGGCGTAGTATTTTCTAAAAACCGCTATTTTTTGCGCGTCGGTTTTGGCGCCTTTGATCTCTTTGTAGATGAGCGCGGATTTTGCGTGGCCGCTGTCTCCGTGCACCGAGGTCATGACGATATCGACGTTGTTTGTTTTTAGCGTCTCTTCGATTCTATCCATCTCTTTGCGGCAGAACGGGCATTCGGCGTCCGTTAGCATCAAAATCGTAGGCTTTTTAGGATCGTTTCCTAGCTTGATGACGTTATCTTTACTTTCGGATTTAAAAACCTTAGCTAGCTGCCCTGCGGTGCGGCTTTGCTTGATATGATCCTTATAGACTACGCGTTTTTTAGGATCGATGATGTCGGTAAAAATCAGATCGCCTTGAATGAAAACGATCTCCTCTTGCGACATATCGCCTTGAGAGATTTTTAAAACGACCGCCTCGACGCCCTTCGGCTCGTTAAGCGGGATGCGCTCGGCGATCTTTATGTCGATGCCTTGCGGTACGCCGCCGTAAATCGATAGAATTTCGCCGTCGCTTAAAGCCGCGTTTAGGCTCGCTGCGAGCGCGATCGAAGTTAAAATAACTTTTTTCATTTTTATCCTTTTTTCTAAAATTGCGCGAAATTGTAGTGAAAAATTTTAAATTTTTTACTTTTTTAGATAACGCTTATTATCGATCGTCGTTATATTGCCCATTTTATCGAGGTATTCGAGGTAGCAGATTACGAATTTTCTGCTAAGCCCAAGCCCCTCTTTAGCGTTCGTGACGTTTACGAAGCCCTCTTTTTCGATGATCGCGTAGAGGCGCTTGATCGCCAGGGCTAAATTTTCAGCCTCGACGAAGAGATTGTGCGCGAGGCGGACGACCTTTTTGGCGTAGGTTAGCTTCTTTAGCGCGTCATCGCCGCTGCTGCGGTCGATCTCCAGCTCGTCATATACGTTATACGGCGCGAGAGGCGCTATGCCGCCCTTTTTGATGAGATCAAAAATTTTACTCTCCAGGCTCTGCTTAAGCGCGTCAAAATCCACCCCCGATTTTACGTAAACTCCACCATTTTTGGAGACGATGCCGCTCCGCTCAAGCTCGCTAAGTGCACGCGCGGCAAGATCTTCGCTGGCCCACGAGAGCTTTAGGGCGATCGAAGCGGGCGAAAAGATCGCGTAGTCGTTTTTTGAGACGATAAATTTTATGAGGCTTTTTACGTCCTCGATCGCGCTTAGATCGTAAACGCATAAATTTGCTTCGTCAAAATACGTCCCCTCTAAGCCGCGCGCGATCTTTACCGCTTCGTCGTATTCCATCCCGAAGCGCTGATACGCCGAAAATAGCCCGAATCCATGCTTGTGAAAACCGCTTAAAATTTTAAACGCTTCGGTGAAATTTCGCTTCAAAAGCGCGGTTAGAAGCACGGCTTTGCTCTGCTTTTTTAGCGGCTCGACTACGGCGTTTAGCACGCGCCCGCCGCCGATTACGCGCGAGTTTGCCAGGCACACGAAGGGCTCGCCGAATTTCAAAAACATCGTTTTGTCAAATTTGAAGCTTACGAGCTTCTCGCCGCCTTCAAGCTCCTTTAAAATTAGCGCTTTTGCCGCGCTTTGCTTGCTTCCGACGCAAAACAGCACGTCTTGATTATGCGAAATTTCGCCGCTAAAGGTGCAATCGGCTTCGTTAAAGCTGCGGAAAAAGCCTTTTTTGCTTAGGATTTGCCCCTTTTCAAGCTCGCTCGTTTTGGCGTCCAAACTCAGCGCAACGCGGTTTGGAGCCTGCGCTAGCGGCGTGTCCTCGTCGTGGATCTGCACGCTTTTGACGTTAAAAATTTTACCCAGATCGCAGTTGTAAAGCTTCTCGCCCTTTGAAATCGCGCCGTTAATGAGGCTGCCCGTTACGATGGTGCCGAGCCCCTTAAGCGAAAAGACGCGATCGATGTAGTAGTGCACCACGCCGCCTCCTTGACGCTGCGCGGGCTTGATATTAAAGAGATAATTTTTCAGCTCGGCGATGCTTGCGGGGTCTTTTATGCTGATAAAAAAGGTGTTTAAAATTTGCAAATCCTTAAATTTACCGATGTATTCCTTGCACTGCGCCGCAACCTCCGCCTTGCGCGCGTCGTCGGCTAGATCGCACTTGCTGATACACAAGATCACGCTTTTTACCCCAAGCAGCGATAAAATTTGAATATGCTCTTTGCTTTGCGGCATTAGCCCGTCATCTGCGGCGACTACCAGCATCGCAGCGTCGAAAGCATACGCGCCGCTAATCATCGTCTTTACTAGGTTTTCATGCCCCGGAACGTCGATGAAAGCGACGTTGGTGTCTCCCGAGCGCAGATGCGAAAAGCTAAGATCGATCGTGATGCCGCGCTGCTTTTCGCTCGGCATTCGGTCCCCTTCAAAGCCGTTTAGCGCCTTGATTAATGCGGTCTTTCCGTGATCGATGTGGCCTGCTGTGCCTATGATTACGCTATTCATAAATTTCTCCGATCTTTTTTATTAAATCTTGCAAGTCGCTTTTTAAAATCGATCTGAAATCGAGCAAAAATTTATCATCCTCGATCCGCCCGATTATGCCCGCAGCGCGAAATTTTGCCTGCGTGCTCTGCGGATCTGCGCCGTCAAGTATCGCAAGCGCGACGCTAGGATAAGAGGCGCTCGGCATCGTACCGCCGCCTACGAAGGTGGTAGTAGGCACGATCTGCGATTTTACGCCGATACGCGATCGCACTAGCTCCGTTCGCTCACGCAGCTCGTCCAGGCTTAGATGGATCTGATCTATCGTCGTGATGAGGTGAAATTCTTTATTTATATACGCCTTGATCGTCTCGGCAAGCAGGCTTAGCGTGATCTTGTCCACGCGCAGCATTCGCAGTAGCTGGTTTTTGCGCAGGCGCGCGATGAGCTCGCGATCTCCCAGGATGATGCCGCACTGCACGGAGCCGAAAAGCTTGTCGCCGCTAAAGCTAAGCAGCCGCACGCCGCTTTTTAAAAGCTCAAAAATGGATGGCTCGCTTTTGCCTAGCCCAAATCCTAGCTCACTCGCGTAGCCGCTTCCAAGATCGTAATAATCGATGATCTCGTTAAAATTATCCTCTTTTTTCATGCTAAATTTTGCGGGGTAAATTTTAGAAGCTTTAGCGGAAATTCCGCTCTCGCAGTTTTCATGAAAACACTCGCTCTTTTCGGACGGCTCGCCGATATTTAAATTTAGAGCATTCGTAGAACTGTCCGCTAAGCTTAAATCATTAGGCGCGGAATTTAAAATTTCGCCCGTCGTATCCGACGAGCCGCCGCAAAGATTTTCTAAATTTTTAAAGCTTGCCGCTCTAAGCGCTAAAAATTCCTCTTTTTTGCGCGTCGCTTTTCGCGCTAAAACCGCAACTTCCGCAGCGCTTACGCTCGAGCTGAAGTCTGAAATTTTAAAATTTGAGCGGTGCACTTTCATCAAGATCGCCGTGTTTTCATTGATCGCTTCTTCGTAATCGTCCAGCTTGGTTTTGTTCGTAGTGCCGATCTCTGTGAGCTTTGCGCCAGAGTTTGCCATCACTTCGCTTACCCGAAAGCTCCCGCCGATCTCGACTAGCTCGCCGCGGCTTACCACGACTTCGCGTCCGCGCGCGAAGGTATTTAGCACCAAAAAGACCGCCGCAGCGTTGTTATTTACCACGAGCGCGTCCTGCGTGCCGAAGAGCTCGCTGCACAAAAGCGCTATGTAGTCGTATCTGTTGCCGCGCGCACCCTCGGATAGGTCGTATTCTAAATTTGAATATGAGGTGATGACCTTTTGCGCGCGGGCTAAAATTTCGGCGCCGATGACGCTGCGGCCGAGGTTTGTGTGTAGCACGACGCCGGTTGCGTTAATGAGCGGTTTGAGGCTTAGGTTTTGAAATTTTTCGTAGCGCGATTTGATGCGTGCGATGATCTCGCTTTCGCTTGCGACCGCGCCTCCTTGCAGCGCCTTTTCGCGCTCCTGTCGGATGAGCTCTTGCGCGATTTTGATGATTTGCGGGCGGAGGCAGTTTTGAAACTCCTGCGCGTTTGCGATTTTGTCGATTTTTGGTAGTTTGATTCGTTGCATTGCGACCCCGATGCCTTAAAATTTAGGCGATTTTAGCAAAATAAGCTTTTGCAAAACTTTATTTTGAAAGATCGCCCCGCGCGCAGAGGCTTCGCCGCGTTTTTGAAATTTTAAGCAAGCCTCTTGCGAGCGAGCCTCTTGCGTGAGCTCTAAATTTTAATGCGCCGAGTTTTGGCGAACCTTTGCGGAGATTAAAATTTATATTCTAAATTTAGTCTTGCGCTAAGTCCTTTTCGCTTGCCTACCATACCTTCAAATTTAGCTGCGGCTTCAAAATTTCCCAGATTTTTTAGTTTCGCTCCGACCTCCGCAATGCCGGTATTGCCCTTCATCGAAGGCGAAGCCATGTCCGTACCGTAGGCTAAATTAACCCCTTTGCCTTGCCGTCCAATTCCCGCTCATAAGCGAGCCCGCCGAAAAGATCCAGGCTTTGCCCTAGCTCGTAAGAGTATTTAAATCCTAGCTTAGTCCTTAAGGAATTGCTCTGTTTTAAAAGTATGCTTTCGGAATTTATCTCGACCTGCTTTTTACCCACTCTAGTAAAAAAGAGCTTTGCGTAAAGATCCAAGTCCGAAGCGTCGTTTATCTCAAATATCTTGCCCACTCCCGCGTGCGTGCCGTAGTAGTTTCTGCTAGCGTCGTAGCTCGCTTCCGTGCCGCCGGGTAGTACGGTTTTATAATCCGTTTTGATCCTGCCGAGCTTTGCGGAGGCTTCGACGTAAAAATCGCTAGGCAGATCAAGCTTGCTCAAAACGCCCGCGCCGTAATATCTCATACGGCCGCTTCCTCTGATATCGGATATGTAGTTTCCGTTAAACGTGCCGCCGAATTCGTTGAACGTGTCGTATTTGCCGCCGCCGAATTCCATAAAGAGCGAGGTAAGCAAAGAGTTAAATTCTTTTGCTAAACCCAGCGCGAATGAGGCTGATCTGACGTCCACGTGCGAGCCGGACTTCAGCCTCATATCGGAAGCCTTCATTCCGCTTAGCACCGCTGTACCCGAGCCGTCGCTGCTAAGATTGGAATTTGACAAAGCATCAAAGCTCTGCCCGATCAAAGCCATCTCTGCCGCAGTAGGCTCTAGGATGCTTTTTTGGACGGTATCGATCAGCCTTTTTGCCTCATTCGTGCCTCCGCCGTGATTATCCTCTGCCTGCTCGGATGGCCCTAGAGGCGTTAGCGGCGTAACCTTGCTTCGCACCACCGCGTAGAGCTCCTTGCCCTCGCTAGCTTGCTCATCGCCGTCCTTTTGCAGGCCGAACTCATATATCGTAGAAATTCCCGCCATAGCTTGCAAATTTTCCTTATGGTTCGTCATTTCCGCAGGATAGATTATACCTTGAGGATTTTTTAGCAGAACGATCCTGTCGTTTTTATTTAGATTGTTGCTCTGCCCGCCCATGGTAACGGCGAGTTTGGCTATGTTTAGATCGGTCTTTTTATAGCTCGTAGTGTAGCCCCAAGCGGGATCTCTGGTTTTGCCGCTTAAATTTAACACGACGTCGTTTGCTCTAATATCGCTCGGCAGGTAAAAATTTATCTTTTCAAAATTTAAAATATTGCCCGCGTTTATGTTTTTTCCGCGGACGTTTAGAGTGTTTCCTTTGACCGAGTCGTTGAAGTTGTTTCGGTTGCCGTAACCGCCGACTATCGTATTTAAATTTAGCCCGCTTGCGTCTAAATTTACGATGTTATCGATCGCTACTAAGGAATTCGACTTGCCGCCGTATATGGTGCCTCGTATCTCGCCGCCTCTTATGGTTACGATATTTCCGTGCACATTGCCGCTACCGTCGGAGTAGGCGCCTCTGACGTCCATTTTGATGACGCCGCCTTCGACGGTCACTTCGTTTTTGGTTATATCGTCGCCTCTAGTGGAATACCCGCCGATGACATTTCTTTCGATCGTGCCGTTTTTGATTAAGACGGAATTTGAAGCAAGGGTGTTGCCGTTGGTGTAGCCGCCGTAGACGAGTTGAACTATTCTGGTGTTAGCTCCGTCGATTACGACGCTGTTGCGCTCGGCCTTGCCGCCCGTCTCCGCAGAGCCTCCGTAGACCATCTGGATATTATCGCCGCCGTTTATATAGACCTTATTGTCGCTGGCATCCCTATTGCCCGCTATATAATCGTCATTTTGCCCGCCGTAGATGAATAGGCCTTTGCCCTCATCTATATTGGGCGGCGTATCATTCCAAATGAGCGTATTGCCCGAGTAGCTTCCGTTTTTCTTGCCGAGATTGAAATGACAGGAATACGAATTCCTTTGTAAATACGGCTCGTACTGAGATTTCGGGGTATCTGCATTTATGGTTACAGTTTCCGCTCCGTACAAAGAACCCATTACTACAAAAGATAGTAAAATTCTCGCTCACTTCATTTTGTAATCCTTTAAAAAGAAATTTGGATTATTATTTGATTATATTTAAATATCGATATAATACAACTTAAAGCCTATATAGCTTAATTTTAAATTTATATTATAATTTATATTTAACTTAGGATTATCGATTTGTCTCGTAGAAATTTATCAAAATATATC
>CAUUKU010000017.1:0-22714 GCA_963545665.1 uncultured Campylobacter sp. | reverse complement strand
TCTCGTGGGCTCGGAGATGTGTAAAAGAGACAGATCCTCAGCCATATTTCCCCTTTCAACTAAAAATTTAGCGCATTCTATCCCCCCTAAAAATCGATAAATTTCATTCTTGTTTTTTTAAGAGATAAATTTTTGATTTTTCCTCTCCGGAAGGAAGCTTCGCTATGATGCGTCGAAATTCTTATCGAAATCCGCGCTTGAAATTTTTGCGGCTTTTGCGATTTTTGCGGCTTTTGCGATTTTTGCGGATTTTTTGGTTTTTGCGGCAGCGCCTTTGTGTTTGGCGTGCCTAAAAACTAGAAGCTTGACGCGCGTAGAAAGCCAAAATTTTACGTCGAGCGAGCGGCTATTTTGTAGGTAGCAAATCGAGCAAAATTCCACGCTAAATTTTAAAATACATCTCTAAATTTACAAAACTTGATAGGATTCATATCAAGTTTATTTATTCTACTCTTGACAAGATTAGCACTCCATGATATAATCTGCCAAAATTTTTAGAAAGGACCGCATAATGGCAAAGAAAAAATTTAAGACCGAAGTGAATGATCTGCTAAATTTGATGATCCATTCGCTTTATTCAAACAAGGAGATTTTCCTGCGCGAGCTCATCTCAAACGCGAGCGACGCACTGGATAAATTAAACTATCTAAGCCTTACGAACGACGATTACAAAGCGCTTTCGTATGTGCCGCGCATCGATATAAAGATCGACAAAGAGGTCAAAACGCTAAGCATCGGTGACAACGGCATCGGTATGGACGAGGCCGAGCTTGAGAGCAATCTAGGCACTATCGCGCGCAGCGGTACGAAGGGCTTTATGGCGAGCCTTAGTGGCGATGCGGCGAAGGACAGCAACCTCATCGGACAGTTCGGCGTCGGGTTTTATTCGGCGTTTATGGTTGCAGATCATATCGATGTTATCAGCCGCAAGCCGCTCTCGCAGGACGCCTTTAAATGGAGCAGCGACGCGAGCAACTACATGGTCGAAAAGGCGCAGAAAGAGAGCTTCGGCACGACGATAATCCTGCATATGAAAGATGAGGAGTTTTTGGACGGCTACAGGCTCGAGGGCATTATCAAAAAATACTCCAATCACATCCCATATCCGATCTTTATGGATAAAGAAGAATACGTGCCTGCGCAAAAAGAGGACGAGCAGGGACATAGCGAAATCAAAAACGTCCAGATCAACCGCGCGAGCGCACTTTGGCAACTGCCAAAAAGCAGCCTAAAGCCGGGCGATTACAATGAATTTTACAAGCAGATCAGCCACGATAGCGGTGATCCGCTGTTTTACATCCACACCAAGGCCGAGGGCACGCACGAATACACGACGCTTTTTTACGTGCCGAGCAGCGAGCCCTTCGATCTATACCGCGTCGATTATCAAAGCGGCGTGAAGCTCTACTTCAAGCGCGTTTTCATCACCGACGACGCCAAAGAGCTACTGCCTAGCTATCTGCGCTTCGTGCGCGGCATAATGGACGTCGAGAATCTGCCGCTAAACGTAAGCCGCGAAATTTTACAAGAAAATCGAATTCTTGCCTACGTCCGCGAACAGAGCGTGAAAAAAATTCTATCCGAGCTGCAGAAGCTTTTGCAAAGCGATCGCGAAAAATACATAAAATTTTACGAATTATTCGGCAAGGTTTTGAAAGAGGGGCTTTACGGCTTCGGCGCAAACAAAGAGGAAATTTTAAAGCTTTGTCTTTTCAAATCAAACCTGCGAGACGGCCTCATCACGCTTAGCGAGTATAAGGAAAAAATGGGTGCGGAGCAAAAAGAGATCTATTATATCGCGGGAAATAGCGCCGCGATGCTTAAAAGCTCGCCTCTGATCGAAAAATTTAACGCCGAGGGCACGGAGGTGCTGCTCTGCGACGATGAGATCGATACGATCGTGATGCCTGGCGTTTTTGAGTTTGATAAAACGCCTGTTAAAAATGCGACTTCGATCAAGCAGGAGGCTTCGGAGGACGATGCCGCGACGCCGCAAGCCAAAGAGATCGCCGCGAAGATCAAAGAAATTCTAGGCGAACGCGTCAAGGACGTTAAAATTTCATCGCGCCTAAGCGGCTCGCTTTCCTGCCTTGTTTTTGACGAGAACGATCCCGATTTTGCGACGCAGCAGCTGCTTAAGCAGATGGGAGGCCGCAATCTGCCGCCAATAAAGCCGATTTTGGAGATCAACGCAGATCACGAGATCATCAAAAAGCTGCAGGCCGATAAACTGATGCTGCCGCAAGTGTCTGAAATAATCTACGATCTGGCGCGCCTTAGCGAGGGGCAGGAGCTGGAAAATCCGAGCGAGTTTATCAAAAGCGTAAATGAGCTGATCGCAAAGGCTCTGTAGATTATCGTTTGGGCTAAATTTTAAAATTTAGCCCAGATTTTGCGCTGCCGCGACGAGCCTCTTAAACACTGTCGCGAATTTTAAAAACTGCCGCTTGCTTCGGCGCGGCTCGCGATGAGATTTAAAATTTCGATAAAATTTTAAGCTGCGATAAATTCCAAAATCCGAGTGAAATTTTAAAGATAAAATTTCAAAATCAAAACGAGCGCGCGCTTGAGCGATCCGTGCGTTTAAGTGCCCTATGTATTTTTGGAGAGGGGCCTGTGCGTTTAAGCAGTCTGCGCGTTTTTTTTGTGGGAGGGCGATCTGTGCGTATGGCGAGCGCTTGCCTGGCTGCTTAAAGCCCTATCAAGGAGCCTTTCGATATACTCTGCGGCTTTTAAAGCGGTTCGCATTTAAAATTTTGCCTAAGCGGTGCCGCAAGCCATGCTTTAAAACAACGCCCGCTTCGCGGCATGTTTTGAAGTAGCGCTCGCCGTTCATGCTGATATGTGCTGCGCATTTAGCCGCGCCAAAGGGCTACGCTAAAATAAAACAGACGCTCATTCGCGCTTGCGCCTTGCATTTTAAAATATCTCTCTGCGTGCATTTTAAGCGCTTGCGGATGAAAATTTCATCGGCTGCGTTCGCCTTAAAATTTCTTGACAAAAAAGCCCAAAGTTTATATAATTCCGCTCGTAATACTAAAAAATATTTGGTATGATGAAATTCTCACGCAGCGATGATTTGATATTAAAATTTATCGCTCGAAAGGCTATGTTATGTTTAAAAAGCTACTCTCTTGCGCGGCGCTTTTTTTGGCGCTTGCGGGCATTGTGGGCGCGGCAGAGCCCGGCAAAAACGAGACGCTTCATTTTGCCGTCTCAAAAAATGTCGGCCCTCTCAATCCTCATCTGTATTCGCCGAACGAGATGTTTGCGCAGGACATGGTGTACGAGGGGCTCGTAAAATTCGGCGAGCAGGGTGAAATTTTACCGTGGCTTGCGAGCTCTTGGAGCATCAGCGATGACGGCAAGAGCTATAAATTTAAGCTGCGCGAGGACGTGGTCTTTTCAAACGGCGAGAAATTTAACGCCGCTGCGGTGAAGGCGAATTTTGACGCGATTTTAGCAAATCGCAAGCGACATGCATGGCTAGAGCTTGCAAATATCATCGCAGATTACAAGGTTTTGGGCGAGTTTGAGTTCGAGCTTACGCTTGCAAACGCCTATGAGCCGACGCTGCGCGAGCTAAGCCTCATCCGTCCGTTTCGATTTATCGCTCCCGGCGCGATGATGGACGGCGATACTAAAGACGGCATCAAGGCGCCCGTAGGGACTGGAGTATGGAAGCTTACGCAAAGCAAGCAGGGGGTGAGCGATACCTTCGAAGCGAACGAAAAGCACTACGACGCAAAGCCGCAGATCAAAAAGATAATCGCTAAGGTCATCCCGGAGCCTAACACAAAGGTGATCGCGCTGAAATCGGGCGAGGTCGATCTCATCTACGGCGGCGAGCAGATCCCGCTAGATAGCTTTAATGAGCTTAAAAAGGAGTTCGGCTCCGCGACTTCAAAGCCGCTTTTTACTCTCGTAATCGCGCTAAATTCTAATAAATTCCCTACCGATAGCCTAAACGTGCGAAAGGCGCTTAATTTGGCGATCGATAAAAATTTGATCATGGAAAAGATATTTTTCGCTACGCAGCAGGGGGCGGATTTTTTATTTGACAGATCGTTGCAAAACACCGACATCTCCGCCGCGCCTTATAAATTTGATCTTACGGCGGCAAACGAACTACTAGAGCTTGACGGCTGGAAAATGGGAGCGGATAAAATTCGCTACAAAAACGGCAAGCGGCTTGAGGTCGAGCTCGTCTATATCGGCAGCAACGCCGTGCACAAAGCCATCGGCGAGGTCTTGCAGGCGTATTTTAAAAAGATCGGCGTGGCGTTAAGCTTGAAAGCGGACGAGAGCACGATCTTTTATAAAAAGCAAAAGACGGGCGATTTTAACGGTATTTTTAATAGCACGTGGGGCGCGCCGTATGATCCGCAGGCGTTTTTAGCCTCGATGAGACTGCCGTCGCATGCGGATTATCAAGCGCAGCTGGGGCTGAAAGACAAAAAAGAGATAGATGAAAAGATAAGTAAAATTTTAAGCTCGCTCGATGCGAACGAGCGTCGCACGCTCACCCTCGAAGTGCTCGGCAGATTTCACGACGAGGCAGTTTATATACCGATTACTTTTGAGACGAACAAGGCCGTCTGGACGCGCGAGCTGCATGGAGTTAGCATGGGCAACATTCAATACCACATCCCGTTTGAGCGGATGAGCCTGCAGCGATAATGTTAAAATTTATCGCCAAGCGCCTTGCGCTCGCAGTCTTCGTAATGTTCGTCGTAAGCGTTTTTATCTTCGCGATCTTGCGCCTAAACGGTACGGATGCGGCGATGAGCTATCTAAACGCTTCTGGCATTTCGCCGACGAACGAAGCGCTTGCGCAGGCGAGGGCGGATTTGGGGCTTGATAAGCCGCTTTTGACGCAGTATCAAATTTGGCTCAAAGACGCGCTGAGCTTAAATTTCGGCGCCTCCTACATCACGGGTAGGGCCGTGAGCGAGGATATGGCGCATTATTTTCCCGCTACGCTTAAGCTCGCGGGCTTTGCGCTGTTTTTGACGCTGGCGGTTTCTATACCGCTAGGCGTGCTTTCGGCGGTTTTTAAAGATAAAGCCGTCGATTACGCCGTGCGATTTTTTTCGTTTTTGGGCTGTGCGACGCCGAATTTTTGGCTCGGATTTTTGCTCATCATGCTCTTTGCAGTGCATCTTAAAGTTTTACCGCCGTTCGGCGCAGGCGGGTTATCGCATCTGCTGATGCCGGGCTTTGCGATCTCTTTTATGTCGATTGCTATCAACGCGCGTCTTATCCGCGCCAATATGCTTGAGATCCAAAACGCACGCCACGTGAGCTACGCCAAAATGCGCGGCATCTCGAGCCTGCGCGTGCTGTTTTCGCACGTCTTTCGCAACGCCTCGCTTCCTATCGTCACCGCTTTAGGCATGCATCTAGGCGAGCTTATCGGCGGCGCGATCGTAATCGAAAACGTCTTTGCCTACCCGGGCATCGGCACATACACGGTCGAGGCGATCAAAAACAACGACTACCCCGTCATTCAGTGCTTCATCCTTTTGATGTCGCTCGTTTTCGTGCTTAGCAACCTCGCTATCGACGTACTTTACGCCTTCATCGATCCGCGCATAAAGGCTGCGAATGGCTAAATTTCATAGAATTTGCAGCGGCGGGGCAGCCGCCGTTTTTTATCGCGCCGCGGTAGGGTTCATTTGCCTGTTTGCGATTAAAATTTTAAATTTAAAAGCAGCGTCCGTTTTGCCGCGGCAACCCTTGCCGAAAAATAGACTAAGCTTGAGGAAGCGGCAAGATGTTTAAAAAACTAATCGTTTATGCCGCCTTCATCATCGCCGCGCTTGCGATTTTTACGGCGATTTTCGCTTATGCGATCGTGCCGTATGATCCAAACGAGATCGATCTGCTCGCAAAATTTGAGCCTGCATCGCTGGGCCATCTCCTCGGCACCGATCATTTGGGGCGCGACGAGTTTAGTAGGCTGCTTACGGCCGCGAGCATTTCGTTAAATTCCGCCTTTGCGACGCTATTTTTGATACTATTTTTAGGAATTTTAATCGGCGGTGCGGCGGGCTTTGCGGGAGGGCGAACGGATCAAATTTTGATGCGCGTCTGCGACGTGTTTTTCAGCGTGCCGACCGTGATTTTGGCGCTGTTTTTCGTAGGCATCCTAGGCACGGGGCTCATAAACGTCGTAATCGCCATCGCCGTGTCGCACTGGGCGTGGTACGCGCGCATCGTACGAAGCATCGTGCTGGGGTTGAAAAATGCCGATTACGTGCTGATTACGAGAGTATCGGGCGCGAGTGCCGCGGCAAATTTTAGAAAAAACATGCTAAGGCCTATTTTGGCGCAGTGTAGCGTACTCGCGACGCTTGATCTGGGGCATATCGTGCTGCACATCGCAGGGCTTAGCTTCTTAGGTCTCGGCGTGAAGGCGCCTACGCCAGAGTGGGGAGTGATGATAAGCGACGGCAAGGAGTATCTTTTCAGCCACCCCGAGCTCATCTACTACCCGGGCGCGGCGATATTTTTGTGCGTGATGAGCTTTAATATAATCGGCGATTACTTGCGCGATAAATTCGGCGTGCACGAGGAGATGGGGCACTGATGAGTATTTTGGAAATTAAAAGCCTAAGCGTCGCAAGCGTGCAAAAAAGCCTCGTAAATGGGATCGACCTGCGGCTTCAAAGCGGCAAGATAACGGCGCTAGTGGGCAAAAGCGGCAGCGGCAAGACGCTAAGCGCGCTTGCGATCTGCGGCTTTTTGCCTCCGAATTTGCGCTGCGAGGGCGAAATTTTACTTGACGGCGCACAGATTCGAAACGGCGAGCTCGTACGCGAAAATTCTAAAAAATTCTCTTTGGCTTGCAGTCTTTTTAAAAACGGCTCGCGAAGCAGCGGCGCGGCAGACGCCGTGCAAAATCTCGGCGCGGCAAATAGCGCGCGAGGCGACATATCGGGCGGCGCGGGTTTAAATTTGCACGGCGATGAGCTTGCAGGCGGCAGCGCAAACGAGGAGCCGCAAATCAAAGCGAGTGCAAGCGAGGAGCCGCGGATTAGAACAAGCGGCGGCGCGAGCGAGGACTTAAAAGAGAGCGCGGGAGAAATTCTACAAAACGGCGAGGATAAAATTCTACAAAGCGCCGCCGCGCAGCGAGGCGGCGGTAAAATTTTTGCAAATATTATGCAAAACCCGCGCACGGCGTTTAATCCGCTGCTTAGCATGCGTGCGCACATCGCCGAGACGATGAGGGCGGCGGGCGGCTTCGGCGAGGGCACTCGCGGCGAGATAGTGCAGACGCTACGTAGCGTGGGGCTTGATGAAAGCGTGCTCGGCCTCTATCCGCATCAGCTTAGCGGCGGGCAGCTACAGCGCGTGATGATCGCACTTGCGCTATTTACGCGGGCTCGTTTCATCATCGCCGACGAGCCTACGACGGATCTGGATCTAGCCGTACAAAGCACGATCTTACGGCTACTAAGACAGATAGCGAGCGAAAGAGGGATAGGGATATTGCTCATCACGCACGATTTCGGCGTGACGGCTAGCATCGCAGATCGGGTGGCAGTGATGAGCGAGGGCGAGATAGTCGAGCGCGGGAGCGTGCGAGAGATCTTTGCCGCGCCGCAGCAGGCTGTCACGAAGGAGCTTATCGCAGCTCATCTATCGCTTTACGGAGGCGAAATTGCCGCTGCGAGCGGGTTTAAATCTACGCCTGCCGCCTCTTCGCCTGCGCCTATGGAGCCATCGCGCCCGCTCGCGGGCTCCTCGCTTGCACCGACTGCATCTGTGCATTTGACGCATGATTTGCCGCGCCAAGAAGGAGAGCCGCAGCCATGAAAACGGCGATAAATTTAAAAGAGCGCCACGCTAACTTTAAGGCTTTGAGCGTTTTAAATTTAGCGCAGCCGCGCGGCTTGGATTTAAATTTTATGTCGCTGCTCGGCAAAAGATCAAAATTAAACCGTCCGTCCGTCGTAGCTTTAAATTTAACCGAGCCGTTCGGCGTAGCGTCAAATTTAAAGCAAGCTTGCCGCGAGAAATCAAATTTAGCGCGGTCACGCGGCGCGAGCCTGAATTTCGCGTCACCGCAGGGCGGGGGTTTAATTTTATGTGACCGTGCGGCGCAAAATTCCAAAAAGGACGCGCATGAGCTTGCTTAGCGTTTCCGGCTTAAGCCATTCGTTCGTGGATTTTTCATTTTTCGGCAAGGCGCGCGAGAAGCCCGTTTTGCAAGACGTCAGCTTCGAGATCGGGTGCGGCGAGGCGCTGGGACTGCTCGGCAAATCCGCAGGCGGCAAGAGCACGATCGCAAAGATAATTTCGGGGCTGCTTAAGCCTAGCGCGGGCGAGATAAAATTTGAAGGCAGGGTGCCTGATTTTTCGAGCTTAGCGGGGCGGAGAGCGTTTTATAGAAACGTTCAGATCGTCTTTCAAGACAGCCTCGGGGCGGTAAATCCTCGCTTTAGCGTGCGCGAGATCATCGAGGAGCCGCTTTTGTATCTAAGCGAGCTATCACGCGAGCAAAGGCGCGAACGAGCGCTGAGCCTACTTGAGAAGGTGGAGCTTAAAAGCGAGCTTTTGGATAAAAGAGCGAGCGTGCTTAGCGGCGGGCAGCTACAGCGCGTCTGTATCGCGCGCGCCCTGGCGGTGGGGCCTAAGCTCATCATCCTAGACGAGGCGCTTAGCTCGCTCGATACTCCGCTTCAAAGCGAAATTTTAAAACTCCTACAAGCGCTTAAGGGGCAGAGCTCGTTTTTATTCATCACGCACGACATTAGGCTTGCGCGGCTGTTTTGCGAGCGCATCATCCTGCTTGATCGCGGACGTATCGCCCAAAGCGTGCGAAGCGGAGAGAAATTTACGAGCGAGATAGGCAGACAGCTAGAGGACGCCGTGCTACCGCCGTTTCCACTCGGATAAATTTGCTCGCGCCGCCGATAAATTTTGCTTTTTAATTTTAGATGAAATTTCCTCAGGAGGGGCTTTGGGTTTGGACGCAGGCATCAAACTCTTTGTAGCGGGCTCTACGCGCAATCAAGCTCGCGCCGAAATTTTATAAATTTTACATGCTAAATTTTACGCCGCGCCTCTTAATTTAGGCTCAAAATTTAATAAATTTCACTCTTTAATTTCGGTAAAAATTTTATCCAGCGGCTCGGTTTGGCGTTTTGGGAATTTTGAGGTTTTGATCGCTTTTATCCGCGAGTCGAGATCCGGATGAGAGCCGAAGATATTCATAAAGGCGGGCGAGCCGTTCTTTGGCAGCATGCTTTCGAAAAATTCCTCCGCACCGCCCACGTGTCCGTAAGCGCACTCTAAAATTTTAAGCGCCTCGGCGTCTGCTGCGGCCTCTTGCGAGCGCGAGAACTTGCTACTTGCCGCAGTCGCGGCGTATGATGAAATTTTATCGTCGCTAAAGCCGAATATCAGCGAGACCGCGAGCGCGCTGCCTATGCTTTTGGCGTGGTCGCGGTGTTTGAAGTGCGACAGCTCGTGCGCGAGTACGAACGCTAGGCCGTTTTGGCTTTTGATACGCGAAAAGAGCGCGCTGTTTACGCTAAGCGTGCCGTCAAGCGCCGCCGCGGCATTGGGCTCCTCGCCCTGATTGATCGTGACGTAAATTTTATTTTTCACCTGCGCGCAGCGGTTTAGCCGAGAAGTTAGCTCTTCTAGCCGCTTTTGTGCGGGCACGAGCTTCTCGTCTATGCTTGGCGGCTGCGATCTTGCGAAGGGTTCATACTCCTTGCCCTCGGGGATAAACTTAATCGCCACGTAGATAAAATTCGTAAAAACAAATATCGCCGCAGCTACGATAAGACCGGCTCCGAGACACAGCGCTAAGAAATTTTTCGCACCGCTATTTTTGGAGTAGTTTTGCTCGCCCTCATTAGGCGCGGGGACAAATTCCATCAAGAGGCGCGTTTTTCGTAGTATATCGCCGTGGCCGAGGCTAGCACCTCCACCGAGCCGATATTTTTCGAGGTTTTATTGATCGAGCTGGTCTCTAGGCGCAAATTTATGATCTCGTCCGCTCCTAGCGCGTCTTGCTTGAGCCTCAATACCGCTTCGCGTCTGGCGCGATCCAGTAGGCTCTCATAGGGCGTAACGTCGCCCCCTAAGAAATTTATGACGCCTGCGTAAATGCGCTTGAAATAATCTATCGAGATGACGACGCTGCCGTTTACGAGCTTTACTCGCGCGACCGGCTTATCCGTAAAGATCGGACGCTTGGACGTCGTCGTAGGCACGTGCATATACAGCGCCTCTCGCTTGCGGATCGAGGTGAAGTGCTTCTTTTCGGCGATCTTGCCGAAGACATAGCCTAGGCTAAGCAATATGAGAAATATTATAATATCTTGCATATCAGCCGCCTATTTTACGTAAACCGCCGTGCCGTAAACATAGATCTCCGCGGCTCCCGCAGCGACCGAGCTAGTGGAAAAGCGCACGTTTACGACGGCGTTGGCGCCCATCTTTTTGGCTTGATCGCACATGCGCTCGATCGCCTGCGTGCGCGATTCTTCGAGTAGCTCGGTGTAGCCTTTTAGCTCGCCGCCGAAGACGTTTTTGATCCCCGCCATCATATCGCGACCGAAGTGCTTCGAGCGCACGGTGCTTCCCGATACCACGCCGAAGGCCTTTTCTATCTCTTTGCCGGGGACGTTTTCGGTGTTTACCAAAATCAAACTTCCGCTTAAGCTTATCATATCCGCTCCTTTTAAAATTTCGCGCAATGATAGCATAATCTACCTATAAATTCCATACGGCCGCTAATTATTTTTTTAAAAAATTTGCGACCGGAATTTTAAAATTTTAATCGCTATTTCATCGTTTTGCGCCCGCCTTAACGGCGCGATTTTTATAAAGCTACGGTGCTGCTTTTGCTCCGTCTTGCTGTAATTGCGGGCGAAATTTTACCCGCAAGCGCATTTGGATCATAAAATTTTATAGCCATAAGCGGCCGGGTAAAATTTTAAGGCGAAATTTAACCGGACGGGCAATGTAGTATAAAAATTTTCTTAAAAATTTTATCGATATTATCATTTAAGCTTCGGTATGATAAAGTTTCGGAAAAGTTTTAGTAAGAAGCGCTATTTTTAGTAACGGCGACGGTCGGTTTTCTAGACGGCAAAAGGATGGCAAGATGGCAAAATTTGAGCAAATGATCACGCAGGACGAATACGACGCGTGTATCAAGGGCTACCAGATCATAGACTGCGTCGCGCGAAACAAAGACTACTTTCACTTCGTCGGAAGAAACGTCAAAGAGGAGGGGCGCAATGTCGGAGCGGAAAGTCGCCAAACGGGCGACCCTCTTTATAGCGACGTACTTAGGCGCGCTGGTGCAAGCGGCCGTGCCCTCTGAAATTTACGTCTGCGCGGGCAATCTATCGGTAGGAGACGGCGCGATGCTGATGGCGGGCACGCACAGCGCAGCCTTTTGCGACGGCAAGGAGCGGCAGTTGATATTTAACGAAGCGCAATTTAAAAAGTAATTCAATAAAATTTTAATCAAAGGAGAAAAAATGCAATCAACGCTAGGTTCGCGTCGTAGCTTTATCGCTGCGGCGGGTGTTTTTATCGCCTCTACCGCGCTTAGGGCCGCTACGAATAAATTTGAAAAAACCAAAGGTCCGCGTTACGGCATGGTCATCGACCTAACGCGCTGTATCGGCTGCCAGTCGTGCACGATGAACTGCGCTATGGAAAACAACGTCCAAGCAGGCGCCTTTAGGACGATCGTTTCGGAGTACGAAGCTAGCGACAAAGACGGCAACCGCGCCGTTATCGCCTCGCTGCCACGCCTTTGTAATCACTGCGAAAGCCCCGCCTGTATCGACGTTTGTCCGACGGGAGCGAGCCACCAAAGAAATAGCGGCATCGTCAAAGTAGATAGCGCCGAGTGCATCGGCTGCGCGCTTTGCGCCGAGGCCTGTCCGTATCACGCCAGATACCTTAGTCTGCAGACCTACAAGGTCGATAAATGCACCTTCTGCGACCACAGACTGCGCGAGGGCCTGCTACCTGCGTGCGTGGAGACTTGCGTGGGCGGAAGCC
Source organism: uncultured Campylobacter sp. (assembly GCA_963545665.1). Classification (GTDB taxonomy): domain Bacteria; phylum Campylobacterota; class Campylobacteria; order Campylobacterales; family Campylobacteraceae; genus Campylobacter_B. The sequence continues at coordinate 10,669 of CAUUKU010000017.1, read as the reverse complement.
GCATAATAGGCGATCTAAACGACGAAAACTCAAATATCAGAAAATTTTTAGCTACTCACGAGACGATGGTGTTAGATAGCCCGAAAAATACGCACCCGCAGGTTTTTTACCACGGCGTGAGCGAAATTTTGGCTAAGAACGACAAGGAACTGCTGGCTAAAAACGGCTACAAGCAAGCGATCAGCTGGAGCGAAGAGCTCGCGTTGTAAGGAGAAACGATGAAAAGACGAGAATTTTTAAAAAACGCGGCGATGATCTCGGCCGCGGGCGCAACCGCTGCGGTAGCGGACGACGCGGGAAAAATAAAAGACGACTATAAACCGCAGGGCAGCTCGCTTCAGCCCGAATTTAGCGTAAAAGACGGTAAAATTTTAATGAACGACGGACATAGCGTGGTATTTTCGATGTGTCACGGCTGCGTGGCGAAGTGCGGGCTAAGGCTACACGTGGACGAAAAAGAAGACCGCGTGCTAAGATGCACGGGCAATCCCTACCATCCGCTATCAAACGTGCGCTGGGCGAGCTTTGATACCTCGATAAACGACGCACTGCTGGCAACCACGGCTAGCGGCGAGGACGATCGGCGCGCCACGGTATGCGCTAGAGGCGCGGCGCTGCCCGAGATGATAGCTTCGCCTATTAGAATTTTATCGCCGCTAAAGCGAGCGGGCAAAAGAGGCGAGGGCAAGTGGAAAAAGATCAGCTTCGAACGTCTCATCGAAGAGGTCGTCGAGGGCGGGGATCTTTTCGGCGAGGGGCACGTGGACGGGCTTAGAGCCATACACTCAGACGAGCTCATCGACGAGGCAAATCCCGAATACGGCACCAAGCGCAACCAGCTTTTGAGCTTTTATCTCTACGACGGGCGCTCGGATATCGTCGATCGCTTTATCAAAAAATCATTCGGCACCGTAAATCACTACTCGCACGGCGGTATCTGCGGCGGCGGCTTTAGAGTGGGCGGCAAGATCGCGCACAACGCAAAGGGCTTTGCCCACACCAAGCCCGACTACGAAAATTCCAAATTTAGCATCTACTGGGGCACCTCGCCCGCAAACGGCGGAAATCCGTTCCAAAAGCAAGCCAAAATGGTCGCTCACGCAAGAAGCGTAAACGATGGCTTCACCTACGCCGTGATCGATCCTACGGTGACAAACGCCGTCAAATTTGCCGCCTCCGATAAAGGCCGCTGGATCGGCATAAAGCCGGGCACCGACACTGCGCTTGCTATGGCGATGATACGCTGGATCATCGAAAACGAAAAATACGCCGCAAACTACCTCATGCAGCCAAATTTCGAGCAGGCAAAGCTCGCCGGCGAGATACACTGGTGCAACGCCACCCACCTAGTCATCACGCAAAAAGGCCACGCAAACTACGGCAAATTTGCGCTTGCGGGCGACGAATGGCAGGTCTGCTCGCAAAGCGGCAAAATCCAAAGTTACAAGATAAACGAGCCCGCCAAACTCTACTACGAGGGTAAAATTTTACTAGGCGGCGAGGAGGTCGAGGTCAAAAGCTCGATGCAGCTACTAAAAGAGTCCGCCTACAAGCACAGCCTCGAAGAGTACTCTAAAATTTGCGGCGTGAGTATGGACGACATCTTGTGGCTGTGCGAAAATTTCACCAAAAACGGCAGGCAGGTCAGCACCAACGTCCACGGCGGTATGATGCACACGCAAGCGGCGATGAGCACGTACGCGATCTTTTGCCTAAACACTCTGATGGGCACATACGGCTACAAGGGCGGCAGCATAAACGCAAGCGCGGGTACGCATGAGTTTTTAAAGGGCAGATACGATCTGGAGAGCTTCGAGGGCGCATACAAGGCAAACGGGCTAAATTTATCCCGCTCGGGCAAGTATTACGAAACGAGCTCGGAGTTTAAACGCAAGCTCGCAGCCGGCGGTAGCGGCTATCCCGCGCAGCAGCCGTGGTATCCTATCTCGATGCCGCTGGTAAACGAAACGCTCACCAGCCACGCCGCAGGCTATCCGTATAAGGTAAAAGCGCTCATAAACTACATGACGAACGTGATCTACGGGCAGGCAGGGCTCGAGGCTGCGGTGCTTGACGCGCTAAAAGATAGCAAAAGCTTGCCGCTTTTCATCGGTATCGACGCCTTTATGAACGAGACCAACGCTTATGCCGATTATATCGTACCCGACGGGGTAAATCTCGAAAACTGGGCGCTGCCAAACTCGCTCTGGGGTACGATAGCTAAAACCTCCGTCGTGCGCTACCCGGCCGTCGCCGCTAAACAAGACCGCGCCGCAGACGGCACTGTGATCGGCGTGGAGGCCTTTTATATCGCGGTGGCAAAGAGGCTCGGGCTAAAGGGATTTGGCAAGGGCGCCTTTAAGGACAAGGACGGAAAGCTGATGGATCTGGATACGAAGGAGCAGTATTACGCAGCGGCGCTGGCAAATTTGGCCTTTGACGGAGCGGGCGTGAAGGACATCGACAAAGAGGACTTGAAACTTAGCAAAATTTCAAAAACCATGAAAAAGCTAGAGCCGTTTTTAAAAGACGAGGAAAAGCCGAAAGTCGCGCATGTGCTGGCAAAGGGCGGCAGATTTGACGATTACGAGAGCGCTTATGCGGGCGATAAAATGACGGTAAAAGTACCCGCCGCCACGCCTGCTGCGATCTACTACGAGCCGCTTGGCGGACATAGGCACTCTATCACGGGCGAGTATATGCCCGGCACGCCGACTCTAGCCCTTGCGGTCGCTAGCGACGGCACGCCGCTAGAAAAGTTTTTCCCGAAATCCGAGTGGAAATACCTCGTAAGCTCGCGCAAATCAAACATCCAGCACTACTACACGATAGTTAGTCCAAAGCTGCGCGCCATACATCCGAAAAATTTCGTCAGGATCGCGCAGGACGTGGCTGGCGAGCAGGGGATCAAGACTGGCGATAAGGTCAAGATCACGACGCCCTACGGCTCGCAAACGGGCGAGGCCTTCGTAACAAACGGCGTCGCTAGCGGCGTCATCAGCCTAGAGCACGGCTTTGGGCACGATGAGTTCGGCGCTAGGACGCACTTCGTAGACGGCGAGCCCGTCTTTAGGCTGGAGGGCGCCGAGGGCGGGCTTAATCACAATAAGCTTGGTCTGCTCGATCCGAAAAGGGAGGGTAAATTTAGCCTCAACGATTGGCTGGTGGGCACCTGCGCCAGACAAGCGCTGCCTGCGAAAATAAGTAAAATTTAAGCGAGTAAGTAAAATTTAAGCGAGTAAGTAAAATTTAAGCGGGTAAGTAAAATTTAAGAGATCGGCGCGGCGGCTCGGGTTTTTGCGGCTGCTGCGCCAAATGGAATTTCAGCGCGGCTTTTGCTTCGGGCTGCTGCGTTATTTCGCTTTGAATTTTGCCTCAAGTCGCTGCGCTATCTCGACGCGGGAGCACAGAAAGCGTTAATCTTCGTTTTGGATTTGCTTTAAGCTCCGGCGCGAAGAGGGCTTGCAGGGCCGCGGTTTTAATTTTTACGTTGTGCGCGATGGCGATTGACTGAAACGGCCTAGCTAGTTTAGGCGAGTAAAGCTCCCAACCATCGCGCCGACGCCAAATTTGCTAGTTTTTGCTCGCATTGCAGGCAACTTCCCCTCTACTATTTTTCTTAATTCAACATCTGCTTGATCTTTTGTATAGCCCATATTCTATCCTCTTCTTTAAATTTTAGATCTGAAAATTACTTGAATATTCTCTCTAGGAATAGAAATTATAGCACCTATCTTAAACTCATTTAAAATTTCTTTTAAAATATCTACAATCTCCTGTTTTGTTATATCCCCAAGATCGCTTCTTATAGATTCCAGTTCATATATTAATATAAACGGATTATCCGTATCTTTTTTGCCGGTATATTCATTATATATCTTTCTTAAATCAATCTCTATATCTTTGCCCTTGTAGTGCAAGATCCATATATCTTCGCCGCTAAATTCCATATCTCTAGGATCTCCGATAGTGATCATGCGCACAGGAAAAAGCCAAATGCTTCTTTTTCTATCTACACACCAACTTCTCGAATTTAAATCTACCCAATCAAGCTCACCCTGATAATACTTATTGCATATCTCATTGCACGGTTTTAGCAAGTCGTATTTATCAATATCCTCTTTTGAAATACGCTCTGTAACAAACGCCATTCTCTCCTCCTTAAGAAATTTAATAATCTCGGATTATAGCTACGATATATTTATGTTTGCCTTATGTGTTTGCGGGGCGCGGAATTTGCCCTGTCGTGTCCGCGCAAAACTAGCGTAGGCGCGATGACGAGATGCGCGCGAGCTCGCGTGCGCATCTTGCATACGGTAAAGTGCGCCGATAACAAAAAGCGCTCCCATCAATTTTCGGTCCTAAATTCAGTTCATTTGAAAGCTTTAGGATCGTCAAATTTAGCGACCTAACGGCCTGTGATTAGTAATATTAATCTATATTTCATAATACCAAGATATAATAACGAGGTTAAATTTATCCTCGCAAAAGGAGCTTTTATGAAATTTCTACTCGGTTTTTTGCTAGCGCTTAGCCTAGCGTTCGGCGGCGAGTTTAGTATCAAAGATATGCGCGGCGTGGAGGTCAAGATCGCCTCTCCGCTCGAGAGGGTCGCTACGATCGACGACGGGTTTGTCGAGAGCGTCATGACGCATCTTGGCGTGATCGACAAAGTAAAGCTCATCGGCTCGTGGTCTATGAAGCGAGACTACAAATACGACTTCACCACCAAAACGGGCGAAGCTTACGCGCTTCGCGGATGGAACGTTATGAAGTATCTGCATCCGTGGCTAAATGACCTACCTTGCGTAAATTCTCCGCAAGGAAACGTCGTAAATTTCGAAGCCTTAGCAAACGAAAATCCGCAGCTAGTGATCCTTCGCATCGGAGACTGTACGCTGCGCGGCTCAAATAAAGACGCGGTAGAAAAAACGATCGCTACTATCGAGGCTCTAGGGATACCTCTTGCCGTGATCTATGCTCCAAGAGGCGCTGAAATCGCAACGATGCAAGAGGAGATGCGGGTGCTAGGAGAGATATTTGGGCAAAAGGACAAGGCGCTAAAGCTCTTTGAATACCTCGATAAAACCCAAAAACTCGTGCAGGAGCGTACGGCAAATTTAAAAGAGGATCAAAGGGTCAGCATGCTCTACATGGGGCTTAATCCAAACATCCGCAAAAACGGCGGCGTGGCGAGCGCCTACGGCGTAAATACCCCCGAATCCTTCATCATCGAAAATATCGCGGGCGCTAAAAACGCCTTTAGAGGTGACGGTTCAAACGTGATTTTAAGCACCGAGCAGCTTTACGCGATAGATCCAGACGTCATCGTGCTACCGACCTCAAACGGCTATCATCCCGCGAGCGAGCTTTTAAATTCGGCAGATTTTGAAAAGCTAGAGGAGCTAAAAGCGATCAAAAACAAGCGCGTTTACGCCATGCCGTGGTCGCCGATGAACTGCGCGCGCCGCGTGGAGTATCCGATCGATATCCTAATAATCGCAAAAGCGGCCTATCCGCAGCTCTTTTCGGACATCAAGGTTCATAAATTCGTTCTTGATTTTTACAAAGACGTTTACGGCGTGAGCGAGGAGCAGGCAAAGGCGCTTAGAAGCGAGCAAATTTTAGATTGGACGGTAGAGTATGACTTTTAAGCCCGGCGCTTTTAAGTCAAATTTACTATTTTTATTCGTTCTTTTGGGCGTGCTTTTGCTCTGTATGATCGCGGCGCTCATGCTCGGGGATTATAAAATTTCGATCGCTAAAATTTTAGACGTTTTAAATTTGAAAATTTTTGACATCCCCGCCGCAGGCATCTCTAAGATGGATCAAACCGTCATCTTTGAAATCAGAATGCCTAGAATTTTAACCGCCGTGATAGTGGGCTTCGCGCTTTCAAACGCGGGCGCGATATATCAGGCCTGCTTTAAAAACCCGCTCGTTGAGCCCTTTATACTGGGAGCCAGCTCGGGCGCAGCCCTGGGCGCGGCGCTAGCGATACTGTTTTCGGGTATATTTTTTAATATCGCTCTAAGTGCGTTTGCGTTTTCGTTTTTCGCGGTGTTTTTATCCTACACGCTCGCAAAAAACGGCGGCATAGTGCCCGTGGTGGGGCTTATCCTGTCGGGCGTCATCGTAAGCTCGATATTTTCGGCGTGCGTATCGATCGTAAAATACGTAAGCGAGGACGCGCAGCTAAGAGAGATCACATTTTGGATGATGGGCGGGCTGTACTACTCCAAATGGCAAAGCCTAGGCGAGATCGCATCAGTCACGGGAGTTTGCTTTGTAGCACTTTGCACGCTTGCGTGGAAGTTAAATTTACTAAGCCTAGGCGACGATCAGGCAAGAAGCCTCGGCATAAATCCCGAAAAATACAAGCTTATCTTTATAACGATCGCTACCTTGATGACCGCAGTGTGCGTGGCAAATGTGGGCATAATCGCGTGGATAGGGCTCATCATGCCTCACGTAGCGCGCCTAGTAAGCGGCCCGGATAACAGATGGGTGCTGCCGCTATCGGGGCTCATAGGAGCGCTCTATCTACTCGTATGCGACACGCTCGCGCGCACGGTAGCGATGGCGGAGATTCCCGTGGGCATCATAACCTCTTTGGTGGGCGCGCCATTTCTCATCGCGCTTTTAAGAAGCAAGGCAAAGGAGCTGCTAAAATGATACTACAAACAAAAAATTTATCCTTTAGCTACGGCAGTTTTGGGCTCGAAGACGTAAGCATCGAGATCAAAAGAGGCAGCATATGCGGGCTTTTGGGCACCAACGGCAGCGGCAAGAGCACGTTTTTTAACTGCTGTATGAAATTTTTAAGTATCAAGGGTGGCGAAATTTACGTAGATTCGCAAAACACGAAGCACAAAAGCCCCGCGTGGATGGCTAAAAACATCGCATACGTCGCGCAGCACACCGAGCTACACTTTCCGTTTTTCGTAAGAGACATCGTCCTGATGGGGCGCTCCACGCACGTAAAGAGCCTGTTTGGCTTTAGCAAAGACGACAAAAGAGCGGTGAGCGAGGCGATGGAGTTTATCGGCATCTCGCATATGGCGGATAAAAAGATGAACGAGCTTAGCGGCGGGCAGCGACAACTCGTTTTTATTGCCAGGGCGCTCGCGCAGGATACGCCGCTGATACTACTTGACGAGCCGACGTCCGCGCTTGATTTTAAAAACCAGATCACGCTTTGGAAAATTTTAAAAAAGATCGCTGCGGGCGGCAAGACGATCGTCATCTGTACGCACGAGCCAAACCACATCCTTTGGTTTTGCGACGAAGTGATAGTATTTCGCGACGGGCGGATCGTCTCAAAAGGCAGCGTCGCGCAGGTTTTAAATGACGAGCTGTTGGCTGAAATTTATGGCGACGTCTGCACCTTTGAGAGGCTCGCGCAAAAAGAGGTGATCCTGCCTAAGCTATGATTTTGCTCGGTAAAAATTCTAAACCCCGCGGCGTAGCTTTTAAATTTTGAAATTTATCTTGGCGCCGATCTGCTCGGACATATCCTCGCGGCATAAAATTCTTAAATTTAAAATTTGATCTATACTCGATTTGATCTATATTCGCGCGACATAAAATCGCTCGCTAAGTCCCACGCGGAATTTCTTAAATTTAAAATTTAGCTTACTTTAAAAGCGATGATTTTTTGCATGGCTTCTTTCGATGAAATTTTAAATTTGGATAAATTTTAAAGCTCGCCCGTAAAGCGTAAAAGAGATGAAAAAGGATAAAATTTTCCTCGTCGGATCAAACGAATAAAAGCGAGATAAAATTTAACTTCGCTAAATTTAAGCCGCCGCGGATTAAATCGAAGCCCAGAATTTGAGCTTTAATTTAACCCGCGGCGGAGTATGAATTGAAACGCGAATCGAAACGCTTACAATCTCAAAGCGTTATTTTTTCGCGCTAGAAGCGTCCATAAAGGCCTGCTCTTCGGCGCTCGGTTTATACTCGTCGCCGAAAAATTCCTTCTTTGCTTTGATCTTTTCCTGCATCATCTTCTTTTCGTAAATTTTATACGTCGGTCGCCAGTACTCTAGGTAGTTGCGAAGCCCGATGCCGTGCCCCGCGCTTACGTGGCAGCTCGCGCATTTAAGCTCGCGCTCGGTGCCTAGGAGCTTTTTGTAGTGCGCGTGCATGCGTTGCGCCTGCTCGGAGGTGATCTTGCTGTCGATCACGGTGGCGTGGCAGCTCGTGCAGCCGTTGTCAAACACATAGTGCTCGCGGTTTTCGCGCCTTTTATTCCAGTCGTATTTCTCAGGCTCGTCAAAGAAGTGCGAGTAGCCCTCCAACACGCCGTTTTTGGCCTTTTGATAGACGTATTTTACGATATTGTCGTGCGGTAGGTGGCAGTCGACGCATTTAGCTTTGACGCCCGTTTTGCCCTTGCCCGAGTGGACGTCGTCTTGATAGGCGATCACCATCGGATCCATCTCGTGACAGACGTCGCAGAATTTATCGGTGCTTGTTTTCTCAAGCGCGTAATGCACCGGCACGACGACGAAAAACCCTATAATACCGCTTATTAAGATGATAAGCGCTAGTAATTTTTTAGAAATTCTCATGGCGTCACCCCCATCCATTGCGGCACTTCGTGCTCGTGGCATTCGGTACACATATTCGTAGATGCCTTGTGCTCGTTGTGGCATTCGTCGCAGTATAGCGTAGGACCGTCGTGGACGGAGTTATGCGGATTAGCCTTAAGAGTATCCATAAATTTAAGCCTCAAAGCGAGTTTCTTTTTGTCGCCGTGGCAGCTGATACAGCCCTTGTCGCCGATGCTTTTAAATTTAGACGGATCGCTTCCTTGATTTATGTGGCAATCGACGCAGTCAAACGACAAATGCTCGTGATGAGGTTTGATTTTGTATTTTGCCCGAAGCTCATCTGAAACGACTATGTTCGTGGCGTTGGCGTCATTAGCGCTCGGCTCGCCGAACAAAGTCGCGATGATACAGCACAAAATTAATGCCGTAAAACTGAAATTTTTCATTTACAACCTTTTGTAGAAGTGCCTTGCCGGCCCGCTTTCGCCAACCGGGCAAGGCTTTAAAGAGCTTGCGCTCGGGCCTAGCTAAGCGATCTGCTCACCCGCGATCATTCCGAAAACTATGCAGTCTGTGATCGCTACGGTGCCTAGGCGGCTTGCGCCGTGAGTTCCGCCGGTGATCTCGCCTGCAGCCCAAAGGCCCGGGATCGGCTTATTCGTCTTACTTGAGATGACCTCGGCTTTTTCGTTGATCTTTAGACCGCCCATCGTGTGGTGAGGCTTCGGTGAGAGGCGGATGACGTAGAAAGGCCCCGCTTCGTTGATCTCGCTTAGCGCGCTTTCTTGTTTGCCGAACTCGTCTTTTTTAGCCTTCACGCCTTCGTTGTATTTTTTTACGCTCTCTTTTAAAGCATCCGCAGGCACGCCGTATTTTTTGGCGATATCGTCGAGCGTAGCGCATTCGCCCACTACCTTGCCGCTTGCCATGCCTTTAGAAATAATCTCTTCGCTTAGGTCTTTAAACGCCATTTTGGTATCGGCAAAGGTTATCGGATAGGCTTTGGGATCATCGCGCAAAATTTTAAACTCCGCGTCCGCGCGGGTCTTGCGATCTGCAAGCTCGTTCATAAAGCGTTTGCCCGTGCGCACGTCCACGGCGATGCCGTATTTAAAGGTGCCTTGCTGAGTTAGGATCGGAGCGGCGCCAAAGCCCTTCTCATCGGGGCTCGCCCACGGACCGAACTGGATCCAATCTACCTGCACCGGATACGCGCCGATCTCAAAGGCTTTTAACAGCACGCCCGCGGTAGCTCCGGCGTGATTTGTACTATCGACGTCGTCAGGAATGCGCGGGTCTTGAAGCTTGCGATAAATTTTATCGCGGCAAAATCCGCCCGCTGCGAGCACTACGCCTTTTTTGGCTTTGAGCGTCTTTTTGGTGCCGCTCGTGTTTTCAAGATCGTCGCTGTAGAGATTTGGATCAAATTTATACTCCTCGCGGATCACGACGCCCGCTACGCGACCTTCGTCTGTTACGAAATCGTCAAATTTCGCGCGGTGGCGAAGCTCGCAGCCCTTGTCTTTTAGCGCTTCAAATTTTTCAAGCATCGGCTGGATGTAGCCCGAGCCGCTATCATTCGTCGTTAGCATCGAGCGCGCGACGCTGTGTCCGCCGAAGTGCGCGCAGTGTTCTTTGAACTGAACGCCGTTTTCGACAAGGAAGTTGTAAGCGTCCATACCGCGATCGACTAAAGTTTCCAAAAGCTCGGTGTGGTTGATGCCAAGTCCCGCTTTTAAGCAATCGGCGATAAATAGCTCTTTGCTGTCTTTGATGTTGGTTTTTGCCTGCACCGGGTTGTTTGCGACCGCCATACCGCCGCCGTTGATGACGGAGTTGCCGCCGATGCGACCCATCTTTTCGAGGATCAAGACTTTGCTTCCTTTTTGCGCCGCTTTTAAGCCCGCCGCAAGTCCTGCAAAGCCGCTGCCGATGATGATGACGTCCCACTCCTCGTCAAATTTGACGTCCTTTGCGTCCACCGCGCTTGCTTGTGCATTTACCGCGCCGAGTGCGAGTGCGCCGGCCCCTACCATACCCATTTTCAGTATGTCGCGTCTCTGCATCTGTCTCTTATACACATCTGACGCTGCCGACGACTAGTCGAGTGT
>CAUUKU010000016.1:0-23026 GCA_963545665.1 uncultured Campylobacter sp. | reverse complement strand
CTACACTCGACTAGTCGTCGGCAGCGTCAGATGTGTATAAGAGACAGGCTAGATGCCTACAACGAGCTAAAATCCAAAAAGAGCGATCTTGAAAACCTCCAAGCCGTGCAAAATGCAAAGAGCAAGGAGCTCGGTCTCGCTGCGCGCGAGGGCAAAGACGTAGGCGCGCTAAAATCTCAGCTTGAGGAAAACAAGCAAAAGATCCAAAGCCTAAGTGAGCTCGTAAATGAGCGCGAGCAGAGCCTAGAAGCGATCGCCGCGTGCGTACCGAATATCATCGACGACGACGTGCCGATCGGTGCGGACGAGAACGAAAACGTCTGTATCAAAAAGGTACTTGAGCCGCGCACGTTCGACTTCGCGCCCAAGCAGCACTTCGATCTCGGCGAGGCGCTGGGATGGCTTGATTTCGAGCGCGGCGTTAAACTCAGCGGCAGCCGCTTTACCGCGATCCGAGGTCTTGGCGCAAAACTGAATATGGCTCTCATCAACTACATGATCGAATTTAATAACTCGCGCGGTTTCGAGCTCGTAAATATGCCGTTTTTGGTGCGCGATCAGATCCTCTACGGCACGGGTCAGCTGCCTAAATTTAAAGACGACCTCTACCGCGTTGACGACGAGGAGCAAAACCTCTACCTCATCCCTACGAGCGAGGTTACGGCGACAAATCTCTTTAACGATGAAATTCTGCGCAGCGAGGAGCTGCCAATCAAGCTCACCAGCTACAGCCACTGCTTTCGCAAGGAAGCGGGCTCGGCGGGGCGCGATACGCGCGGCATGATCCGCCAGCATCAGTTTGAAAAGGTCGAGCTCGTCGCCATCACGCGCCCCGAAGATAGCGCAAAGATGCTTGAGGAGATGATTTCATGCGCGAGCGATCTCCTAGATAGCCTTGGCCTTCCGCACAGACACATGCTGCTTTGCAGCGGCGATCTGGGCTTTAGCGCCGCAAAGACCGTGGATTTGGAGGTTTGGCTGCCGGGGCAGAACCAATACAGAGAGATCAGCTCAATCAGCAACTGTCGCGATTTTCAGGCACGCAGAGCCAAGATCCGCTTCAAAGACGGCAAGAAAAACAGCCTCGTTCACACGCTAAACGGCTCCTCGCTCGCGGTCGGCCGCACGCTGATTGCGGTGATGGAAAACTACCAGCGCAAGGACGGCAGCATCGAAATTCCGCGCGTTTTAGAAAAATATATGTAGGCGCCCGTGCGAAAGCCCTACAAAAACTCAAATTTTAACGCCCGCTTCGCAACCGCTGGGTCTTGCGCGGCGAAATTTCGCGGGCGCGGCGTTAAATTTTTCGCGCCGCAAAACGCAAGATTTTTTGCAACAAAATTTGGTAGTACGAAATTTTGCGGCGCAGAGCCCAGGGCTCACGATGCCGCGCTTCGCGATTTTAAATTTTGCAATGAAACGCTTCGTCATACGCGACAAATTCGGCAATCACGGCACTCGCATTTTAAATTTCACGACGAGAAATTTGATGGCGCGAAATTTACGACCTGCGGAACGGAATTTTTAGGAGCAAACTTTCGCGGCGCGGAATTCTGCAAATCAAAATTTATGGCACGCGGCGTCAAATTTTACAAAGCAAAATTGCGCGAGACGGGTTTTTTAGCTTGCACTGCGAAATTTTATGCGGCTAAATTTCACGGCGTGAAATTTCAGGGGATGAAGTTCCGGACGCTAAATTTAGAGCTTAAAATAAAATTTAACGCAGCGAAATTCGGCGGGGTAAAATTCCGCGATGGCGCGCTTTTTAAATTTGCCGCCGCAAAAGGGCTACGACGCAGTCCTAGCCTTTGCGCTGTCACGCCTTTTAAATTTACCGCGCCGCAAAATGCGGGATTTTTTGCAACAAAATTTGGCAAAACGGAATTTTGCGGCGTAAAATTTCATAAAGCAAGATTGCGCCGCGCAAGATTTCATGCCGCAAAATTTGCGGCGAAGGGCGAGAAATTTTGCGGCATGAAACGGCGCGGAGCAGGCGCGTGAAGATCGCGCTTTTCGGCGGCAGTTTCGATCCACCGCACGCAGGACACGACGTCGCGGTAAAGGCGATTTTATCGAGCTTAAAGCCCGATTTGCTGGTCATAATGCCGTCGTTTCTAAACCCGTTTAAAAAGAGCTTTTCGGCGCCGCCGCAGCTGCGACTCAGATGGTGCCGCGCGCTGTGGAGCGACGCCCCGCACGTGGAGGTGAGCGATTATGAAATTTCGCAAAACGTGCCGGTACCCACGATACAAAGCGTGAAATTTCTGCTCGAAAAATACGACGCAAACGGCAAAATCGCAGCGGAGACGACAGCCGCAGCAAGCGATACCCGAAGCGCAGATAAAATTTCAAGCGCCGCCTCAAGCAGAGCGCCCGGCGTCGTCATGAGCGAGGTTTTAAGCTCCGCCAAGGATAAAATTTCAAGCACGAGCAAAATTCCAAGCGCTGCCCGAAATGAAATTTCAAACGCCGTCACAGGTAAAATTTCAAGCGCAAGCGAAATTCCAAGCGGCAATGCAAATTGCATGGCTGATACAGGTGACGCGAATTTCGTGGGTAGCGCAAATAGTGCAGGTGACACAGGCGGCGTAAATGACGCGGATGACGCAAGCGATGCAAGCGGCGCAGACACCGCACCAAAGCTCTACATCGTCGTGGGTGCCGACAACCTAGCCGAGCTTCATAAATGGCGCGACTTTAGCGAGCTTCAGAAATTAGCGGAGTTTGTCGTGCTTACGAGGCCGGGCTACGAGATCCCGCGGCAGTGGGCGGATCTAAGGCGCATCGAGATTGCCGTAGATGCGAGCTCAAGCGGTTTTAGGCGAGATTTCAAAGGCGAAATCCCGCCCAAGATCGCAGCAGAGGTCATAAAATTTTATAAAAGGAAAGATATGCAAGATCCAAAGCAAAGGGCGGAGCGGATCGCCGAAATTTTAAACGAAAAGAAAGCCGAAGACGTCCAGATCATCGATATGGAGGGGCGCGAATACATCGCGAAATTCGTAGTTATCGCCACTATGCTGACCGCCCGCCACGCAGCCTCGCTCATCGAGGAGCTAAAAAGCGTGCTCAAGCCGCTCGGCGAGGAGTTTTTGGCTATCGAAAGCGGCGATGAGTGGAGCGTCGTCGATCTCGGCGACATCATAGTCCATCTCATCAGCGAGGCTTACCGCGCCAAATACAATATCGAGGACTTCCTCGACAAACTCAAAAAAGAGCAATTTTAAGGAGGGAGCGTGCCGAGACAGACCTGGAGCAGCAAGCTCACATATATTTTAACCGTCGCGGGCGCCACGATCGGCTTTGGTTGCACGTGGCGGTTTCCGTATTTAGTCGGGCAAAACGGCGGCGGCGCCTACGTGCTCGTATTTTGCATCGCAATGATCGTGCTTGGGATCCCGATGATCTTGGTAGAAAACGTCATCGGACGCCGTGCGCTAAGAAACTGCGTCGATGCCTTCGCAGCGCCTAAAAAGGATGGCTCGCGTATAAAGCCCGCATGGAAGATCGCCGGCATCATGGGCGTAATCGGCGCGTTTGGAATTTTAGCCTACTATATGGTTCTTGGCGGCTGGGTGCTAACCTATATCGTAAACATCGTAAGCGGCAACTTCGACCTCTCCGCGCGGATCACAGACCCCGCATTCACGCAAAAATTCTACGTAGATCACATCGAAAATAGCCCGCTTAGCGTCGGCGGATACACGATCGTTTTCATAGCGATCAACTGGTATATTTTGAAAAACGGCATCATCGAGGGGATCGAAAAATTCGTAAAATTTCTAATGCCCGCGCTATTTTTGTGCTTCATCGCGGTGATCCTTACAAATTTAACGCTAGAAGGCGCAAAGGAAGGCGTGAAATTTTACCTCGGCGTCGATTTTGCCAAGATCACGCCCAAGCTTTTGATCGACGTTTTGGGACAGGTCTTTTTCGCGCTCTCGCTCGGTTTCGGCGTGATGATCACGCTATCTAGCTTCCTCAACAAAGACGAGAAGCTGATGCAAACGGCCACCATCACCGCAGTCGTAAACACCCTCATCGCCGTGCTTGCGGGCTTTATGATCTTTCCGTCGCTCTTTAGTGCGGGGCTTGAGCCGAGCAGCGGTTCGTCGTTAGTTTTTAAGAGCCTGCCGATCGCGTTTTCGCACATGCCGTTCGGCAACGCCGTCGCGGTGGTCTTTCTCTCGATTTTGCTCATCGCCGCGCTTACGACGTCGATCACGATCTATCAGGTCATCATAAATTTCGTCGAGGAGCGCTTCGGTTTTTCAACGTTAAAGGCGGTAAATTTAACGCTCGGCGGCGTCTTCGTGCTCGGCAACCTACCCTGCATACTCTCAAGCAGCGTGCTTGCGGACGTTAAAATTCTGGGGCGCTCGGTTTTTGACGCCTTCGACTTCGTAAGCGCGAACGTATTTTTCGTGCTAACGGCGCTTCTGTGCTGCATCTACGTGGGCTGGGTGCTGAAAAAGGACGCGATCTACGAGCTCACCAACGAAGGCGATCTGAGCGCGAGGCTCGCGGGAGTTTGGTTTTTGTACGTCAAATTTATCCTGCCGCTTATCATCGCGGCGATCTTCGGATACGGGATTTTCGGCTAAATTTAAAGCCGCGAGAGTTTTAAATTTTAAATTTACCCGCGGCGGTACGATAGAATTTTAAAATTTCATTCGCTGCGTTACATACGCTGCGGCGTGAGTTTTTACGCGATGCTGCACGCTGCGCCGCAGCTATGATATAAAATTAGCGCAACCGCGTCCTGCCTCTTGTAAGGCGTCGTCGGGAGTTGGGCGGGATTTGAGGCGAGCAGAACGATACGGTGCGCAGAAGCGGCGCCGTCTCTGCGAGAAGTGCGACCTCGCAACCGGGGCCCCTTCCCGCCCCATAGAAAGCTTGGACGCGTCTAGCGAAGCGGGCGGCGGAATTTTAAAATTTTATCTGCACATGCCGTGCAAGCGTGATGATAATCGCAAAAAGACGCGGCGGAATTTTAAAATTTCATTCGCCTAGACGCCTTAAAATTTCCGCGACAGGCTCGCGATAAATTTAAAATTTAGCCGCAATTTAGGGGTTTGCAATGCTTCTGTTTTTCCTTACGATCTTCCCGATATCGCTGATGCCGGGCATCAACATGACCTACGCGCTAAATCTCGGCATCGCGCGCAGCTATCTTAGGGCGCTACCTGCACTGCTGGCGCAGGCGCTGGGCGTCGCAGCCGTAGCGCTTGCGTGTGTATTCGGCGTCGCGGGCATTCTGCTTGCGCACCCTGCGGCGCTTAGCGCGATTAAAATTTTAGGCGGCGCGTATATTTTCTATCTGGGCGTCGCGACCTTTTTGGCGCGCGGAAATTTTAAGCTGCAAAAACAAAAGCGCAGCGAAAATATCTTCTTCCAAGGCTTCGTAGTCGCGGTCTCAAACCCCAAGGCGTGGATATTTTTTACCGCGCTCTTTCCGCCGTTTTTGGACGCGGACAATCTTTTCGGCGCGCGCACCTTCGCCCTCGTCGCCACGCTGTGCGTAAGCGAAAGTATCTGCCTTAGCATCTACGCGCTGGGCGGAGCTGTGCTAAAAAATCTTCTGAAAACCCATTTGAAATACCTCGAAATTTTCTGTTCGGTGCTGATGTGCGCGATCGGGCTGTGGATGATTTTGGGCTAAAATTTTGATTAAATTTAGCGCCCGAGCTTTGATGGAATTTTATTAAATTTAAAAGATAGATTGAAAAGTGGTATTGCTGCGGCTAAATTCCGAGAAAAATCCCGAAATTTAGCCGCTAGCTTTGAATTAAAATTTTAAGCGATCGACCGCGTACGCTAAACGACGCGGCGATTATCGTCCAGGGTTGCCTACGGTGCGTCTAAGCGATTTGCGGGCGGCGGTTATCGTCCGCAGCGGATCTGCGTCCATGGCGAACATGCGGCACGTTTAAGCGATTTCGGTGCTACAAATAGTGAGTGCTGCCCTATTCGCGCCGTGTCCGCAGCCAATCCACAGCGAACCTACGGGCGCTTAAGAGATTTCAGCTTTGTGTACTGCGCGAGCCGTATCCGCTCTACTCGGATTATGCGTTTAAATGGATTTTGGCTCTGCGGGTAGCACCGCTTCCGTTTGCGACGTGCCCGCGTAAATTTAAAATTTACGCAAGCGAAGCGCGACGGACCCAGATTTTTGTATCGGCGCGTGCGCTTAAATTTTAAAATTTAATCTCTGCCGTGAAGCTCGCCCATATAAAATTTCACCGAGCCGAGACCCTCTTTTTTCGCCCATTTGTAGGCGCTTGAGACGAACTCCCAGTTGATGCCCGCGTAGAATTTCTCCAGATATTTCGGGCGCGCGTTGTGCTCGTCGATGTAATACGCGTGCTCCCAAACGTCCACGACTAGAAGCGGCACGAGCCCCTCGCTCACCGGCGTGGCGGCGTTTTGGGTCGCTTTGATGCAAAGCTTGCCTGATTTGGGATCGTAAGCGAGCCACACCCAGCCCGAGCCGAAATGCGCCGTAGCCGCAGCCAAAAACTCGCTTTTAAAATCCGCGAAATTTTCCGCTAGCGCCGATTTTAGCTCCGCAGACGGCTCGCTAGGCTTTGCGATGCAATCCCAGTAAAAATCGTGGTTGTAAACCTGCGCTGCGTTGTTAAAAAGCCCGCCGCTAGCGGCCGTTACGATCTCGTAAAGCCCCTTGCCCGCGAACTCGCCCGATTCGGTAAGTTTATTTAAATTTGCCACGTAAGTCGCATGGTGCTTGCCATGGTGATAATCACAGGCCTCTTTGCTCACGACCGCGTTGTGCGCCGCATCGAACGGCAACTCTCTAAGTTTAAACATCTTTCTCTCCTTGAAATGAAATTGCAACGATGATAGCCTTAAAATCCTAAATAATCAATAAAATTTATTATCTAAGATTAATTTTAAGATATTTTCTAAATTTTATCTTGCGCCCGCGCGGATGCGCCACCGATCTTATCGCACTCTAGCACCGTCTCGAGCACGCCACGCCACACCCAAATCATCTGTTTTAACAAACGCTGCGCGATATAAATCCCGCCGCAAAATAGCTCGCACTCTACGGCGGCGAGCAAAATTTACGGCGCATATCTGCGGGCCGTGCGCGTAAACATACGCCAAACGCTCGCTCGAACGTGAAATTTGCTCAAAATTTACTCACGCGAGAGGCGGCTTTTAGAATTTTGACCGCCGCGACATTTAAATTTATTTAGAATTTTGGCGAATTTAGCTAAGCTTAGCGCCAAATTTAACGCAAAGGAAGATCATGAAAATCATCGAAGGCTCTCTCGCCCTAAAAGGCGACGAAAAAATTCTAATCATCAACGCCCGCTTCAACCACATCATCACCGATCGCCTAGTCGAGGGGGCGCATGATGCGTTTTTGCGCCACGGCGGCAAGGAGGAGAACTTAAGCCTGATGCTGGTGCCGGGCGCGTTTGAGATCCCGCTCGCGCTCGAAAAGGCGCTTGCGAGCAAAAAATTTGATGCGATCGTCTGTCTGGGCGCAGTGATCCGCGGCTCTACTCCGCATTTTGACTACGTAAGCGCCGAGGTAAGCAAGGGCATCGCAAATACCATGCTAAAATACGGCGCGCCCGTGACTTTCGGCGTACTGACTACCGATAGCATCGAGCAAGCGATCGAGCGGGCGGGCTCAAAGGCCGGCAACAAGGGCTTTGAAGCGATGAGCGGCGCGATCGAGCTTCTAAGCCTATTCCGCAACCTAAAGGCCTAGCATGGCGACGCGTCATCATGCGCGAGCCGCGGTCATTTCGCTACTTTACGCCAAAGAGATCGGCGGCGAGACGGGCGGCTTCGTGGAGGAATTTTTAGAAGAGAGGCGCATCAGAAACGAACAGAAAAACTGGACGCTGGCTCTCTTGCGCGGCGTAGAGGCAAATCTAGGCGCGATCGATGCGGCGATAAACGAGCATCTAAGCGAGTATAAGCTAAGCGAGCTCGCCGCCGTAGAGCGCGCTATTTTGCGGCTCGGCACGTATGAGTTGAAATTTAGCGATACGGATCCGATCGTCGTCATCAACGAAGCGGTGGAAAGCACCAAGGAGCTAGGCTCATCGCCCAAGCTCGTAAACGGCGTGCTCGACGCGCTAAAAAAAAGCCTCGTCGAAAAGCCCGCCCTTTCGGACGCGACGGATAAAAGCAAAATCACGAAAGCCCTCGATGACGCGGCAAAAGACGGTGCAGCGGGTAACGTCGCAGATTCGGCGCAAGGCAAAGCGGCGGAGACTAGCTCGTGCGAGACGGCACGCGGCGCAGTAGATATGAGCTCATGCACGGAGGCGCACAGCGACACGGCGCGAAGCGAGGCGAAAAATAAAGCCTTGCATGCGGCGACAAGTAGCGCGACGCATGATAAATCGGAGAAAATTTCGCGCACGGCAGCCTCGGCGCGAGAGCCTCGCGGCAAAAATAGAAGCGACTATATGTCTTCCGTAAAAAAATTCCGCAGATCAGGCGCTAAGCCTTTGGCGCAAAATACCGCGGCGGCGGGTAAAAAAAGGGCTATGCGCAAGCCTGCCGCAAGCAGCAAAAAATCCGTACCGCAAAAGCTGGCGAGCGGCAGAAGTGCCGCTTTTAAAAAATCTGCGAGCGGTAACATCACACAGAAAAAGCCTGGAAGCGGCAAAGACGTCGCGATAAAAAGAGGGGGTGCTGATAGAAATTTCAAGGCTAGCAAAAACGCGGCACCGAAAAAGAGCGCTGCTGGTAAAAATACTGCGCCGAAAAGTAGCGCGGGGCGCAAAATCTCTACCGCTCCGAAAAAATCTGCGGGCGGCAGAGGCACGCTCTCGAAAAGACCTGCGGGCAGCAAAGGCGCGGTACGCGGCAAGGATAAACGGTGAAGCTCTGCGTCGCGCTTGATCTGAGCTCGAAGCAGCAGTGTTTGCAGCTAGCGGAGCGGCTTGCGGACTTTTCGGATAAAATTTGGCTCAAAGTTGGCTTACGCACCTATTTGCGTGACGGAGCGGGTTTTATAGGGGAGCTAAAAAAGCTTGGAGATTTTAAAATTTTTCTCGATCTAAAGCTTTATGATATCCCAAACACGATGGCTGACGCCGCCGAGGAGATCGCAAAGCTTGGCGTCGATATGATAAACGTGCACGCAAGCAGCGGCAAGCGCGCGATGAGCGCGGTGATGCAGCGGCTAAACAAGCTCGGTTCGCGTCCGCTGGTGCTTGCGGTCTCTGCGCTAACGAGCTTTGATCAGGCGGAATTTGGCGCGGTTTACGAGCAAAATTTAAGCGACGCCGTGCGCAAATTTAGCGTGATGAGCTACGAAGCGGGGCTTGACGGCATGGTCTGCTCGGCATTCGAGAGCCGCCTGATAAAGGACGCCACGAGCGCAAATTTTATCACGCTTTGCCCGGGCGTAAGGCCGTTTGGCGAGAGTGCGGCAGATCAAAAGCGAGTGGCGGATCTAGGCGTCGCGCGCGAGGCGGGGGCTGATTTTATAGTAGTCGGTCGTCCGATCTATCAGGCGCAAAACCCACGCGAAATTTGCGAGCGGATTTTGGGTCAAATTTAGCACCGAAGCTTGCATAAAATTTGACGCAAGCTCGTTTTAAGCGCCATTTCCGCGCGAAAGAAATTTTAATTAAATCATCGCACAAAGGCGGCTCGGATGACGTCAAAGCGCCGTCGTCATCTTTTTACAAAATCCGTTGGAGTTTGAAACTAGAATAGCCACTGAGGTTCCACCAGGTATTCAAGAGTTAAATTTACTCCGTTGGAGTTTGAAACAAACGCATCAGATTTTTGCATTTGGCGCAAAGTGGAAGCGTAAATTTACTCTGTTGGGGATTTAAAACGTTTAAGCTTTGCCGCGCCGAAACACTCCTGCTAGCTTGCGGATAAAATTTCCGATAATGAACGCGGCGGCGGGCGGCGAGGTAAAATTTTAAAAATTTTTCGCATCGCGTGGATAAAATTAAATTTTGAAATTCCGCACTCTCAAGGGGTTTTAAAATTTTATCCAAATGGCGAGCCGAGCGAAATTTGAATAAAGATTGGAGTAAAATTTGAGTAAAAGCGCGAGCGATTTTAAGAAAATCCCCTATGTTGGCGAGGCGACAGAGGCGGATCTGCTCGCACTCGGCTACGAGGGCATCGCTTCATTAAAGGGCGCGGATCCGGACGATATGTTTGAACGCACAAAGGCCCTCGGGCGCGGCAACGACAGGTGCATCCTCTACGTTTATCGCATGGTTTGCTACTACGCAAATACGCCTCGTCCCGACAAAGCCAAGCTGAAATGGTGGCTTTGGAAGGATTAAATTTTCAAATTTGACCCGCGCCGTTTATAAATTTAAACGGATTTGCTAGCAACCGACACGGCTGTATTTACGGCACAAAACTGCGTCGCAAAAAACGTAAATTTAACAAGTTTAATTACAATAGCACAAATTTTGGCGCGAGCTTTATGCGCGGCGCAAAGAACGTAAATTTTACAGGCGCGGTGAATCGGCTAGTGCAAAGTACAAACATAGCCGCGATAGTAAATTTTGATTTTATTTACAGGCACGCTTTGCGACGAAGCGGCCTGCACGAAATATAAAATCGCCAATTTCTGGCAAGCGCGCGCCGAGCCGTATATGCGTCGTAAATATAAAAGCGGCGACAGTCGGCGTCTTTAGGCGGGCACGCACGGTACGGCCTTTCACGACGGCAAGGAGCGGCGGCTGATATTTAATAATCGCGCTATGGAGAAAATGAAATAGGCGGCGCGAGTTTTGCTTTTTAGGCGTAAATTTTACGAACGCGGTGCAGATTATCGCGCAAGCTTTACGAGCAGCGAAGAGCGTAAATTTAACGGGCGCCGTATAATTGGGGCGCCGCAAAGCGGAAGGACGGTTAAAATGAAATTTTTTGCTATTTTGATTTTATGCGCGAGCGCGCTTTTTAGCGAGACGATCAGCGCGAAATATGAGATTTCATTCGGCGTTTTCGGCGCGGTCGGCAGCGCAAACACGCGGCTCGTGCGGCAGGGCGATCGCTACGAGATCGTCATGGATGCCGTTGCGCAGGGCGTCGCAGGCAGCCTAAGCGGGCAGAGGCGCGAGAGTTTCCGCTCAAAGGGGCGTGTAGTAGCGGGGCTTTTGATGCCCGATCTCTACGTCCACGAGGTCTCGCGCAAAAAGGGCAAAACGACGAAAAACGAGCGCAAAACCTACGCCTTCGACTACGCGCGCAAAACGATAAAATTTCAAAAGTTCAAGGGCACGGGCGGCGAGCTACAGCTCGTAAGCGACGAAATTTTGCCCTACTTTGCGACGAACGACCTGCTGAGTTTGTTTTTCAATTTCTCTAAAATCCCGCACTCGGGCGATAAATTTTTCGTCCGAGCTGCGGGCGCAAAAAGCGCCGACGGAAGGATCGATATCGAAAGGCCGCGCGGAAGCGCCGCTGCAAATATCGCGAGCGAGCTGGGCGTCGCGCCGCCTAGCGATGCGGACACAAACTCCGGCGCAGTAGCAAGCGCAAGCTCTAGCGGAGCAGACACGAAAACCGGCGCAACGGACGTAAATTTTAAAGGGCACGGCGCGGGCACAGATAAGCAGGCTGCGGCGATTTACGTGGTTTTCATCAACCAGCCGATATTTTCGAGCAGCCGAGGCGAACTGCACCTGAGCCTAAACGAGCGCGGTTACGCCGATCGCGCCGTTTTGAAGGACGTGCTGCTCTTCGGCGACATCCGCGCGCGGCTCGTGGAATGAGGCTTCGTAAATTTACGAGGTAAAATTTTGTTCAAATTTATCCTTACCCACCTCAAACGTCATCGTTTTTATGTCGCCGAAAAAGGGTAGGTTTGATCGATCATAATTTAATATAAATTTCAAATAGAGTCCGCTTTTATGATCTACACAAAAATTTGCGGCCAGATTTTATCTAAATTTTTCCCTGTTTTGAGTAGAAAATAGGCTTTTAGCTCCCTGTATTCTTTGCTGCTTAGAAACGAAACCTCTATAAAAGAACTTTTGTCGTATATCAATATGCTATCATTTATAATATCAAAGCCTAGCCCGTTAAAAAGCCTATATAGCAATAAAGGAAAGAAGCTAATAGATATAATTACCGCAAAAATTATCCAAAAATTTTCCTCCCTTCCGTCTATCACTACCGCTACGAAAAAAATTAAAAGCAAGTATATAAAAGCAAATAGCAGCATAAGGCATTTTGTCTTTTTTGATATTTCGGGGTATGACGGTCCCGTGGTTCGTTTGATACAAGTTATATTTGAAATTTTGGTCTCATATAAAACGGCTTCCGTCTTTTTAGAGTATAGAGTTATATCGTCATTTTTAAAGCATATATAGCACTTGCCGAAATTTGAAAATTTATTTAATGCTCTGAGCGGAAAATAGCAATCCAGCAAAACGAGAAATAAAATTTGCTGGGCGGAAAATTTACCGCAGATCGCCATCAATATCGTAGTAATGATATAAATCGCGCCGATGATAGCATTTAAAATTATAGCGTGGTCTTTTATGATTATCGGCTCTTTGTCGTAATCACGAGTTTTAACGCCTCGTGATGAAACACCGCCTGGGTTTAAATTTTGAAATTTTACCTCGGCTTGTGAGTTTAAATTCGTGCCTTTTAAATTTGTATCTCGAAAATTTGCACCACAAAGATAATCGGCTTGCGATTTGGGATCTGTGTGATCAAAATTCGTATTTTTAAAGTTTTTGCTACTCAAATTTGCATCGTTTAAATTTAATGATCTGCGACCCGTTGCATCGCTGAAATCCGTATCGTCAAAAATTTCGACGCTAGCGCCTTTTCGCAGCTTTTGTTTTAAATTTCGGTGCTGTTCGTTTAGAAGCTTTTTTGATTCCTCAAGCCGCACTTTATCCAAAAAATATCCTTAAGCTTAAATCGCTCGTATTTTATAACTTTGGGCTTAAATCGCAATAAATCGCGTTCGTTTCGCGCGTTTTTGATTTTATTAAAATATGTGTTTTTGCGTCGCACTGCATGCAGCGCAACGACGGTAGCAAGGGTGCGGCAACGGAAACAAACCGCGTTTTTGGATCGATTTATTTCTTAAATTTTCTTATGAAATCGCTCGCGTCCCGCGCAGCCATCGCAGAGCTCATAACGGCGATCCTATCGGCTCCCGCGCGTAGGACGGAGGCGAAATTGCGCGGCGCAATACCACCCAGCGCATAAATTTCGCCCGTGAAAAACTCTCGCACGGCGTGGATCAAATTTAGCCCCTTCGGCGCAAGCCCCGCTTTGCAATCGGTCGCGAAGATGTGGCTCAGGCAGATCGCGCCGGCACCCAGTTCCAGCGCCTCGCGCGCCTCCACCTCGTTGTGGCAGGAAGCGACCAGTTTTTTGAAATTTGCGCGCAAAAACTCCGTGCCGTGCGCCGCGCTAAAGCTCCGCAAAACCCCGAGCGGCAGCCATAAATTTCTCACTCCCGCGCTCAGCGCAAAATCCGCGAAATTATGCACAAAGATCGCAGGCAGGCGCCTTACACTCTCTGCGCTCTGCGCGCCCTGCGCACTCTGCGAGTTTTCCGCCTCTTTCATGCTCTGTGAATTTTCTACGCCCTCTATACTTTCCGAGCTTTCCGTGTACTGTGCGCTCCACACGCTCCCCGCATTTTTTGCACTATGCACATCATTCGCATTTTCTGTACTTTGCGCACCCTGCATACTTTCCGCATTTACTACGCTCTGTGCGATCTCAACCGCAGGTTTTGTTTCGCTTGCGGCGCCGCGAAGCGAAATTTCGTCATGCGCGCTATCATTCGCACAGTTTGCAGCGCCGGTAAAATCTTCAGACGAAATTTCATCTAAAACGCAAGCGAAATTTTTAGGCCGTGTCTCATCCGTAGCGGCACCGTGACTGCGAGCCCCATCCGCACAGGCCGCGCTTACGTCTAATCCGTCCGCAAAAGCTTGGGTTTCACTAAATTTAGCGGCACGAGCTTCATCTGCAAAAATCCCGCCCACACAAGCTGTATCCGCGCAAAACCCGCTCTTGCAGGCGCGTAAAATTTTACCAAACAGCGCTGCATAGGTCGCTTCGTCCAGATCCTTTTCGCGCACGACGATCTCGCTTACACCCGCCGCGGCAAAATCCGCTATGCGCGCAAGCAGCGCCGCATCGCCGCCGCAGAGCGCGCGATTTGTGATGATCGTAATGCGCGAAGCAAGCTCTAAATCTAGCATCTGCCCGCTCCTTTAGAGCCAAAATCCGTGCGCGGCACAGCACTGAGGTTTAAAATTTTGCCCGCAGCATTTGGTTTTGAAATTTCCCCCGCAGCGCTAGGGTTTAAAATTTTATTCGCCAGGCTTGAAGCCAAAATTCCCACCTCCGCGCTAGAGCTTAAAATTCTCGCAGCGCCGCTAGAGATAAAATTCTTCGCCGCCACATCGAAAACCAAATCCATAGCCGAGATGCTAGAGCTTAAAATTCTGTCCGTCCAGACAGAGGCTAAAATTTTGTTCGCGCCGCTAGAGTTCAAAGCATTCGCCGAGGCCCTCGATTTCAGCGACTTTGCGTTGCCGCCGCATAGAAGTCTGGGGTTTGCGCTGTTTTTAAATTTAAAATTTACGCCGCCTGTAGGTTCGGAATTTGTGCTGCCTTTAAATTTTAAATCCGCGTATGTGTTCCTAGGCCTCAAATTCGCGCACGAATTTTGAAACTCGGAATTTACCGCGCCCGCTAACACGGTGCCTAAAATTTTATCATCCGCCATAACGCCATAAATTTTATCGCGGCGTGCAGCACTGTAAAATTCGGCGTAGTATTTTACGCTACGAATTTTGCTGCGTCTAGCGGCGCCAAATCTGCCCGCAAGTAACGCACCGCAAATCTCGCCTCTTAAAAAAGCGTTGCAAATTTTACCCATGCGAGCGCAGAATTTCGCCGCATAAAATTCTAAAAATTTCGCCGCTGAAGCAAGCCTCTCGTGCCGAAGTTTCGCGGCGTAAGCTCGCATATCCGCGCTCTCACACATAGATATACTCGCTCATCAGCGGCTGCAGCCCGCCGCCGCGGATCGCCTCGCAGACTTCGCTTACGCTGCGCGCGTCGCTGATTTCGAACTGCTCGTCGCCCCTCTGCTCGCTGTGCCCGCCGATACCCACGCTCACGCCCGCCGAAATTTTACTCGCCGCGATCCTGATCGCATTGTCGCGGAAACCCGCCCTCTCGCGCGTGGAGATCGTGATCTGCGTACTTGGCAGCAGCAGCCGATACGCGCACATCACCTGCAGTAGCTCGCGCTCGCCGACATCTTTCGGGTTTATTTTGTCGTTGTTGATGATCGGGCGCAGACGCGGCACCGAAAAGGAGATCTCGGCGCGCGGGTACTTGCGCTGAAGCAGCCACGCGTGCACGCCCGTGGCAAAGGCATCGCGGCGGAAATCTCCGAGCCCCAAAAGCGCCGCGAAGCCCACGCCGCGCATACCGCCTCTGATCGCGCGCTCTTGGGCTGCGAAGCGATACGCAAAAACGCGCTTGTTGCCCGCAAGATGCAGCTGCGCGTAGCGCGCGGGATCGTAGGTTTCTTGAAAGACGGTGACGAAATCGACGCCGCAAGCATGCAGATAGGCGTAATCGGCGGAGTTTAGCGGATAAATTTCGACGCCGATTACTTTAAAATACTGCCGCGCGAGCTCGCAGGCGCGCCCGATGTAGCGTACGGGGCTATTTTTCTCGCTCTCGCCGGTGAGGATCAAAATTTCTTCTAACCCCGTCGCCGCTATCGCCTCAAACTCCGCCTTTAGCTGCGCCTCATCAAGCCTTGCGCGCGCGATTTTGTTTTTGCAGTTAAAGCCGCAGTAAACGCACAGATTATCGCAGTAATTGGAGATGTAAATCGGCGTGAAAACGGCAACGTTGCTGCCGAAATGCGCCGCCTTCTCGCGCGCTGTGGCTTGCGCGATCTGCTCCAAATGCTCGCCTGCGCGCACGCTTAGTAGCGCCGCAAAATCGCGCAGACCTCTGTTTTTCGCGCTGATCGCCCTTTGCACGTCAGCCTCGCTCGCCTCCTCACAAAAGCCCTCGCGCAGAGCGAGCGTGCTCTGCATTATCTCGCTTCCGATATCCTCCATGCCCGCTAGATAGCCGGTTTTATTCATCTTTAAAATTTTCCTTTTAAATTTTCATTTAAATTCCACGCGGCACGTTTTTGCGTGTAAATTTACGCGCCGTTAAATTTTAAAATTTTATATCGCGCCGTGCCTATCGTCCGCTATGCCGAGCTTGCGCGATATGTATCTATATAGCCCAAGAAAGGCGAATTGGGCGCAAAAAACACGGCTCGCGCAACTAAGCGCGTTTAAAATTTTAATCGCTACCTCAAAAATCCCGTTAGCGGCGAACTTGCGCTGGCCGTCTTAGAAACGGCGCCGAGCCCCGCCAGATAGGCATCGCGCCCTGCCTGCACGCCGAGCGCAAACGCCCGCGCCATCAGCGCCAGATCCCCGCTCGTGGCGATCGCCGTATTTACCATCACCGCAGCGCAGCCCATCTGCATCGCCTCGCAAGCCTCGCTAGGCGCGCCGAGCCCCGCATCTATGATGATCGGCACGTCGATTTCGCCGAGCAAAATTTCGATCATCCCGCGCATCATCAGCCCGCGGTTGGAGCCGATCGGTGCAGCCAGAGGCATCACGGCGGCGGCCCCCGCGCTTACCAGATCGCGAGCTACGCACAGATCGGCGTGCATGTAGGCAAGCGGCACGAAATCCTCGCGCGCCAGGGCCTCGCAGGCCTTGATCGTCTCGGCGTTGTCGGGCAGAAGGTATTTGCTGTCGCCTATGATCTCGATCTTTACGAAGTCGCCGCAGCCCAGCTCGCGCGCGAGCCGTGCGATCCGCAGCGCCTCCTCGGCGTTTCGCGCGCCGCTGGTGTTTGGCAGCAGCGTGACGCCGCGAGGGATGAAATCCAAGATATTGCGGCTCTTGCTTTCGTTCACACGGCGCAGCGCAAGCGTGACGATCTCGCAGCCCGCGTGCCGCACGCAGGCGTCGATCATCGCGTGATCGAACTTGCCAGAGCCCATTATCAGGCGCGAGCTAAACTCCCTGCCGCCTAAGATCAGTTTATCGTCCATTCTATCCTCTTTAATTTAAATTTTCGTTTTTATGCGCGGCGCTAAATGGCGTATATCGGCGCACGCACGGGTGCATTATACACAGCGCGAAATTGCGGCACAGATGTGCGCCTTGCTTCTATCTGTCGCTTTACGCGCCGCGAGGCGCTGCGCCCAAGCTTTAAAATTTCTCGTCAAATTTTACGCTACGACACAAAAATTTTAAAATTTCACGCGCAGACTGCGGATTGCTTCGCTGCGCGGAATTTTAAATCCTACGTTCAAAAGTAGCTCGCTCGCGCCGAATAAATTTTAAAATTCTACCTGCCCGCTAGCTAGGCACGGCAAATGGTTTAAATTTCGTCGTTTAAATTTAGATCTCGCGGCTAAATTTGCACAGCGTGCAGCAAATTTCACGCCGCTTTTAAACGCGCTGTATGCCGCCGAAACGCTCGCCGCTTCTCAAAAATAATCGCGCAAAGCCTAAATTTAGCAGCGAAATAAATAAAAGCGCGTAAATTTAAAAACGCCTAGGCGCACGATGATAAGCGCCAAGCTAGCTCTCCTCGCCCAAAATCAGTCTGAGCGCGACGTTTGCCTGATGTGCGGCGCAGATCGCCACGCGCGGCGCAAGCAACCCCACGCCTTGAGCTGCGGCACTTTTGCGGTCGCCGCAGACGAAGACGTTTTTGCCGAGCCGCGTCGTGCAGATCTCGTTGGCGCCGCCGCTGCCCGCCATGCCGCTAGCGCAGATCAAAAAGCGATCCGTGCCGCCGAGCGCGTCGAAAAGCATCGCTTTCGCCGCCGCGTCGTCGAAGCACTCGCAAATTATACGCTCGTTTTTTAAAATTTCGGCTACGTTTTGCGCGGTAAGTCGCTCGTTTAAGGTTCGCACGCGCACGAACGGGTTTATGCGCGCGATTTTTTCGCGCAAAGCGGCCGTTTTGGGCTTGTAGAGATCGCAGATCTCGTACTGCTGGCGGTTGAGGTTGGTCGGCTCGACGACGTCGAAGTCGATCAAAAAGAGCTCGCCCACGCCCGCGCGCGCAAGCAGGATCGCGACGTTTGAGCCGAGCCCGCCGAGCCCGCAGATCACCACGCGCGAGCCTTGCAGCGCGGCGTTTACGGCGGGAGCGTTGCGAGCAAACATCAGCGCGCGAAGCTTCTGCGGCGCCAGATCAGCACCGCGCGTGAGCAAAAAGAGCTCATCGCCCGCCTTCAGCTCGCAATTTTGCGTGCTCGCATAGCCGTTTATCACGGCGATCTCACCGCTAAATTTAACCTCGCGCTTCAGCCCCTCAAGATCACTCGCGGCCGTTTCGTAAGCTTTGCCGTTTAATTTTATCTGCATTTTGATCCTAAATTTTATCTTTATGCCGTTTAAATTTATCGCGCAAATTTAAGCGCGCGACGCCTTGCATCTGCGCGAAAATAGCGCGCACTGATGCGGTATTGCGGCGCGGTTGCGACAGATATCTACACAACTGCGGCGCACCGCGCAAACGCTTGGCACGAGCTGCGATGCACGCGGGGCGCACCGAGCGCATCGCACGCGATTTTAATTTACAAATTTCATCCTGCTTTTAACGCGTAATGTTTCAAGCCTACTGCGCGCATTGCGTTCAGCTAATACGGCGCCATCGTAGGGCCTCTGTACGAAAACACAGAACAAGCCAAATCCGCTAAATTTAGCGCATTAACCCAACTTATCGGTTAAATTTAAAGTCGCAAAGCGCTAGAGGGATCCGCCGAATTTAAAAGCTGCTAAACGCACGAATAAATCCGCGCTGCGGCTAAATTTAAAATTTCAAGCCGAACCGACGAAAAAGCGGTACGTCGTAGCATGCGTCTTAGCGTGCACGACGGCAGAAATCTCGGGGTAAATTTTAAAACCTCGCGCTCAAAGCCCGCAACTTCGGCGTAAATTTTAAAGCCATACGCTCAATCTTGCGGCGGCGCAGTTTACAGCTCCACACCCAGTCGCCGCAGCCGGCGACGCAAATTAACGTTCCGCCGCCGAAATAAAATTTAAACTCTATCGCCGCGGAGCGAATTTTAAAACTCCTGCGTTCTGCCGCCGCGGCCTAGCTCGCATTCAAAATTTAAAATCTCGCCGCAAGCGCCAAACCGCCCTGTCCTTCTAATAAATTTAAAAACCCAAACGCCGCTATCTCTCCGCTGCGTCTATTTATGCAGCTGCGACGCTACGCGCTTAAAATTTTAACGACGCGCATGCAAATTTAAGCCTCCGCCATCGTATCGCCGTACCGCTTAAATTTAGCAGCTTCAACGCGGATTTAAACCTCGGTCCCGCAATTTTTAACATAACCCAAAGCTCCGACCTCAGCCACCGCCTACGAATTCTACGATCTCATATTTTTTGCCGCTTGAGATCTGCGTGCGCTCCCACGCCTCTTTTTTTAAAATTTCGCCGTCGCGCTCGAGCGCTACTAGGCGCAGATCGTGTCCGCGCTGGCGTAAAAACTCGCTTACGCTCATATCCTGCGCCAGCTGCAGAGGCTCGCCGTTTACGCAGATCTCAATCATCGCTTGCCCCCAAGCTCTCGCGGTACTCCTCGTAAGTGCCCCTAAAATCGACGATTTCGGCGTCTCCTTTGAGGTGCAAAATTCTATTTGCAAACGCGTCGATGAGCTCGCGGTCGTGGCTCACGCAGATCGCGCAGCCCGCGAAGTTATACAGCGCCTCGCCGAGCGCGATGATCGCCTCGAGATCAAGGTGGTTGTTGGGCTCGTCGAGCACTAGCAGGTTCGAGCGTTGCAGCATTAGCTTGCTTAGCATCACGCGGTGCTTCTCGCCGCCGCTTAGGCTGCCCACGCTTTTCTCCTGCTCCGCGCCGCTAAAAAGCATACGTCCAAGGCATTTGCGAATTTCGTCCAGATCCCTATTTTGCGGACTTTGTAGATATTCGTAGAGCTTGAGCTCACCTGAAATTTTATTATTCGTATCCTGCGCGAAGTACCCAGGCTCGATCGTGGCGCCCATGTGAACCTTGCCGCTAAGAGGCGCGAGCTCGCCCATGATGATCTTGCAAAGCGTGCTTTTGCCCACGCCGTTTCGCCCGATGATCGCGATCTTATCGCCGTGAGCGAGCTTGAGGTTGAAATTTTTCAGAATTTCAACCTCGTCGAAGCTCATATCCACGCCGCTTAGCTCTAAAATTTCATTGCCGATCTCGCGCGCGGGCTTAAATAAAATGCTAGGCTCTCTGCGCGAAGAGGTCGCAAGCTCGCTAAGATCGAGTTTATCAAGCTGTTTTTGGCGGCTCGTGGCCTGCTTGGCTTTGCTTGCGTTGGCGCTGAAGCGAGCGATAAATTTTTCAAGCTCCGCCTTTTCCTTGAGCTTTTTCTCGCGCTCGAACTGCGCCTGTTTGGCGATGAGATTGGACGCGATGAACCAGTCGTCGTAATTGCCGCTAAATTCGCGTACCCGCCTAAAATCCACGTCGAGGATGTCCGTGCAGACGCGGTTTAAGAAGTGGCGGTCGTGGCTGATGACTACGAGCGTGCCCGTGTGGCGATTTAGCTCAAACTCAAGCCACGAAATGGCGTCGATATCGAGGTTATTGGTCGGCTCGTCCAAAAACAGTACGTCGGGGCGCGGGAAGAGCACCTGCGCGAGCAGAACCTTAAATTTATCGCTCGTCTCGATCTCGCTCATCTTTTTATCAAAGTCGTTCAGCCCCAGCGAACTTAAAATTTTCTCGATCCGCGTTTCGTACTCGTAGGCGGGATCCTCCTCCGCACAGATCATCTCAAGCTCGCCGAGACGCTCGTTTATCTCGTCGTTAAACTCGCCCGCTTCGTAAAGCTGCGTCTTTTCGCGCACGGCGTCATAAAGGCGCTTGTTGCCGTAGAGTACGGCGTCTTTGACGCTGAAACTTTCAAAGGCGAATTGATCCTGCCCCAAAACGCCGATTTTAAGCCCGCTTTGGATCAGAATTTCGCCGCTGCTAGATTCGATCTGCCCGCTTAAAATTTTAAGCAGCGTCGATTTGCCCGCGCCGTTTGCGCCGATGAGGCCATAGCGCCTGCCCTTATCGAGGCTTAAATTTACGTTTTCAAAAAGTAGCTGTTTGCCAAAGCGCATCGTAAGATCTTTGATTTCAACCATATTTTTCCTTTTAAATTTCTCTTTGCATTGCCTTGCACGCGGGCTTCTGCCAGGTTTTGCGCGCAAATTTCATCTCGCGGTTTTATTGCGGCTTTTGCGCCGCGTGGAACCGCGATAAATTTCTCCTATTGTAGCTTAAAATTCTGAAATTTCGCCGAAGGCGCGCGGGTGGGCACGATTAAATTTAGACCGCTAGAGCAATTTAAATTTTAGCCGCTGTAATCGCTATCGCGAGTGATGATGAGCGTGTAGTTCGGATACGCGGCGCGCACCTGCTTACAGACCGCGCGAAACGTCGCCTCCATGTCTGGCGCTGCGAAATCGACGATAACGTCGAAGCTGATCGTGCGCTTTGGCTCGTCGAGATAAAATCCATGTATCTGCGAAACGAACTCGTGCGAAAGCGCCATCTGCTTGATATGCTCGTAGATCTCGGCGGCGCGCGGATCATTTTTATTAAACGCGTAAATTCCTACGGTGTCTAGGATGATATTAAATTTCGCAAAAACGGCGTTTTGGATGCGGCGCGTAAGAGCGTCGATCTGCGCCGCGGTCGTACCCTCTGCGACCTCGATGTGGATGCTGCCGACCATCTTATCGGGTCCGTAGTCATGAAACATCAGATCATACGCACCGATGACGCCCTCAAAGCCGCGCACGACGTCGTAAATTTCATTCGTAAGCTCCAAGCTCGGACGCGAACCCAAAAGCTTGCTGATCGTATCGCGTAGAATTTCATACGCCGTTTTGATTAGAAGCGCCGAAATTATCGCGCCCAGATACGCTTCCAAGCTCAGTCCGAAAATAAGCGAAATAAAAGCCGCTACGAGGGTGGCTAGCGACACGAACGCATCGTATTTGGCGTCAACTCCGCTAGCGATGAGCGAGTCAGAATTTACGCGCTCGCCCGTCTTTTGCGTATAGAGCCCCAAGCTAAATTTCGCCGCGACCGCTACTGCGATGATGGCGAGCGAAACCACATTATAATTCGCCGCTTGCGGATGGATGATCTTTTTGACCGATTCTACGAGCGAGACGCCGCCGGTGTAGAGGATGATGACGGCGATTACGATCGCGCTTAGATACTCGATCCTGCCGTGTCCGAAGGGGTGCGCGCGATCGGGCTGCTTGCTAGCAAGATGCACGCCCACGATCGTAATGACGGATGAAAGTGCGTCGCTTAGGTTGTTTACGGCATCAAGCACGATCGCGATCGAGCCCGAAATCAGCCCCACGACGCCCTTAAATGCCGCTAAAATTACATTTGAAACGATACCGATCACACCGGTGCGAACGATAATTTTATCTCTGCTATACGCCGCTTGAGGCACTTCCATTATTTATTTCCTTTGAAATTTTATTCCAAGCCGCAATCTTTGCGCGTATAGGTCAGATCGGCGATTTTTTCGCCGCTTTGCAGAAATTCTCGTACGCCTATGCGATTTAGACCGCCCGCTTTCATCATCGCGCAGACGTCCTTTTGTCTGTTGGCGCGCAAAATGCTTTCAAAATTTTGCTTGATCTTGGGATCTACTTTGTCCCAAATTTCATTTTTTAGAATCGTGGGAATTACAAATTTATCGCCCTCGCATGTAGCCGCGCTCAACTCTATATTTTTAGTCGCGGGGTGACTGTGCCCATTTACGGCGTCCGCCAAAGCCTTGCAGCGCTCGGCATCGGCATCTCCCGCAAGCGCTGCGCTACAGATAAATACGCCGAACAGGGCGGGTATAAATTTTTTCATTTTCATCTCCTGATTTTATTTGAAATTTATCATATTAAAATTTTTGATCTCTTGCATATCCTACCTT
>CAUUKU010000015.1:0-23451 GCA_963545665.1 uncultured Campylobacter sp. | reverse complement strand
GCGATACTGATCGGTCTCGTGGGCTCGGAGATGTGTATAAGAGACAGAGCTATAATGCTGCAGCAGGAGAGGAGGTATTGACCAAAATTTTAACCGATATAATAGATGCTCCGGAAAAATCATTAATTCTAATCGATGAGATAGACGCAGGACTGCACCCAAAAATACAAAGAAAACTAATGGAAGTCATTTATTATATTGCGGAAACGAAAAAGAGCCAATTTATAATAACCTCACATTCTCCAAGTATTTTGTCTTGTGTGCCACCAAAGGCAAGAATTTTTATTGAAAAAAATCATAATCAGCATTTTTCATGTAGCCAGAATATAAGCGTTAACGCTGCTATGAGCAAAATGGATTCTTGTATTTATCCTTTGTTTGACATATACTGTGAAGATACAATTTCTAAAAAAATTATTCAAAAATTACTAAACGATTTTGGACAAGAATTTGATGCTAGGGTAATAAATATAATAGATTGTGGCTCTTGTCGAGATACATACGAATCATATTTGAGTTATAGAAAAACATACTGTAAGAGAAAAGTAAAATCTGGTTATGTTTGTATTTTGGATGCAGATCAAAAGAATGAAAAGCCTTATTGTGACGATCAAGATATACACTTTCTTTTTGGTAATATAACAACAAAAAACCCAGAAAGTTTTTTAGTGGAAAAATATTTAGAATGCAATCCAAATCCCAATATGAGCTATCATTTAGAGAATTCAAACAATCATATATTATTTAGCAAGATGCAAGAACTTCGCATAGCACCTAGTGAAGAGGAGGCATTCTCAATATGCTGGAACAGTTTCATAAACTCAAATTACTATCCTGAGTATTTAACGGTACTAAAAGAATTTATTTTTAGCAAAATAGACTATTTTACAAAAGAAAATTTATAATATGTTGATACGCTGACAAAGTTTTTAATATATAGTATTTCTGAAGAGAGTTTAAATTTACGATATTAATGGCGTAATAAAACATTATGTACTTATGTCGTTCAAGTACCTACTAATTTTATTATTTTCGGCATTAGTTAGCCTTGCTTTGGGGCTGGATTGCAGTGCCAAGACCTACTGCTCGCAGTTTAGCAGCTGCGAAGAGGCGATGCGGTATCTACGCGAGTGCGGCAGAGTACAGGAGGGCGGTACTCAGCACACCGACGGCGACGGCGTGCCGTGCGAAAAGCAACTGTGCGGTCATAGCGGTCATAAATTTAGCGGGTTTTCTAGTGCGCGCGATGAAAAGAGCGAAGTTTCAAATTTAAAAGACGTTGCGGGCTCATGCGGTGCGGAGAAATTTAATGGCAGCGTTATAGCTATAAAATTTGCTTCATAAGTGCGAAATTTTATCTCGGCGCATCTTTAAATTTATAATATAAAGTGCGCCGTCTAATGCTGCCATGCTCGCTAAATTCGCAACGTTCGATTAAATTTTAATTATAAGAGAGCCAGTAAATTTTACATTTAGCGGCTGTGTCGGTCGCTAGCTACCGAAATTTTAATCTGCAAACGCCTCAAATATCCTTTAAATTTTTTCCCGCCTTTACCTGCCGCAAATTTAAATTTCGCTACAATCGCTTTTTAAAATTTCGCGCCGAGTGCGCGCAAGAAGCTAAATTTAAAGGATCAAGATGGATTTTCAAATAGACGCCGCAGACGGCTCGGCGCGCGCTTGCACGATCCGCACGGCGCACAGCACGATCCGCACCCCCGTTTTTATGCCGGTCGGCACCGTGGGCGCGGTCAAGGCGCTCGATGCGACGGACGTAGCGCAGTTCCTGGGCGCGCAGATCATCCTTGCTAACACCTATCACATGTATCTGCGCCCGGGCTCGCGGGTGGTGGCGGAGTTCGGCGGGCTGCACGGATTTACGAAATTTCC
Organism: uncultured Campylobacter sp.; assembly: GCA_963545665.1. GTDB lineage: Bacteria > Campylobacterota > Campylobacteria > Campylobacterales > Campylobacteraceae > Campylobacter_B. The sequence continues at coordinate 21,561 of CAUUKU010000015.1, read as the reverse complement.
TCGCTCATTTTTGACCGACAGCGGCGGCTTTCAGGCCTTCAGCTTGCGCGCAAACACCAAAAACGACGAGGGCGGCATAAAATTTAAAAGCCACATCGACGGCAGCGCGCATTATTTCACGCCGCGCTCGGTGCTCGATACGCAGTATGAGCTAAACTCCGATATTATGATGATTTTGGACGATTTGGTGGAGCTGCCGCGCGAGCCTGCCGCATTGAGCTACGATGATAGATCGCGGCTTAAAAAGCGGATCGATCTAAGCGTCGCGCGCACGATAAAATGGGCTCGCGAGGCGATAGATTATCACGAGGCCGTGAAATCTCGCGGCCTACACGCGCATCAAAATATCTTCGGTATCATCCAAGGCGGCACCGACCCGCAGGCTCGCAAATTTTGCGCCGAAGCGCTGTGCGAGATGAGCTTTGACGGGCTTGCGATCGGAGGGCTCAGCGTGGGCGAGAAAAACGAGCTGATGTACGACACGGTAGAAGCCATGATGCCATACGTCGATGCGGCGCGCCCGCGATATTTGATGGGGGTCGGCACTCCCGAGGATCTCGTCGAAAACGTCGCTCGCGGAGTGGATATGTTCGACTGCGTGATGCCTACGCGCAACGCCCGCAACGGCACGCTATTTACGAGCTTCGGCAAGATCAGCATCAAAAACGCGGGCTTTATCAGCGATCACGATCCGATCGATCCGCACTGCGACTGCTACACGTGCAAGCGCTTCAGCCGCGGCTATCTAAATCATCTATTTCGTGCGCGCGAGCTTAGCTTTTACCGCCTCGCGAGCATTCACAATCTGCACTACTACCTGCGCCTTGCCGCGGATATGAGAGAGGCGATCATGCACGGGCGGTTTGCGGAGTTTAGGCGTGAATTCTACGCCGCACGAAACATAGCGCAGAAGTAAATTCCTACGAGGCGAAGGCGCGGATTTAGCGCGATAGTTAAATTTAGCCGCGACAGCGGGGCGGATTTTAATACGGCGCGCGCGGCTAAATTTAAACGCGACAAAATTTTGGCGATGAAATTTAATTAGCCGCAGAGCGTGGAATTTATAGCGCGAAATTTAAAATTTTAATGAAGCAGGGTGCGCTACCCCGGTTTTTTAAGGCGAATGCAAAAGAGAAAAATTTTAGCGCTAACGATTAAAATTTATCGAGCCAAATTTTAATCCCGCGGATCTACTAGCGGGATAAAATTCAAACGGCGCTAAATTTTAATGGCCTAAATTTCGTCGGCGAGCAACGGCTTAAATTTTAGCGTTTTTTATGCGGCGCAGACAGATGAAAGAAAGTATGTAAAACGGCGAAACTAGCGTGAAAATAACGATGTGTTTCCACGCCATGGTATTAAAATCGATGCCGGTGCTTTGCGTGATCTGCGCGGCGGCGCCCGAGAGCATATCCATCATGCCGATCGCGACGATAGCGCCTAGCTCCGCAATCAGCGCGATGAGAAACGGCAGCGAGCCCTTCGTCTTTATGATCAGATACAAAAACGCCTTGAGCTTGTAGCAGTACGACAGCAGCCCAAACAGCATCACCGCGATGCTAAAAGTCGCTTTATGGGCGTCAAGGCCTATGGCTTCGCTTTGCAAAACCGTAGCGACGACGCAGATGATCAAAAAGATATTGTAGTTCGTGATCTGCCGCACGGCGTATTGATCGTGCGTGGCGGCGGATAGAAAGATAAAAACTTGATTTAGCGGCAGGATGTAGCTTAGCGCAAAGATCAGGTAGATAAACAGATCAAAGGTAAGCGAGACGGTATTTTGATTGACATATGCCTCGATCTGCTTGAAGGAGAGTAGCGCCTCGGTGATTTGAGCCCTAAAGATCAAAGCGATACTGATCAAAATAATCGGCATAATGTGCGCTTTGATGCCGCTCATGCGGATGGGATCCGTGTAAAATTTACTCTCAATGCTCTCGCTCGCGTTCGGATCGTCCATCGAAACAAACTCGAAACTAAAAATTTTACGCTTTTGATCCGTAGGGGTTTTGGCGGTTTTTTTGGCTTTTTTACGTTCTCGCTCGTTGCTTGCGGAATTTTTGGCGTCGCCATTTTGCGGCTCTTTCGCCTCAGCTTTGGCGGCACGCTCGATATTTATCGCGCTAGAACCCAAGGTATCGAAGCTTACTTCGTCGCCATCCATCAAGGCGCCGTCTCTTTCGCCTAGCATTTCGTAGCTGTATTCGACGCCGCCCATAGCGACTATAACCTTTTCGCCCCTGATAAATCCCGTGAGTTTCATTTACTAGTATTCTCCGCCTTTTTAACGGATATATTAGTCAAAAAAAACTTAAAAATGAATTATTCTACGGTGACGCTTTTGGCTAAATTTCGCGGCATATCCACGTCGTTGCCGAGCCGCACGGAAATTTCGAGAGCTAAAATTTGCAAAATCAGCATCATCTCAAAAAATTCGCTCATCGCGTGACTTTGCTCGCTCGTTTTGATAAAATCATCCGCGACCTCGGGCTCTTCGGGACTGATCGCTAAAATATACGCATCGCGCGCAGCAAGCTCTTCGACGTTGCTTTTGGTTTTTTCATAAAGCGCATTTTTGGGCATTAGCGCGATCGTAAAAAGATTGGAATCCGCAAGAGCGATCGGTCCGTGCTTCATCTCGCCGCTCGGATAGCCCTCCGCGTGCAGATATGAGATCTCTTTGAGCTTGAGCGCGCCCTCAAGAGCGAGCGGATAAAAAATATCGCGCCCGATGAAGAAAAAGCCGTGTCCGTGCAGATAATGCTTGCTCATGCGGTAAATTTTATCCTGCAAGCCGTCCTTGATCTTTAAAATTTGCGGGATATGAAGCATCGCCGAAATTTCGCTCGCGTTGTTTTTGGCGGAGACGGTGCCGCACAGATTTGCAAGATAGACCACGAACATCCATAGCACCATAACCTGCGTCGCAAAAGCCTTCGTAGATGCTACCCCCTTTTCGATGCCGGCGCGGGTGAGGATCACGCTGCCTGCCATGCGCACGATCGAGCTATTATCGACGTTGCAGATCGCAAGCGTCCTAAGACCGGCTTTTTTAGCGATATGCAGCGCCTCTAAGGTGTCGGCGGTCTCGCCGCTTTGCGAAATAACGATGAAAAGGGCGTTTTTATTCAAAAACGGCTCCTTGTAGCGGAATTCGCTGGCAACCTCTACTTTTGTGCGGATTTTGGCTATGCGCTCGAAAAGATATGAGCTTACGAGCGCGGCGTGATAGCTTGTGCCGCAGGCGCATAACACGACCTCGTCGATGCCCTCAAACAGCGCCGCGTCAAGTTCGTCAAATTTTATCTTACCGCCCTTGATCACGCGCCCCATCATCGTTTCGGTTACGACCTGCGCCTGCTCGTAAATTTCTTTTTCCATAAAAAATCTAAAACCCTCTTTTTGCGCGTAGCTCTTATCCTTCGGAAGCTCGCTAAAAGCGCAATCATGCGGTTTGGAATTTTTAAAAACCTCGATCTGCCCGAGCTTTGCGACGCCGTAAATTTGATCGTCCAGATACGCGGCCGTATTCGCAAGCCCGATTAGCGGAGCGTCCGAAGAGCTAAAGAAAATTTCGTTTTTATCGTTTTTTGCGACGATCAGCGGAGCTGCGTTTTTGGCAAAGAAAATTTCTCCCGGAGCGGCTTTCGTGATCAAAAGCGTAGCATAAGCGCCCTCTAATCGCTTGATCGTAGCCTCATACGCCTTAAACGCGTCGTTGGTAGCCTTGAAATTTTTCTCGAAAAGATGCACGATCACTTCGGTGTCGGTCTGGCTTAAAAATTTCACGCCGTCCGCTTCGAGCTCGTCTTTTAGCTCGGCGTAGTTTTCGATGATGCCGTTGTGTACGACGAAGCTAAAATCTCCAAAATGCGGGTGCGCGTTAAGCTCGGTCGGCTTTCCGTGCGTCGCCCAGCGAGTGTGTCCGATCGCGACGCCAAAGCCGCTGCTTTGGTAATCTTTCATCCTATCTTCCAGATTATTCAGCTTGCCGACCGCTTTGAAATACTTTATATTTGCGCTCTGATCCATCACGGCGATCCCCGCGCTGTCATATCCGCGATACTCCAGCTCTTTAAGGCCGTCAAGCACGATCTTTTTCTTCTCTTCGCCGCCGATGTAGCCTACGATTCCACACATTTTGCTTTCCTTGTCTAAAATTTGGCGCCCATTTTACTATGCTATTTTAAATTAACGAAATTCGGCTCTAAATTTAGTCCGCTTATCCGTTTTGTAAGCAAAAAATTATATAATAGCTTTAAAATTTGGCTTGGGAAATCGATGGAAATTTTAGAAAAACTACAAAGCGGCGAGAGATTAAATTACGATGACAGCGTGAAATTATGGGATTTGGATCTTTTCGATCTGGGCAAATTCGCCTTTGCTATTCGCAAGCAAAAAAACGACAAAAACGTCTATTTCAATGCAAATCGTCATATCAATCCTTCGAATTTATGCGCAGATACCTGTAAATTTTGCGCATTTTCGGCGCACCGCAAGAACGAAAACGCCTACACGATGAGTGATGATGAGATCATGCGTATCGTGGATGAGACGGTAGCGCGCGGCACGAAAGAGATTCATATCGTAAGCTCGCACAATCCATTCGTTACGCCGCAGCAATATTTGGGAATTTTCAAAGCGATAAAGCAAAAATATCCGCTTCTGCACATCAAGGCGATGACCGCGGCGGAGATCGATTACTGGCGGCGAAAGTGGAAGATGAGCTACGAAGAGACGATAGAGCTGATGATGCAAAGCGGCGTGGATTCGATGCCCGGGGGCGGCGCCGAAATTTTTGACGAGGACGTGCGCGATAAAATTTGCAAAGGCAAGGTTTCAAGCGAGCAGTGGCTGCAAATCCACTCGCTGTGGCATGCGCGCGGGCGTCAGAGCAACGCTACGATGCTCTTTGGACATATCGAAAGCCGCGCGCACCGCATAGATCACATCTTGCGTATCCGCGCGCTGCAAGATGAGAGCCTAGCTCGCGATAACGGCGGCGGCTTCAATGCCTTCATCCCGCTCGTGTATCAGCGCGAGAACAACTATCTGGACGTGAAGGGCTTTTTGGGCTCGGTCGAAATTTTAAAAACGATCGCGATTAGTAGAATTCTGCTTGATAACGTCACGCATATCAAGGCTTACTGGGCGACCTCGACGCTAAGCCTAGCCCTCGTAGCGCAGGATTTCGGCGCGGATGATCTTGATGGCACGATCGAGAACGAAAGCATTCAAAGCAGCGCCGGCGCCGGCAGCAAAAAAGGGCAGAGCAAGCGCGATTTTATCGATATGATCAGCACGGCGGGCTTTGTGCCCGTAGAGCGCGACAGCCTATACAACGAGCTTGCGGTCTATGGGGGCTAAATCGGCGGCTTGCAGTCGGTTTGCGCTTCGCAGATCGCCCGGTTGATCTCGCGCGGATTATACATCGCAAATTTATACGTTGCGCGCGCAACTTTACGATACGCGGGCTGAATGCGGCCGCTAAGCGCCTCGCCCATGCGCCCGCGATCTGCTCCGTGCCGCGGATGAAATTTTAAAATTTAGCTTCGGTACGGCTTGTGCGGCGCAAATTTTAAAATTTAAATTTTGCGCGAAGAAGCGGTTCGTAGCGAAACCTCGGTTTAAATTTCAAAATTTAATTTAGCGACGCGAGCCTAAATTTAGCTAAATTTAAAAGGAAGAATTTTAAAATTTAAAACGCTCGCGACGCGGCTTTATGCAGATGCGGCATATAGATGCGGCGCGCTTTGCGATAAGCGCTATTCGGCCGCGTTTTTTGCGAGAGCCGTTTGCTGCGAGCCGTTTACGGCGGATGATTATCGCAAGCAGCGCCCGGCGGGCTTTTGTGAGTGCGATCAAATTTGCCGCGCTCAAGCTTGATCCCGTCTGCGCGGCGCGTTTGATCTTGAGTGCGGCTTACGCAGAGGCGAGGCGCTTTAAATCGGCGCTGCTAGTTTCAAGCGGCTAGGTTTGAAGGCGTAAAATTTAAATCGTCAAACTGCAGCGCAAAATTTTAAGCGCTAGAGCCAAGCGGTGTCTGGCTCGGATCGAAACTGGTAAATTTTAAAATTTTAATGAAGGGGAGGATATGGATTTTTTTGAACTTAAAGCCAACCGTAGCAGCGTTAAACAGGAGCTTAGCGGCGGTATCACGACGTTTTTGGCGATGATTTACATCGTGCCGCTAAACGCGCTGATAATGAGCAACGCGGGTATGCCTTACGAGGCGCTGGTTACTGCGACGGCGCTCATCACGATAGCCGCGACGCTTTTTAACGGACTTTTTGCCAATACGCCCGTCGCGCTTAGCGTCGGGATGGGGCTAAACGCCTATTTTACCTACGGGCTTTGCGTCTCGGCTAAAATTCCATGGCAGAGTGCGCTCGGCGTCGTGTTTTTAAGCGGTGCGCTATTTACGATTTTATCTTTTACGAATTTTCGCGTTTGGGTCATCAAGGCGATCCCGCTTGATCTGCGCCGCGCGATTAGTGCCGGTATCGGCGCATTCATCTGCTTTATCGGATTGAAACAGATGGGTATCGTCGCGGCAAACGACGCTACGTTGATTGCTTTGGGAAATTTAAAGGACGATAACACGCTGCTTGGGATCTTCGGACTTGCCGTCATACTCGCGCTATTCGTTTTGCGCGTAAAGGCGGCGTTTATTTTAGGGATTTTGATTACGTCGGCGGTCGCGTGGATTTTCGGGTTCGCGCCGAAGCCTAGCGCGGTATTTTCTGCGCCGAGCTCCATCGCGCCGATATTTGCAAAGCTAGACATCCTGGGCGCTTGCAAGATCGCTTTTTTGCCGTTCATAATCACCTTTTTCGTTACGCATCTTTTCGATAGTATCGGCACGCTAACGGGGGTAGGAAACCGCGCGGGGCTGTTTACCGGAAATGATTCTAAAGGGATGAAAAAGCTAGCTAGAAATTTAACCGCAGACGCGCTCGGAAGCGTAGGCGGCGCGGTCGTGGGTACCAGCACGGTTACCGCGTTTGCCGAGAGTGCAAGCGGCGTCGAGGCGGGCGGTCGTACGGGTTTGACCGCCGTGGTTTGCGCTGCATGCTTCATTTTGACGCTGTTTATGCTGCCGCTATTTAAGGCGATCCCATCCAATGCGATCTATCCAGTGCTCGTAATGGTCGGGATTTTGATGTTTAGCGAGCTTGGCAAGATCGATTATAGCGATGTGGGTGTTTTGATCCCCGCGTTTTTTATCGTCATGCTGATGCCTTTTACCTACTCGGTTACCAACGGCTTAAGTTTCGGCTTTATAAGCTATTTGTTGGTGCGCATTATACAAAGGCGCTTTAGCGATATAAATTTAGGCGTTTTGGTGCTTGCGGGCATCAGCGTGTTGGTATTTGCGGTGCATTAAGCGCTAAATTTTAATTTAAGGAGATTAGATGAGATTTTATAGTTTTGAGGAGCTCGATCGCGACGCGAGGGTGATTTCTAAAGCCGTACGCGACGAGTTTGCGCCCGATGCGATCGTGGCGATCGCTAGAGGAGGGCTTACCTTTGCGCATGCGATAGCCAACGCGCTGCATCTTCGTACGATATTTTCGATAAATTCCATCCACTACGACGATACGCAAAAGCTCGACACCATCGACGTTTTCAACGTGCCGGATCTGGAGCTTTATAAGCGCGTGCTGCTAGTCGACGATATCATCGACAGCGGCGATAGTATGGTCGAGATCAAGCGCGTGCTGCTGGAAAAATTTCCGCAAATAGAGCTAAAAACCGCCGTGATTTTTTACAAACCCAAGGCGCTCATCCAGCCCGATTTTAAAATTTCAAAGACGGACGAGTGGATAAATTTCTTCTGGGAAAATTACGAGATCGAGGGGTAGGGCACGGCTTGGACTTGGAATTTCGCGGCCCGTTTCGGGCATGAAATTCCAAAGCGCGCTTTGCGGAAAAGAGGATAATGAAAAAGCTTTATCAAAACGAAATTTTCGTGATCTCCACGATGTGCCTGTTTCAGGGCATATTTTTGCTTTATGCGATTTCAAATTTAAGCATCAGCTACTACGAGGCCGAAATTTTTTACGAGAAAAAATCCCTCGTTTCGCTAATAGCAAATTTAAGCTGCGAAATTTTCGGCCGTAACGACTACGCTCTGCGCGTACCGTTTATTTTGATCCACTTCGCAAACGCCGCGATGATCTATAAAATTTCAAAATTTATTCTCAAGCGTCGCTTCGATAGAGTGGTCGCTACGGCGCTATTTATGGCGCTTCCTGCGTCGATGAGCAGCGCGATCTTGCTAAATCCTGCGGGCATTATCATTTTTTTCACGCTGCTGGCGATCTATTTTGCAAAGAGCGAATACGATATCGCGCTTTTCGTGCTTCTCTCTGCTTGTGCTCTGATCGACCGCGCGTTTTTTATGCTATACGTGGGCTTTGGAATTTGGGCGCTTTATACGCGCAAAAAGGAGCTTTTGCTACTGTGCATAGCGCTATTTAGCTTCAGCGTGATCTTTTACGACGTAAGCTCGGAGGGCAAGCCGAAGGGGTATTTTCTAGACACTGTGGGCGTTTTTGCGGGCGCGTTTTCGCCCCTCGTGTTTTTATTTTTCATCTACACGATCTATAGAATTTGGATCAAAGAGGAAAAAAGCCTGCTGTGGTTCATCGCTACGAGCGCGCTTTGTCTGACGATGCTTTTTTCGCTAAGACAGCGCGTCGCGCTTGAGATGATGCTGCCGTATTGCATCATCGCTACGCCTTTGATCATTCGGGTTTTATTTAGTTCATATCGCGTTAGATTGCCAAAATTTCGCACCTTTCACAAGATCACCGTGGGCGTAACGCTAGCTAGTTTGGTGATTAGCTATTTTGCGGTGGTTTTTAGCGACGTTATGTATGAGGCGGTATTTGCGAATAAACCGCAGAGGCATTTCATCTATAGATTTGACGTAGCCAAACAACTTGCGAGCGAGCTAAAAGATCGCGGCGTAAAAAGCGTAAGCTGCGATAACAAAAAGCTATGCCTGCGCCTGAAATTTTACGACCTGCCAAGCGGCGAGGGCGCGTATATTTATGAGCGAAATTTTGAAAAATCGACACAAAATATAGATATTTACAAGCGAGGCGTGCGAATTGCAAAATTTTATGTTAAAATATAAACGAAATTTTTATGAAAGGTAAAAATTATGAAAAAAGCATTTACTATGATAGAGCTAATTTTCATCATCGTGGTGGTTGGAATTTTAGCGGCGGTGGCGATACCTCAGATCAATCGCAATAGCTTAGTCGAAGCGGCAGATCAGGTCGTTTCGCACATTCGTTACACGCAGCAGCTTGCGATGAACGACGACAAATTCGATCCCAATGATCCGAATTGGTTTAAAAAACTATGGCGCATTCAGTTTTCCTATTCTAATGCCGCGGGCGCGGCTAAGGGCTGGACGTATAACGTTTATTTTGATAAAACTGCAAGCGGCAACCCTAACGGCACCGGAGATTTTACCAATAGCGACTTTGCCGAGGATCCGCAAAATCCGAATAAATTTCTTACGGCGGGCTTTCAAGATCAACCTATCAATAGAGTAAGAGAAAAGCTCAATCCAAAGCTTAATCTTACTAAAACCTACGATATAAAAGAGGTAAAATTTACCAATTGCGGCGACGGCCGAAATAGAACCGTGGTATTTGATAGCTACGGACGTCCTATGGGGCAAGTAGCGGATTCTAACGTACCATACGATAAAATGTTCGTAGATCCTTGCGTGATTAGGCTTACGAATAACGCGGGAGAGTATGCCGATATAACCGTTCAGCCCGAGACGGGATACGTAAATTATACTTTGCAATCCAACACGGGCACCGCATCGCAATAAAATTACGATCGACACGCTTAAGGAGAATGATGAAAAAATACATAATGACGCCGATTTATTACGTAAACGACGTCCCGCACATCGGTCACGCATACACGACGATCATCGCCGATACGATGGCTAGATTTTACCGCCTGCAAGGACACGAGGTGTTTTTTAAAACGGGCACCGACGAGCACGGCCAAAAGATCGAAGAAGCCGCAGCCAAGCACGGCAAAAGCCCGAAGCAGTACGCAGACGGCGTGAGCGCTAAATTTAAAGACCTGTGGGACGAGTTTGACATCAGCTACGATATGTTTTCGCGCACTACCGATGCCGCGCACGAGGCGGCAGTGCAAAACGTATTTCGTAAGATGTATGAAAAGGGCGACATTTATAAGGGCGAATACGAGGGCAACTACTGCGTAAGCTGCGAGAGTTTTTTCCCTTCCAATCAGCTAATCGACAGCGAATATTGCCCGGACTGCGGCAAAAAGACTAAAATTTTAAAAGAGGAGAGCTATTTTTTCAGACTTAGCGCCTATGCAGACAGACTTTTAAAATGGTATGAGGACGAAAAGTGCATCCTACCCCTAGGCAAAAAAAACGAGGTCGTAAGCTTCGTAAAAGGCGGTCTGAAGGATCTTTCGATCACGAGAACGGGCTTTGATTGGGGCGTTAAAATTCCACCCGAGCTAAACGATCCGAAACACGTGATTTACGTTTGGCTGGACGCGCTGATGGATTATCTTAGCTCGCTCGGATTTTGCGCGGGCGGCGAGCGGATGGAGTATTGGGGCGACGCGCTGCATATCGTGGGCAAGGACATTTTGCGCTTTCACGCTGTTTATTGGCCTGCGTTTTTGATGAGCCTGGGACTAAATATGCCACGCAGCGTTGCAGCTCACGGCTGGTGGACGCGCGACGGCAAAAAGATGAGCAAGAGCCTGGGCAACGTCGTGGATCCGCGCGAGGTCGCAAACGCCTACGGGCTGGAGCAATTTCGCTATTTCTTACTGCGCGAAGTACCGTTCGGTCAAGACGGCGATTTTTCGCAAAAAGCGATCATCAACCGCGTAAATTCCGAGCTTGCCAACGAGCTTGGAAATCTGCTCAGCCGCATCGTCGGCATGAGCGCGAAATACTCGGATTACATCATAAATTCCAAAGACGTGATGAAATTTTTCACCGCCGAGATCGAGGAGGCGAACTCCTATCTGAGCGCCGCGCTTAGCGCGCTTGAAGAGGTCGCTACCAATAGATACTTAGAGGAGCTTTGGAGGGCGCTTGCTCTTGCGAACGCTTCGATCGCAAAATACGAGCCGTGGAATTTGATGAAAAACGGCGAGCAGCCTAAGGCACTGGCTCTCGTCGCATTAGTTGCAAATATTCTGGCTAAAGTCGCCGTGCTGCTAAGCCCCGCGATGCCGAAGACGGCGGCACGTATCGCGGACACGCTGGGCTTTGAAATATCCACTCCGCTTTATGAGAAGCTAGTGCTTCGCGGCGAAATTTTAGATTTTAAGGCCAAGCCGTGCGAGCCGCTTTTTACCAAGATCGATCACGAGCTGATGCCGAAGGCGGACTACGATAGGCTGGATGGCGCTGTAAATTCTGCAAGCTGTTCGGGCACAGACGCCGCGCCAAAAGGCGCACCAAATTTAAACGCAAACGCTTCCGGCTCGGGCGCTACGGCGCAAGAAGCCAAAGGCGGGACAATCGAGGCTCAAATCAAAATTGATGATTTTAAAAAATGCGTTATAAAAGTCGGCACGATTTTGGAGTGCGAAAACATAGAGGGCAGCGAGAAGCTGCTGCGATTTATGATCGATTTGGGCGAGGAGAAGCCGCGTCAAATCATCAGCGGTATCGCGAAATTTTACGATCCCGCCGCACTTATCGGCAAGCAGATCTGCGTGCTGGCAAATTTAAAACCCGCTAAAATTTTTAAACATAGCAGCGAGGGCATGATTTTAAGCGCCGAGGACGGCAGTCTCACGCTGCTTAGCACTCTCGCGCCCGTAAAAAACGGCGCGATCGTAGGTTAGCGATGAAGGCTCTAGCGCGCAAGGCTTCGAAGCTCGCTATCTGCGGTGCGGCTGGGCTCTGCGCGCAAAAAAGCGCCGCTTCGGATAAAATTTTAAAGCTTTACCGCAACTCCTCACTTGCCGCAAAGATCGGCGTGGGCGGGCTTGTATGCGCCACGCCTTTGGCGCTGAAGCTCGGCGCGGGGGTTGCTTTAAAATTTGCGGCGCGTAAAATTTTAACGCTAGGCGTTTGCGAGCTGTCGAAGTTCGCCGCTTTAAAATGTGCAAAGCTCGGCGCGCGCGCGGTTGTACGCTCATTTTCACGCACCGATAAATTTACGGATGAGCGCACGAAAAAATATGCGAGCACGGATAGCGAGAGCTCTAAAGCAAACGCCGCGTCGCGCAGAAAGTGCACGGCAAGCGTTTCTAGCGCGAGCATTAAAAAAGACGCCCCTCTTTCCAAAAGTGCCTCTGCTAAAAAAAATGCAGCAACAAAAAGCGTGCCCGCAAAAAGATCTCCGCTCGCTAAAAAACCTGTACCTATCGCAAAAACCGCATCGACCGCTAAAAGTATCGGGCCTGCCGCAGCTTCTGTATCTGTCGCAAAATCGGCGTCCGTAAAAAGCGCCGCGCAAAATAAAATTTCCGCGCCAAGCGCAAAAGCGATACCGGCTAAAAGCGCATCTCAGAACGCAAAATCTCGCCGTACCGCAAAAAATACTGCTACGCCTACCGCAGCCGCCGCAATCTCTGCGCCTACCGCAAAGCAGTCGCATCGCGCCGCAAAGAGCGCGCTTCTTAAAAGCTCCGCCGTAGGGAAATCGTAATGGTAAATTTATTAAATTTGACCCGTATTGTAAACGGAACGATGCTAAATAATCCCGCGATCTCCGCGGTCGAGAGTTTTGCGATCGAGCCCGCAAAGGTCGCAAAAAAGGGCGCCTTCATAGCGCTCGGTGCAAACGAGCGCGACGTGCGCACCGCGATCGATAACGGCGCGTACGCGATCATTTTCGATAACAATTTTAAGCCGCTTAACGACGAGATCGCCTTTATCAAGGTTGAAAATTTATGCTCGGCGTTCGTGCGTCTAATAAAATTTTTGGGCGAGACGTGGCGGCACGGCTTCGTGCTGATAAACGAGGTGCAAAGCGAGATCCTGCGCTACACGAGCGTGCCGAAAAATTTGATGTTTGCGCCGCGCAGCAAGGGCGAGCTTTTTATCAGCCTGCTGAATGCCAAGGAGAAAAATACCTACTTCACCACCGATGCTGAGCTTTTGCAAAGCCTCGGTATCTCGCCTGTCACGATCCCTGCGAGCGACGATTTTAGGCTGCTTTACGGCGGCTCAATATTTTACAGCAGCTTCGTTTTCGGCGGGCTTTATTATTCAAATTTAATCTTTCCGCAGCTGTTTTTGCCCGAGCTATGCGGCGTGATCGAGTATCTCTCGCGCAAAAACATACCCTTTAAATTTCAAAACTTAAGCGCATTCGGTCATTTCGAGCCGATTTTTGTGGATAGATTTTTTAACGTTAGCTCGCTTGGCGGAAGCTACCGCGCCTTTATCGCCGAGAGCGATCCTGAGCTTTTTGCGCGCGAGGCGGAGTTTTTGCGGGCGAAATTCCGCGAGAAAATTATCGTCTGCGCTAGCTGGGAGGATCGCCTAGACGGCGTTAAGATCGACTTTCGCTTCAATAAGCTAAGCGCGCTAAAGAGCCTACCGGAGTTTCATTACGCACTGGTTTTTGCGGAAAAGAGCGCGATCGTGCAGCTTCTAAATCAAAAACCGCAAGAAAAAAATCTATTTTAACCTCAAGGAGATCGGTATGAAAAGACGAAATTTTATTAAATTTGGCGCAGTAGCGGCTATCGCGCCGATAGCATCAAGCGCTAAAACCACGCACGAGGATAAAATAGAGCGGAATAAAGCCGCTATGAAGCGCTTTGAGACGGCGATAAATACCGCGGACGAAGCGCTTTTAAACGAGCTTGTGGATCCCGAAGCACCGTTTGTCACGCCAGCGTCAAAAGATCCGCTTTACGGCGGCAGCGGCTACAATGCGATCGTAAAAATGATGCGTGCAAGCTTCCCCGATGTGCAGTGGGCGATGCAGGACATGGTCGCGGACGAGAGATGCGCAGCGGTGTATTGGCTTTGTAGCGGCACTCACAAGCAGGATTTTATGGGCATCGCACCTACGGGGCGAAAATTTAGTGCGCGGGTGATGAACTTTTATTACTTTAACGAGCGCGGCAAGATCGTGAACGATGTCGCAGCCGAGGGGATGATCGCCATATTGCGCGCTATCGGTGCATGCGATAAATAATATGGCGAGAGCTCATTATGGAATTATTGAATTGAAAGAGGGCGATGGATTACATTAAAATTCTGCGCGAAAACGGGCTATTGCGCGAGGTAAAGGAGCAGATCGGCACCGAGCTTGAGATCGCGCATGCAAGCTATATCGAGGTTAAGCGCGAGCGCTCGCAGGCGCTGCTTTTTACGAACGTGCGAAATGCTCAGGGCAAACGGATGCCGCCGGTGCTAAGCAATATTTTCGGCTCCTTCCCCGCTCTAAATTTAATCCTCGGTCGCGAACCTGACGAGATTGCCGCCGAGATCGAGAGCTTGCTAAAGCCGAAGCGCCCGCAAAGCTTTAGCGAAAAGCTTGATTTTTTGACGCACTTAATTTCGCTGCGTAAAATTTTTGTAAAGCGCCTTAGCGGTCGCGGCGAGTGCCAACAGGTCGCGCATCTAGGCACTGATGTAGATTTGGGCGAGCTTCCCGTGCTTAAGACCTGGGAGAATGACGGCGGCGCGTTCATCACGATGGGGCAGGTCTACACGAAGGATCTAAACTCGCAAACGCAAAATCTCGGCATGTATCGCCTGCAAATTTACGGGCGCGACCGCTTGGGGATGCACTGGCAGATACACAAAGACGGCGCGGGCTTTTTCGACGAATACCGCAAAGCTGGGCGCAAGATGCCCGTGTCCGTGGCGATCGGCGGCGATCCGCTCTATATCTGGTGCGGTCAGGCGCCGCTACCGAAGGGGATTTTTGAGCTGCTACTTTACGGCTTCATCCGCCGCAGCCCCGCTCGCCTCGTAAAATCGCTTACGAATGAAATTTACGTTCCCGCCGATGCGGACTACGTGATCGAGGGCTTTGTCGATCCCGCAGTAAGCGAGCCGGAGGGGCCGTTCGGCGATCACACGGGATATTACACGCCGGTAGAGCCATTCCCGGTGATGGAGGTTAGCGCGATCACGCACAAGCGCGCGCCAGTATTTCACGCCACCGTCGTGGGTAAGCCACCGCTTGAGGATAAATTTATGGGATACGCGACCGAGCGGATCTTTTTGCCGCTGTTTCGCACGAGCGCGCCCGATCTGATCGATTATAAAATGCCCGAAAACGGCGTATTTCACAATCTGATTTTGGCTAAGATCGCCGTGCGCTACCCTGCTGCTGCCAAACAGATCATGCATGCGTTTTGGGGCGTGGGGCAGATGAGCTTCGTAAAACACGCCGTTTTCGTGCCGCAGGACGCGCCGAGCTTAGATGAGTACGAGGCGCTTACGAAGTACGTCCTAAACCGCATAGGCACGCGCAGCCTCGTTTTTAGCGAGGGCGTGTGCGATCAGCTCGATCATGCAAGCCCGAACTCCTGCTTTGGCGGCAAGCTCGGTATCGATGCGACGGCGGATTTAAGCTCGCAGGCGCCGCAAATTTTAAGCGACGAGGAGCTGCTAGCGAAATTTCAAAGCGAGGAGCCCGCTATTTTAGCGCTTAAGCAGCACTTTTGCGATACGAAAAACCCGCTCGTGCTGATAAACATAGACAAAAAAGAGCTCGTGGAGCGGAGCTGGCGGCGGCTTTTGAAATTTAGCGAGCATTTTAAAATTTTGATTTTTACCGATGCGGGGAATGATGCGAGCAACCTCTACATGAGCGTTTGGCGCATCGTAAATAGCATCGATGCGCTGCGCGACGTGTTTGTGACGCAGGGCGATCGCATCTGCATCGACGCTACGAGCAAGCACGAGTGGGAGGGCTATACGCGCCGGTGGCCGCAGGAGACGCTCTGCAGCCGCGAAGTCGTAGCAAGCCTCATAGCGCGCGGCATCGTGCAGGATGAGCCCAAGCTATTTAAGAAATTTGAAATTTTTTGAAGTGCGGGGCGAAATTTCGCACGGATCTGAAATTTTAAAATTTAGCTTTGGTTTTAAAGCCGCGCGTTAAATTTAGATAGAATTTCATCTAAATTTACGGGCTCGAAGCGGTAAAATTTCATAAAATTTACCGCCATGCGAGGGCTAAAATTTTAAGGCGTAAAATTTGCTGCGGCGTAAATTTTAAAATTTCAAAAATTTTTTAAAGCGGTGCAAAAGCTCGATATAGCGCAAGCAGGCACAAAATGAAAGGATATAAATGATAGAGTGGATACAAAATTTTTTTAGCGGAGCGATTCCGAAGCTGCTACTAAACGCGACGCTGGAGACGTTGTATATGACCTTCGTAAGCACGGCTTTGGCGTTTATTCTGGGGCTCGTGCTCGCGATCGTGCTTATCCTTACACGCCGCGGCGGGCTGTGCGAAAACCGCCTCGTCTACGCCGTGCTGGACGTCGTGATAAACACGCTGCGAAGCTTTCCGTTTATAATTTTGTTGATCGTGCTCTTTCCGCTTACGAAGCTTCTTGTCGGCGCGAGCATCGGTACCACCGCGGCGATCGTACCGCTTACTATCGGCTCGGCGCCCTTTATCGCGCGGCTTATCGAAAGCGCGCTGCTGGAGGTCGATAGCGGCGTGATCGAGGCGGCGAAGAGCTTCGGCGCGAGCAAGACGCAGATCATCTTTCGCGTGATGTTCGTCGAGGCGCTGCCTAGCATCATTGGCGCGATTACTCTCACGCTCATCGTCATCATCGGATTTACGGCGATGGCGGGCACGGTCGGCGGCGGCGGGCTCGGCGACGTGGCGATCCGCTACGGCTTTCAGCGCTTCCGCCCCGATATAATGGCATACACAGTCGTGATCCTGATTGTGCTCGTGCAGATCATACAAAGCATCGGAAATTTGCTTTATAAAATTACGAAAAAGTAGGGGCCTAGACGGGGCTTCTTTCTATCGCGAAAAGTAAATGCGCGAGCGAGGGCGCATACCGCAAGCGGTATTTGACTGCGCCTTGTATATTTTTGTGCTCGCATCCGGCTATTCGTATTCTTGCTTGCATTAAAATTCTACGCTTAGCTTCGGCATCCATTCTCCGTGTTCGTAGCGACAGAGTAAAAATTTTGATTTAAAATTTAGCTGTGATCGTTCGGTGAAAATTTAAAGGATCGCAGGCAGGCAAAGTATTTAAAGGCGGGTGTGTTTCGCTGCTTTTGCTCGACGGTTTAAAATTTTAAGCAGTTTGAGTACGATATGAAAATTTACGCTAAAATATGACGAAAAAATCGGTGCGATCTGCCCGCAAAATTTTAGAAAGGATAGTTATGATTTTAGCTTCAAATTACGATGAGATCGACTTTGACGCGCTTTATAAGACGCAAAAGGCAAAGAGCTCATTCGGCAAAAAGCTGGCCGAGCATTGGGACAAAAAGGCGCCCAGCTTCAGCGAAGGCGTGATGAAAAGCGCCTATGCGCGGGACTTTTTATCGCGCGTAGATTTTTCGGGCGCTTCGACGCTGCTTGATTTCGCATGCGGCGCGGGCGCGCTTAGCATCGCCGCAGCGGACAAGCTGGAGCGGATCTACGGCTTTGACTTTTCGCCTAAGATGCTCGAGTTTGCCGAGAAAAACGCTCAAACTTACGGCGCAAAAAATATAAAATTTGCACAAAAAGCCTTCGAGGACGACTGGTCGGACGTGCCTACGTGCGATCTCGTTTTTGCCTCACGCTGCCTCGAGGTGGACGATCTAAAGCCTGTATTGCTAAAACTGCTCTCAAAAACTAAAAAGGCGCTTTACATCACGTTTAAGGTCGGCAGCTTCGTAGATGAGCGGATTTTACAGGCGCTGGGGCGCGACGTGCAAAAGAGGCCCGACTTCGTCTATCTTATCAATATTTTATTTCAAATGGGCTATTTGCCGAGCCTCAGCTACATCAAAGCCCAGTGCCACGGCGGCGCACCGAGCAGTGCGGAGGAGTTCGTCCAAAGGATACGCTGGATGCTTGGCGGCGAGCTAAGCAGCGCGGAGGAAGCGCGGCTGACGGAGTATTTTAACGACGGCAAGTGCGATGAGCGGCAGGAGTTTATGCACTGGGCGTTCGTGCGAGTGGACGTTTAGCGCGGTATGCCGCTCCACCTCGCATCGCGCTCATAAGATAGGGTCCGCCAGGCCCTGCGAAGTTAAACCGAGCTATGCTGTTTGTGCTTGCGTAATGGGCCTATGCGCGGTCGAATTTAGGCTGCGCCGCTTGTTCGCGCTCTTTGCAAGATCGATCCGTCAAGCCTCAAAAAGCCCAGCCTGCTTTGATCAAAATAAGTTTCTACGCCGTCGCTTGCTCGCAAAACTATCAACCATCGTTCGTTCAAAATGAGCCGCTTTGCTGTCGATCCGCGCGGCAAAGGCGGAATTTTGGCGATAAATTTTAGTCTGTGCTGTGCGGGCGCGGCGATTGTCTTTTATGCGATATGTTTGATTTAAACCGCTTGATTAGACCCCGTCTAGTTGGGCCCGCTTGATTAAATTTTGATCCGATCGCACTCTGTCCAATCAAGCTCCGCCCGCATAGGGCGTAAAATTTTATAAAATTTCACCGTCTTGCGGCATCATAAAATTTTGCCGTTTTATTTGCGCTCGCGAAATTTTATGCTCCACGCTTGCGTAATGCGGCGCTTCGGCGCTACGACAAGACGCGCGTATTATGTGCGTCGGCGCGCGGCTAAATTTAAAATTTAACGCAAACCGCCGGAGAGGCCGTGCTGCGCCAAACCGCATTAGAAGTGCAGCGGGCGCGCAAAATTTAAACCGGCTTCGCGCTTCACGGTCGCCGGAATTCTCGCTCTGCGTAAAATTTTAACCGCCGCATAAATCGCTGCGTAATTTAAGCGCAACCGAAAGCCCGGCCGATGAAATTTCGAATAAATTTTGCGAGATTTTTAAAGGGCGCATACCTGCGATAAAATTTTAAGCGGCGCTAAATCAAAAGGCGCTCTGAGATATTTTGCAAATCGTAAAAATTGCGTGCGCGATAAATATAAAAATAATACGACGAATGCTCTAAATGTCGAGGCTGCTCAAATTTTTACGATCATTGATTTAAATCAATATTTTTAAGAGACAAAAACTATAAAATTATGCAAGAATTATTAAATCAAAGTTGAAATTTTGTTTAAATTTATGCAAGGAGGTTAAAAATCCCGTCATGCAAAACGCAAAGAAAAAAGCATCCAAATGGATCATAGCTTTGCTAGTGATCATTGGGCTTACGAGCGGATTTGGAATTTTCACGTTCTTTTTCGCTAACGGTCCTCAGCATCTTACGCACGACCCCGAGGCCTGTAAGAACTGTCACGTCATGGAGCAAGTTTATGAGAGTTGGATGAAGGGTGGGCATCAACACGTCGCAGTATGTATCGATTGCCATATGCCGAAAGATTTCGTAACGAAATGGCTGGCAAAGGCTAAATACGGTTTCTTGCACGGTTATGCATTCACTTTTTTAGATAATCCGGTGGCGTTTACCGCAAGCGATGAACAAAAAGAGTTCATACAGGAAAACTGCATCGAGTGTCACAAGGATTATGCTAGAAATTCTATCGATCCAAGAGCCATAGGCGACGGTTTGCCGGGCAAACACAAAGAGTACGGCAACGCCAACGAACCATTAAAATGCGTATCTTGCCACAGGCAAGCAGGACACGCGCATAACTTTTAAAACAATCCCAGGAGAAGAATAATGAAAAGTAACAAACTGTTGTACACGGTTGCTTTTTTGGTAGCTATTGCGCTCGGTGCGGGTATCCTTGCGCTATATAACGACATAGCTCACAAAAAAGTAGAGTCGAGAGCCTATCCGATGATGCTAAACAAAGTAAGCGACGCGGAGCCCGATTTTGAAAAATGGGGCGCAAATTTTCCGTCTCAGCTCGACGGCTATAAGTCGATGGAGCAAAAAAGCGAAGAAAATCCAAACGGCAGCGAACATATAGAAACGCCGTTCGGCGGCTCTTTGCCGTATAGTAAGATCATCCGCTGGCCCGCTGCGACCGTATTTTGGAACGGATACGTTTTCGGCGTGGATTATAGTAAGCCGCGAACCCACTACTATTCTCAGATCGATCAGATCGAGACTAAAAGAAACGATGCGGCGTATATGAACGCGCATGGGCTTCCTGCATTCAAAGGTCAAAAGGGCGGCTGTGTAAACTGCCATACCGGCTATCTAGTCGCGCTTCAAGTGGATCCCGATTATAAACTATCCGAAGATCCTACGCCTGCTGCGAGCAAGCCTATGCCGTATTTTGACGTAATGCCTAAAGAGGAGGGTCAGAAGAGAAAAGCTGCGTGGACGAAGATGAATTCCATGCCGTATTTCGACGTCATGAAAAAGATCGCGGATAAGCACGGCGACAGCATCCATGGCTCCAAGCTCGGCAGTACCTGTGCAGATTGCCACGCGCCGGATGATATGAGCCTAAGAGTCACTAGACCTGGCTTTGTTAACGCGATGGTCGCTCGCGGCTATCAAGCCGACGCAAAAAGCGGTCTAAAAGCCAGCAGACAGGAGATGAGAAGCTTCGTATGTATGCAGTGCCACGTCGAATACTATTTCGACAAAGAGGGAACTCTAACCTTCCCTTGGAATTCCTGGGCTAAAGACAAACCGTTTAAGATCGAGGATTTTGATAAATACTACGACGAGCAGTTTGCCAAAGAGGGCGGCTTTAAATTTGATTATACGCACAAAATCACGGGCGCTAAAATCGTTAAAATGCAACACCCTGAAGCCGAGCTATTCTCTACGGATATCCACGGCAGAAGCGGCGTAAGCTGCGCGGATTGCCATATGCCGTATAAGCGCGAAGGCTCACAGAAGGTCACGGATCACAACATCCAAACTCCGTATAAGGATCTGAACGCGGCATGCAAAACTTGCCACCCGCAAAGCATCGACGTGCTAAAAGATAGAATTTCATTCGTTCAAAATCGTCACGCTTTCGAGCTAAGAAGCTGCGAAAATGCGCTTCTTTCGCTGATCCAAGACATCAAATTTGCTCGCGCCGAGCTGGCCAAAAAAGAGCAGTTCTCCTCACTGCCTGAAAAAGAGCAAAAAGAGGCGATCAGCAAGGTCTTGGAAAAATCGCTCTATCTACACAGAAAGACCCATATCCGCTGGGACTTCGGATTTAGCGAGAACAGCTACGGCTTCCACGGGCCGCAAGAGGCTATGCGCATACTAGGTCAATGCAAGGAATTCGCAAGACAGGGTCAGCTTGAGCTCGTAAATGCGCTTGAGCCGTACGGCATCCGCATCAATCTAACCGAGACTGCCGATCCTATCGCGGCTCCTGAGCCTATCGGACATAAGTGGCCTACGGGTATCGTCCCTACCGAGGCTATGAAAAAGATCGACGAGGAGATCAAGAACCTAAAATTTTAAACAAACCTCTCAAACCCGAAGCTACGAGCTGTCTCTTATACACATCTCCGAGCCCACGAGACCGATCAGTATC